>JAKAZT010000168.1 GCA_021815695.1 Pseudomonadota bacterium
ACAACGACCCGGGCATGCAACTGATGCTCAACAACGGCTACTTCGACATGGCCACGCCGTTCTTCGCCACCGACTACACCATCCGCCACATGGGCCTGCCCGCCGCCGCACTGGCCGGCCGCGTGCACGAGTTCGATTACCCGGTCGGGCACATGCTGTATCTCAACCCGCAGGTGCTGCCGGTCTTGAGCCGGCATATCGACACGTTCATCGCCGGCGCTGCGCCGGCCGGGCACGGCTGAAGCGCGGCGATCATGCAGCGCCGTCAGCCCGCGCGCCGCGCGGGCCCGGCGCTGCCGCTCACGACGCGCGCAGTCGCACCGCCTGCCGGGCCAGGGTTTCGATCGCGCCCCAGTCGGCGGCGTGCAGGCGATCGCCCGGCGTCAGCCAGGAGCCGCCGACGCAGACGACGTTCGGCAGCGCGAGCCAGTCCGGCGCGCTCGCGAGGCTGATGCCGCCGGTGGGACAGAAGCGGACGTCGGGCAGCGGCCCGTGCAGCGACTGCAGCAGCGCGCTGCCGCCGGCCGCGGTGGCGGGAAAGAACTTGAGCCACCGGTAGCCGGCTTCGCGCAGCGTCATCACCTCGCTGGCGCTGGCCGCACCGGGCAGCCAGGGCAAATCCTGCGCTGCCGCCGCGGCGAGCAGCGCCGGCGTGCTGCCGGGCGAGACCGCGAAATGCGCCCCGGCGCGCGCGGCGGCCTCGAGATCGGCGCCGCCGAGCACGGTGCCGGCGCCGGTGGCCATCTCCGGCACCGCGGCGCGCACGGCGCGGATGGCGTCCAGCGCGGCCGGCGTGCGCAGGGTGATCTCGATGCTGCGGATGCCGCCGGCCAGCAGCGCGCGCGCCAGCGGCACCGCCTGCGCCGCGTCGTCGATCACCACCACCGGCATCACCGGGCTGCGGCGCAGGATGGCCTCGAGGCCGCGTTGCGGATCGGTTGCCGTGGCGTGGCTCATGACGCGACTCCGAACAGGCCGGCGCCCTGGTCGGCGCGGTGGACCGCGGCGCGGAACAGGCCGAACAGCTCGCGTCCGTAGCCGTGCCGGTGCGCCGCGAGATCGGCCACGGCCGGCGTGCGCGCGGCCCAGGTCGCGGCATCGACGCGGGCCTCGAGCAGGCCGTGTTCGGCGTCGATGCGGATCAGGTCGCCGTCGCGCACTTTCGCCAGCGCGCCGCCGTCGTCGGCCTCGGGGGTGACGTGGATCGCGGCCGGCACGCGCCCCGAGGCGCCGGACATGCGCCCGTCGGTGAGCAGCGCCACGCGCTGGCCGCGATCCTGCAGCAGGCCCAGCGTCGGGGTCAGCTTGTGCAGCTCGGGCATGCCGTTGGCGCGCGGTCCCTGGAAGCGCACGACGGCGACGAAATCGCCGGTCAGTTCGCCGCGCTCGAAGGCGTGGCGCACCTCGTCCTGGTCGTCGAACACGCGCGCCGGGGCCTCGATCAGCAGGCGATCGGCCGGTACCGCGGAGATCTTGATGATGGCGCGGCCGAGATTGCCCTCGAGCAGGCGCAGGCCGCCATCGGTACGGAACGGCTCGGACGCCGCGCGCAGCACGCCGCGGTTGCCGCTCGCCGCCGGCGCCGGCTGCCAGGCCAGCGCGCCGCTCGCGTCGAGCAGCGGCATCCGGCGGTAGGCATCGAGGCCGTCGCCGGCCACGGTGCGCACGTCGGCGTGCAGCAGGCCGGCATCGAGCAGCTGGCCGATCAGGAACGGCATGCCGCCGGCCTGGTGGAACTGGTTCACGTCGGCATAGCCGTTGGGGTAGATGCGGCAGAGCAGGGGCACCGCCGCGGCCAGCGCGTCGAAGTCCTCCCAGCGCAGGTCGATGCCGGCGGCGTGCGCGATCGCGACCAGATGCAGCAGGTGGTTGGTCGAGCCGCCGGTGGCGTGCAGGCCGACCACGCCGTTGACCAGGGCGCGCTCGTCGATCACGCGGCCGACCGGGGTGTAGGCGTCGCCGAGCGCGGTGATCGCCGTCGCGCGGCGCACCGCGGCGGCGGTCAGCGCGTCGCGCAGCGGCGTGTCGGGCGCGACGAAGCTGGCGCCCGGCAGGTGCAGGCCCATGATCTCCATCAGCATCTGGTTGGAGTTGGCGGTGCCGTAGAAGGTGCAGGTGCCGGGCGCGTGATACGACTGCGCCTCGGCCTCGAGCAGCTCGGCGCGCGTCGCCTTGCCCTCGGCGTAGCGCTGGCGCACCTTCGACTTGTCCTCGTTGGGCAGGCCGCTGGGCATCGGCCCCGAGGGCACGAACAGCGCCGGCAGGTGGCCGAAGCTCAGCGCCGCGATCAGCAGGCCGGGCACGATCTTGTCGCAGATGCCGAGAAACAGCGCGGCGTCGAACATGTCGTGCGACAGCGCCACCGCCGCCGACAGCGCGATCACGTCGCGCGAGAACAGGCTCAGCTCCATGCCGGCGCGGCCCTGGGTGACGCCGTCGCACATCGCCGGCACGCCGCCGGCCACCTGCGCGGTGGCGCCCGCCGCGCGCGCGGCCGCCTTGATCAGTTCGGGATAGCGCGCGTAGGGCTGGTGCGCCGAGAGCATGTCGTTGTAGGCGGTGACGATCGCCAGATCGGCGCCGCGGCCCTCGCGCAGCGCGGCCTTGTCGGGCGCGGCGCAGGCGGCGAAGCCGTGCGCGAGGTTGCCGCAGGACAGGCGCTCGCGGTTCGGCCCGGCGCCGCGCGCGGCGTCGATGCGCGCGAGATAGGCCTGGCGCGTGGCGCGGCTGCGCTCGCGCAGGCGCTCGGTGACGGCGATCAGGGTCGGATGCAGGTTCATGGTTCCTCCGGATTCAGGGTGCCCAGTACACGGCGATCGGCGTGCGCGTCTGCGCCAGCAGGGCGTGGACCGGCAGGCGGGCGTCGTCGATCGCGCGTTCCAGCACGGCGCGCTTGGACTCGCCGGTGATCAGCAGGAACACCGACCGCGCCCCGGCCAGCAGCGGCAGGGTCAGGCTGATGCGCGGCTCGGCGGCGGCCGGCGCGCGCATCGGCAGCACGCGCGCCAGGGTCTGCGGGTCGAGCGCGGCGGCCAGCTGATCGCCGCCGGGAAACAGCGAGGCGATGTGGCCGTCGTCGCCCATGCCGAGCACGACCACATCGAGCGGCAGCGGCAGGGCATCGATGCCGGCGCGCACCGCGGTCAGGCCCGCCTCGGGTGTCGGCGCCGCGGCGTAGAGCGGCACGAAGCGCGCCGCGCCGGCCGCGCCCTGCAGCAGGGTGTCGCGCACCAGGGTGGCGTTGGCGCGCGGATGGCCCGGCGGCACCCAGCGTTCGTCGGCGAGGGTGACGGTCAGTCGCGGCCAGTCCAGCGTCCGCGTCGCCAGCGCGGCGAGGAACGGGCCCGGCGTGCTGCCGCCGGAGAGCGCCAGCGTCGCCCGCTCGCG
>JAKAZT010000169.1 GCA_021815695.1 Pseudomonadota bacterium
ACCGCGTCGCGCAGGTTGCGCTGGCCGTCGATCAGGTTGGCCCAGGTCGGCGTGGTCGAGTCTTCGAAGTCGGCCATGAACACGCGCGCGCCGCAGTTCAGCGCGTTGATCACGGTCTTGCGCTCGGGGGGTCCGGTGATTTCGACGCGGCGGTCCCACAGCGCCTCGGGCATCGGCGCCACGCGCCAGTCGGCGGCGCGGATCGCCGCGGTGTCGGCGCGGAAGTCCGGCAGCGCGCCGGCATCGCAGCGCGCCTGGCGCGCGCGCCGCAGCGCCAGCAGTTCGCGGCGGCGGGTGTCGAAGCGCCGGTGCACGTCGGCCAGCAGGGCCAGCGCGGCCGGGGTCAGCAGGTCGGACGCCGCGTCGGGCGCGCGCAAAACGACGCCCGGCGGGACGGCAAACGGGTAGCGGTCGGCGGCAACGGCCATGGGCGGACTCCGGCGATGAGCGACGCCGGCAGCCTAGGCGCGAAAGCCATGGTTTGACAAAACAAACGTTTCAATTCATAACATTGACAAAATAAATGAATATTCCAAGTGACTGAATCCAGAAAGCAAAAAAGCAAGCCGCGCAGCCGTACCGGGCGCCCCGCTACGGTCGAGCCACGCTATTACTACAAGGGCAACCGGCTCAAGCAGCTGCGCGCCTTCGTCTATACGGTCAAGCTGGGGACGCTGGCGCGCGCCGCCGAAGCGCTGTTTCTGTCGCAACCCTCGATCAGCCTGCAGTTGACCGCGCTGGAACGCGAGCTGGGCCAGCGCCTGCTGGAACGCACGCGCCGCCGCGTCACCCTCAGCCGCGCCGGCGAAGCGCTGTACGAACTGGCGCGCCCGCTGGTGGAGGGCTGGGAGCAGCTCGACCGCGACTTTCGCGCGCGCGTCGCCGGGTTCAAGGCCGCCAGTCTCACCATCGCCGCCGGCACCTCGACCATCCAGTACCTGCTGCCGCCGCTGGTGCGCACCTACCGCGAGCGCCATCCCGAAGTGCGCCTGGAGCTGGCCAACGTCACCGGCCGCGACGGGCTGGCGCTGCTGCGCTCCGACCAGGCCGACTTCGCCGTCGGCTCGATGCTCGACGTGCCGCCCGACCTCGACTACGCGCCGGTGCACCACTTCGACCCGATGCTGATCCTGCCGCCGGAACATCCGCTGGCGGCGAAGCCCGACATCCGCCTCGAGGACCTCTCGCCCTACGGCCTGATCCTGCCGCCCCAGCGGCTGACCACGTTCCGGCTGGTCGACCTGGTGTTCCAGCAGCGCCAGGTGCCCTATACGGTGGCGATCGAGGTCGGCGGCTGGGACGTGATCAAGCAGTATGTGGCGATGGGGCTGGGCATCTCGATCGTCACCGGCATCTGCATCACCGACGCCGATCGCGAGCGCCTGGCCGTGCGCAACATGCGCGCCTACTTCCCGCCGCGCAGCTACGGCGTGGTGGTGCGCAAGGGCAAGTACCTGTCGCCCGAGGCACGCGCCTTCGTCGACCTGGTCAAGCCGGGCCTGTTCACGCGCGGCGACTATTTCGAGCCGGGACACTCGGAGCGCTGAAGGTGCGCGCTCACACGCCGCGATGACGACCGCGATACGGCGCGAAGTAATCGCGGATGCGCGCGATGTCGGCGTCCATGTCGTCGCTGAGCGCAAACAGCGGACCGATGCCGATGGTTTTCTCGGGGTAATGGAAATACACCGGCAGCACGTCGACACCGGCGCGCTGCGCGATGTGCCAGAAGCCGGACTTCCACTTCGGCACCGCGCGTCGCGTCCCCTCCGGCGTCAGGCCGAGCCAGAGCGCGTCGCAGCCCTGCAGGCGCTCGGCCATCTGCTCGACCACGCCCCCGGCGGCGTTGCGGTCGATCGGAATGCCGCCCAGCGCACGCAGCAGCCAGCCCAGCGGGCCGACAAACAGCTCGCGCTTGGCCATGAAGCTGATGTCGGCGCCGATGCCGACCTTGACCAGCAGGCCCCAGACGCCGTCCCACCACGACGAATGCGGCGCGGCGATCAGCACCAGCTTGCCGCGATCGGGAAAGGTGCCGACCACGCGCCAGCCGGCCAGGCTCACCACGCTGCGGCAGGCGCGGCGGAACGCGTGGTCATCGCCATGCGGCATGCGCGGCGGCAGATCCCGCGGCCGCGGCAGCGCCGGGATCAATCGCCACTCCAGTCGCGGCGGCGGCTGCGCTTGATCTGCCCGCGCTGCTGCTTGCCCTCGAGGCGTCGCTCGCGGGCGCCGCGGCCGGGCCGGGTGGCGATGCGCGGCTTCGGCGGGGTCAGCTGCTCGCGGATCAGCGCCAGCAGGCGCGCGCGCGCGTCGTCACGGTTGGCCGCCTGCTCGCGAAAGCGGCGCGCCTGGATCACCAGCACGCCCTCGGCGGTCAGGCGGCGGTCGCGGCGGGCCAGCAGGCGCGCGCGCAGCGGCTCCGGCAGCGACGGCGAGCGCGCCACGTCGAAGCGCAGCTCGACCGCGCTCTCGGTGCGGTTGACGTGCTGGCCGCCGGGTCCGTCGGCGCGCAGGAAGCGCTCGACCAGCTCGGCTTCGGGGATGACGAGGCTGCGGCTGACGGCGAGCATGAGGGCGATCCGGAGTCGCCGCGATTCTAGCAGCCGCGTTTCTCCCGTCGCGACAGCGCGGCCACGCGATCAGTCGCCATCCGCGATGCCATCCTCGACGCCGCCCGCGCGCGCGGCGCGCGCCAAGACGGCTTCGGGCAATTCCAGGAACAGGGCCTGCTCCTCGCGCTGATGGTGATGATCGATGACATGCCGCAGCACGTGAGCCGAATCGATGATCGCCAGCGCCATGTTGCGCCGCTTCGTCATGCCATCCGGAAGCACCGCGACCGTGCCGGCAAAACGCGCCGTGTAATCGTGCATCAGCGCTTCGAGATGACGATGTTCGGCGTCGTACACGTGCGCCACCCAGCGCGGCGCGGCGACATCGGCCAGCGCGGGAATCAGCGTCGTGTCCTCGGTGTGCAGATGCAGCGCGAACGCGTGCTGCCAGATCGCCAGGCGCGCCAGCGCGGCGGCAAAATCGAGCGCGATCACCGCATCCAGATGCGCGCGCAGCAGCATATCCAGCGCGCGGTGCTGGGCACGCAGGGTTTCGACCGGATCCATGCGCGCATGCTGAGCGACGGCGGTGCGCCATGCGTTGACCTGGATCAGGCGACGGCGTCGAACTGCCGCTGCCAGCGGGAGCGCGCCGGCGACAAGGACCGGGATCGCTATGCGTTCAAGCGTCCAGTGTCCGGAACCGCCCCAGCTCGGCGACCAATGCGCCGTTATCCAGCCGAAAACGCAGCTCCAGCCCGAGCACGCCGGCCAGCGTGCGCGCCAGTGCCAGGCCGAGGCCGCCGTGGACATC
>JAKAZT010000043.1 GCA_021815695.1 Pseudomonadota bacterium
CGCACCTCGATGAAATCGGCGGTGGCGCTGACCGGGCGCTCCTGCGCCATGCGCGCGCGGATGCGCACATCGGTCGCCGCCGGCAGGATCGCGCCGCGCCAGCGTCGCGGCCGGAACGGGCTGATCGGTGTCAGTGCCAGCACGTTGGCATCCAGCGGCAGGATCGGCCCGTGCGCGGAGAGGTTGTAGGCGGTGGAGCCGGCCGGCGTGGCCAGCAGCACGCCGTCGCAGACCAGCTCGTGCAGCTTGACGGCGCCATCGAGCGCGAGCTCGAGATGGGCCGCCTGGTTGGTCTGCCGCAGCAGCGACACCTCGTTGAAGGCCAGGGCCTCGCAGCGGTTGCCGGCGGCGTCACGGGCGCGCATGGCGAGCGGATGCAGGACCGCGGGATGCGCCGCCGCGATGCGCTCCGGCAGGTCGTGGTCGGCGTACTGGTTCATCAGAAAGCCCACGCGGCCGAACTTCATGCCGTACACCGGCACGCCACGCGCGAGGTGCGCGTGCAGGGTGCGCAGCATGAAACCGTCGCCGCCCAGCGCCACGATGACGTCCGCTTCGCCCACGCTGACGCCGTGGTAACGGCGGCTGAGCGCGGTCTGCGCGGCCTGCGCCTCGGTCGAGGGGTTGGCGATGAAAGCCATGCGTTGCGCCATCGTGTGCTTCCTCCGCCGCGGCCGGATGCGACGGCGCGAGCTTAGCGCGAGCCACGCGCCGCGGCGTGTCGCGGCTCAGCCCAGCAGCCTGGCGATGATCGCCTGATACAGCCCCGGCAGGCGCTCGAGCTCGTCCAGCGCGACGTGCTCGTCGATCTTGTGGATGCTGGCGTTGACCGGACCGATCTCGACCACCTCGGCGCCCAGCGGCGCGATGAAGCGCGCATCCGAGGTGCCGCCGCCGGTGCTCAGTTCCGGCTCGACACCGCAGAACTCGCGACAAACCGCCGCCGCGATCTCGCGCAACCGTCCGGGCGGCGTCAGGAACGGTTCGCCGGACAGATCCCAGTCAAGCGTGAAGTCGAGTCGATGCCGGCGCAGGATGGCCTCGACCCGCGCCATCAGTGTGGCCGCAGGACTGGCGGTGCCGAAGCGGAAATTGAACTGCGCCGAGAGCGCGCCCGGAATCACGTTGCCGGCACCGGTGCCGGCGTGCAGGTTCGACATCTGCAGCGAAGTCGGCGGAAACGCCTCGTTGCCCTCGTCCCAGCGCGTCGCCACCAGTTCCGCCAGCGCCGGCGCCAGGGTGTGGATCGGATTCAGCGCCAGCTCGGGATAGGCGACGTGGCCCTGCACGCCGCGCACGCTCAGCGCGCCGGACAGCGAGCCGCGGCGACCGACGCGGATCAGATCGCCAAGCCGATGACGCGACGACGGCTCGCCGACCACGCAGTAGTCCACGCGCTGGCCGCTGCTGCGGAAATGCGCGGCGACGCGCTTGACGCCGTCGCGCGAGGGACCTTCCTCGTCGCTGGTCAGCAGCAGCGCCAGCGTGCCCGGGTGATCGGGGTGGATGGCGACGTAGTTCTGAAGCGCCAGCGTCATCGCGGCGACGCCGGACTTCATGTCTGCCGCGCCGCGGCCGTAAAGACGCCCGTCGCGGCAGTCCGGCCCGAACGGATCGCTGGCCCAGGCCTCGCGCGGTCCGCTGGGCACCACGTCGGTGTGCCCCAGAAGTACCAGCACCGGAGCGCCCTGCCCATGCGTCGCCCACAGGTTGTCGACCTCGCCGTAGCGCAGCGACTCGCAGCGGAATCCGCCGGCCGTCAGCTGCGCCGCCAGCAGCGCCTGGCAGCCGGCATCGTCGGGGGTCAACGACCGCCGGCGGATCAACTCCGCGGTGAGATCGAGGATGTCGCTCATGCCGGCAGTGTGCCAGCCCGGCGCGCGCGGCGGAATGAGCGCTCAGGCCCGCGCCGGCCGCAGGCGTCCCGCGCGCGCGTCGCGGATCACCCGGCGCACGGCCATGCGCGCATCGTCCAGCAGCGAGTAGATCAGCGGCAACGCCAGCAGCGTCACCACGGTCGAGAACAGCAGGCCGCCGGCGATGGCGCGCGCCATCGGGTAGTACGGCGGGCCGTCGCCGCCGATCGTGGACGTGCTCAGGCACAGCGGCAGCATGCCGAGGATGGCGGTACCCATGGTCATCAGGATCGGGCGCAGGCGGTCGCGGGCGCCGGCGATCAGCGCCTCGACGCGCTCCATGCCGCCATGCCGCAGCTGATTGATGTGCACGATCATGACGATGCCGTTGTTCACCACCACGCCCATCAGGATCAGGATTCCGATCGAGGCCATGATCGAGAAGGTGGTGCCGGTCAGCCAGAACAGCCAGAACACGCCGAACACCGAGAACACGAAGGTGGTGAGGATCGCCGCCGGGAAGATCAGCGACTCGAACATCGCGCACATCACCACGTACACCAGCACCAGCGCGATCAGGGTGTTGAACAGCATCTGGTTGCCGGCCTGCTGCGAATCGTCGAAGCTCTCGCCGAAGCTCCAGCGGTAACCCGCCGGCAGGGTCAGCGCGTCCAGCGCGTGCCTGATCTCGCCGCGCGCCTGCTCGAGCGTGTGGCCGGGCGCGAGGTTGGCGCGGATCGGCAGCGCGGTCTGGCGGTTGATGCGGCGGATCGCGCCGGCCGAGGCCTGCGTCGAGAGGCTGACCATCGACAGCAGCGGCACCTCGGCGCCGTCGGCGCGACGCAGGGTGTAGTCGGACAGGTCGCCCAGACGCTGCGCATCGGCGTTCCTGAAGCGCAGCGTCACCGGCAGTTCGCGGTCGCCCTGGCGATACTCGCGCAGCGGCATGCCGCGCAGGCCGATGGCGATGGTGTTGGCCACCTCCTCGGCGTTGAAGCCCAGCATCTTCGCGCGCGTGCGATCGACGTGCACCGCCACCTCGCGGTCGGCGCCGTGCTCGGACAGATGCACGTCGCGCAGCGCCGGCAGTCGCGCCAGCACCGGCAGCACCGTACCGGCGAGATCGCGCAGACGCTGACCGGAGTCGCCGCTGAGGCTGATCTCGACACCGCCGCCATTGCCGCGGCGCTGCTGGTCGAACCCGACGGTCCCGATCGGCAGCTGCGGCAGGCCCTTGCGGATCGCCTCCATGATCGCGCTGGCCGGACGCCGCGCCTGCGGACCCTCGGTCAGCAGCACGTTGGTGATCGCGTTGCCCTGCTCGTCGTAATAGCTGTAGACCGACTTGATCTCGAAGGCCCGCTTGTGCGCCATCAGATAGCGCTCGACCTTGGCCACCCACGGCTCGATCTGCGCCAGCCGGTAGGTACCGTTGAGCGTGTACTGCAGTTGCAGCTGGCGCGATTCGCCGCTGGCGAACATGTCGTACTTCGTCTTCGCCATCGGCACGAAGCTCAACGCCAGCAGCGCCGCCAGCGCCAGCAGCGACGCGCGCCGGTGCACGAGCGTCCAGCGCAGCGCCCGTGCGTAGCGGTCGCGCAGCCGGCTGACCAGACTGACCTTGCCGAGAAACCTCGGCGGCGGCAGCTTCGACGACAGCATCGGGATCAGGCTGACCGCCACCAGCCACGAGGCCAGGTGCGCGATGGCCATGGTCACCGCGACCTGGGTCAGGAAGATGCTGATGTTGTTCTTCTCGCCGAAGATGTTCGGCAGGAACACCACGATGCTGGTGAAGGTGCCGGCGGCGATCGCGATGCCGACCGCCTGCGTGCCCTGCACCGCGCTGTACCAGGGCCGGCCGGGATGCTGCTCGCGGTACTGGTAGATGCTCTCGACCACCACCACCGCGTTGTCGACCAGCATGCCGACCGCCAGCAGCAGGCCCATCATCGACAGGGTGTTCAGGCTGATGCCGAAGAAGTACATCGCGCCCAGGGTGATGACGAAGCACACCGGGATCGCCAGCGAAACCATCAGCGTCGACGCCCAGTCGCGCAGAAAGAAATACAGCACCAGCACCGACAGCAGGGTTCCGGCGACACCGGCCTCGGCCAGCTCGCGCAGCGACGACGTCACGTTGTCGGCCTCGTTCGACAGCGTGTAGACGCGAATGCCGCGCAGCTCGGGGTCCTGGCGCACACGGTCGATGGTCTGCATCACCGCGCGTCCCACCTGCACCAGGTTGGCGTTGCGCTCGCGGCTGATGTCGATGCCGACGGCCGGGCGCATGTCGAGGCGCCGCGCGTAGTTCAGCCGCGCCGGTCGCAGCACCACGTCGGCGACATCGCCGAGTCGCAATCCCTGGCGGTCGAGAACGATGGCGCGGATGTCGTCGAGGCTCTTCCACTCGCCCAGCGGTTGCAGCTGGTAGCGCACGCCGCCGTTCTCGACGTGGCCCGCGGAGACCGCGAAGTTGGCCTGCTGCAAGGTCTTGTACAGATCGTTGAGGCTGACGTGGTGGGCGGCCAGACGCTCGGCCGACAGCCCGATCTGCACCTGCGGCGGCGCCACGCCCTGGATGTCCACGCGCGCCACGCCGGGAATGCGTTCCAGCGGACGCTTGAACTTGCGGTCGAGCAGGTCGTAGGCGTTGGCGAGGTCGTGCTCGCCGGCGATGCGCACCTGCAGCACCGGCTGGTCGGTGGTGGAGAACTTCTGCACCGTATAGCGCTGCAGGTCGGACGGCAGCTGGTCGCGAATGGCGTCGATCTTCTCGCGTGCCTCGACCGCCTTGACCGCGACGCTCTGGCCCCACTTGAATTCGAGCTGGATGTCGGCGCCGTCGGCGCGCGAGTTCGACTGCATGCGCTGGATGCCGGGCAGGGTCGCCAGTGCCTCCTCCACCGGACGCGTGATGGTGCGCTCGACCTCGCCGGGGGTCGAGCCGGCATAGGGGATCTGCACGAACAGGAATGGCGCGTCGATGTCGGGAAACTGCTCCAGTGGCAGGCGGAACGCGGCGATCAGGCCGATCACGGTCAGGGTGACGAAGAACATGATCGCCGTCACCGGCCGGCGCAGGCTGAGCTCGGCGAGGGTCATGCGCCGGGTGCCTCGGACGCGAGCCGTGCGTCGCCCGCTTGCATGCGGCCGTCGTCTGCCTCGGCGGTACCGCGATGGCGCGCGCCGCGCGCCGCGTACCAGGCATCGCCGCGGTGATCCAGCAGGTCGTACACCACCGGAATCACCACCAGGGTCAGCAGGGTCGAAACCAGCAGACCGCCGATCACGGTGATCGCCATCGGTGCGCGCACCTCGGCGCCGTCGCCGCCGCCCAACGCCAATGGCAGGAAGCCGATCAGCGTGCACAGCGTGGTCATCACGATCGGTCGCAGGCGCGAGGACGCCGCTTGCACCAGGGCATCACGCTTGGCCACGCCCGCCTCGCGCAGCTGGTTGACGCGGTCGATCAGAACGATTGCGTTCTTGACCACGATGCCGACCAGCATGATCAGGCCGATGAACACCACCACCGAGATGGTCGAGCCGGTCAGCTTCAGCGCCAGCACCGCGCCCACCATCGCCAGCGGCACCGAAAACATGATCACGAACGGATGCAGCAGCGACTCGAACTGCGATGCCATCACCAGATAGACCAGAAACATCGCCAGCCCCAGCGCGAACAGCAGCGAGCGCGTGGAATCGCCCAGCTCCCGGCCCTGGCCGCCGATGCGCACGCTGACGCCGGGCGCCAGCGGATTCGCGGCCACCAGCCGGTGCACCTCGGCGATGCCGCCTTCCAGGTTGCCGCCGGCCAGTCCGGCCGAGACGATCGCGACGCGCTCCTGGCTGATGCGGTGGATCTCGGCCGGGCCCACGGTCTGGGTGACGTCGGCGACCGCCGACAGCCGGACCGGCGCCTGCGGCGTGCCGCCGACGATCAGGTTGCGCACGTCGCCGAGACTGCGTCGCTCGGAGGGCAGCAGGCGCACCCGCACGTCGACCTTGCGATCGCGGTCGTCGTAGCGGGTCGCGACGTCGCCGCGCACCTTGCGCACCACCTCGTCGGCCACCGCGCGCGTGGTCAGACCCAGCGCCGCGGCGCGGTCGGGGTCGAAGTGGATCTGGATCTCGGGCACGCCCGCCTCGACCGTCGAGCGCACGTCGGAAAAGCGCTTCGATGCCTTCATCAGCGCCTCGAGGCGCTGCCCCGCCCGCGCCAGCGCATCGAGGTTGTAGCCGCGGATCTCGACCTCCAGCGGCGCGCCGAAGCTGAGCAACTGCGGCCGCGCGAACTTGACCTGCACGCCCGGCACGCGCTGCATCGCCGCGCGCAGGCGCGCGGTCTCGGCCTGCTCGCCGGCGACACCCGCGTCGGGCCGCATCGCGAAGCCGATCCGCGCGATGTTCTCGCCGGACTCGGTGGGGTTGGCGTCCAGCCGCGTGCCCGCGCCGGCGACGCCGTAGATCGAGGCCACGCCGGGATCGTGGCGATGCGCGCGCGAGATGGCGCGCACCAGCGCGTCGGTGGTCGCCAGCGGTGTGCCGGGCGCCAGCGTCGCGGTCATCTCGAAGCGGTTCTGCGCCAGCTGCGGAATCAGGTCGAGCCCCAGCGTCGGCACCAGCGCCAGCGCGACCACGAACGCCAGCGCGGCCACGCCCAGCACGCGCCACGGGTGCGCCAGCGCCCGCGGCAGCATCCGCACATAGGCCGCCGCGGCCGGATCATAGAGTCCCTGCACGCGCCGCGAGGCCCAGCGCATCGGCGGCGCGATCATGTGCGTGATCGCGCGCATCAGCAGCACCACCAGCCAGGCCAAGGCGCGCGCCGGCACGCCATACCAGCGGCGCGGCGGCGGCGGCAGGGATTCCTCGCGATAGGCCAGCGGCGCACGACCCTGCAGCGAGGCCAGCATCGGGATCAGGCTCATCGCCACCACCAGCGATACCAGCATGGCGAAGGTGACGGTCAGCGCCTGATCGCGAAACAGCTGACCGGCAATGCCCTGCACGAACACCAGCGGAAAGAACACCGCGACCGTGGTCAGCGTCGAGGCCGTCACCGCCATGCCGACCTCGGCCGCGCCGCGCACCGCGGCGTCGAGGATCGAAAGGCCCTGGCGACGCAGGCGGGCGATGTTCTCCAGCACCACGATGGAGTCGTCGACCACCATGCCGGTGGCCAGTGCCAGTCCGCCCAACGACATCACGTTGAGGCTCAGGCCCATCTGGCCCATGAAGAAGAACGTCGCGATCAGCGACACCGGCAGCGACAGCGAGACGATCGCCGTGCTCCAGCCTTCGCCGAGAAACAGAAAAATCACCAGCACCGCCAGCACGCCGCCCAGCAGGGCGTCGTTGCGCACGTCCTCGAGCGCGTGGCGAATGAATACCGACTGGTCGTCGATCACGCTCAGCCTGGCGCCCGGCGGCAGGTTTTTTTCCAGGGTGACCAGCGCCGCGCGCACGCCGTCGGCGACGCTGACGGTGTTGGCGTCGCCCTCCTTGTAGATCGCCAGCTCGATCGCCTCGCGGCCGTCGACGCGCACCACCCCCTTGCGTTCCTTGTAGCCCTGGCTGACTGTGGCCACGTCCTTCAGACGCACCGGCACGCCCTGGTCCACCGCGACCAGCATGTCGCGCATCTGCGCCAGGTCCCGGAACTGATTGACCGTGCGCACCAGATAGCGCTGGCTGCCCTCGTCGATGCGCCCGCCGGAGATGTTGACGTTCTCCTGCTTCAGCCGCGTCACGATGGTGTTGATGTCCAGCCCCAGCTGCGCCAGCTTCTGCTGGTCGACCGCGACCTCGATCTCGTCCTCGAGGCCGCCGCCGACCTTGACCGCGGCCACGCCGCGTACCGGCTCGAGTTTCTTGCGCAGCTCGAGGTCGGCGTAGCGGCGCAGGCGCTTCAGCTCGCCCGCGTCGGCGCCCGCGCCCGCCGGCGCGGTCAGCGCCAGTCGCAGGATCGGATCGGTCGACGGATTGAAGCGCAGCAGCAGCGGCTTTTTCGCTTCCAGCGGCAACTGCAGGGTGTCGAGCTTGTCGCGCACGTCGAGGCTGGCCTGGTCCATGTCGGTGCCCCAGGCGAAGCTGAGAATCACGTCCGACTGTCCCGAACGCGACACCGAGTGCACGCTGCGCACGCCCTTGACCACGCCGACGGCTTCTTCCACCGGCTGGGTGATCAGGTTCTCGACCTCGACCGGCGCAGCGCCCTCGTCATCGGTGCGCACGGTCAGCGTCGGATAGGAAAGGTCCGGCAGCAGGTTGACCTTGAGTCCGCTGAGCCCGATCAGACCGAACAGCACCAGGGTCAGGGTCAGCATCGCCACCGTCACCCGCCGCCGCGCGGCGAAGGCGGGCAGGCTCACGAGGACTTCTCCACCACCGCGACCTCGCTGCCGTCGCGCAGCGTGCTGTGGCCCAGTGTCACCACGCGGTCGCCGGGCTTGAGGCCGGAAAGCACTTCGATGCGGTCGCCCTCGCTGTAGCCGGTGCGGATCTCGACACGGCGCGCGATCTCGATCACGGCCGGCGCACGTGCGGGCTCGGCCGCCACTGCCTGGCCTTGGCCGCCCTTGACCACTGCGGGTTTGACCGGCGCGGTCTGACGCGCGACCACGAACACCGCGCTGTGACCGTCGTCGTCGATCACCGCGCTGCGCGGAATCACCAGCGCGCTGCGCCGCTGGTCGTAGACGATGTCGATGCGCGCGAACATGCCCGGCCGCAGCACGCCGTCGTCGTGGTCGAACTCGCAGGTGACGCGGAAGGTGCCGCTGGCGGCGTCGACCACCGGCGCGATGCGCAGCACGCGGCCGCTGAACGCATGCCGGCCCAGCGCATCCACCGCCAGACGCGCCGGCTGCCCGGCCTCGAGTCGGCCCAGCTCGCGCTCGGGCACGTTGAGCACCGCCAGCAGCGGGCTCATGTCGACGATGTGGAACAGCGCCTGGTTGATCTGGATCAGATTGCCGCGCTTGACCATGCGCCGGCTGATCACGCCGCCGATCGGCGCGGTGATGCGCGTCCACGACAACGCAAGCTGCTTCTGCTCGTAGATCGCGCGCTGCGCGGCAAGGTCGTAGCGCAGCTGGTCGTAGTCCTTCTGGCTGATCAGCTTGCGCTGCCAGAGCTCCTGCGAGCGGCTGAAGTTGCTCTGCAGCTTCTTCAGCGTGGCATCGGCCTCGGCCAGCGCCAGCCGTGCCTGGGCGTCGTCGAGCTCGGCCAGCACCTGGCCGGCACGCACGCTCATGCCCTCCTCGGCATCGACGCGCAACAGCACGCCGCCGGTCTTGGCGACGACGTCGGTCTCGTGATCGGCCTCCAGCGGCGCGGTGCCGGAGTAGCTGGCCGCGATCGGCGCCAGCTGCGCCACCGCCACCTCGACCGGGACCCTGGTGCTGGCCTGATCGCTGGCCGCGGGCTTGCCGCCGCAGCCCGCGAGCAGCAGCGGCACGAAGGCCAAGGCAAAAATCCTGCGGGGTGTGGCGGGAGCGGCGGCGTGGGACGGACGCATGACGGTTGTGCCAGTGCAGTATTGGTGTATTACAATGCTACTGCACTAGATTTTTCTGCCATCCCCCATTCGTCATGGTCGTTGCGGCTTCAGCGTGCGAGATCGCGGCCTGACATGCAGCCCGGCCAGCCGGACTGCACGTTCCATCGGCCACGGACATGCCCCGATGGGTCACCCGCTCGCAGTACCCGACCGACCCGCAGCGGGGTCCGGCAAATACGGCGATCACCAGCAGCCTGGCCGCGCTCCGGCCCGATACAGCCGCGGCGGCGGGCTTCGCCAGGTCGATGATGCACGGTCGTTGGCCACTTCCGCGGGGCTTGTCGGGCGTGCCGCGGCGGCTACAATGCGCGCCTTGCCGGACGCGCTCCGGCCTCTCCCGCGCCGTGGAATCCAGACGATGATCCGATCGCTTGTCCTGCTTGCCGTACTGGTCCTCGCGGCCGGGGTCACCGGCTCCGCCGCGGCAGCCGCGGCCCACCCGGGCGACCCCGCGGTCGGCCGCATCATGGTCTACACCTGCCATGGTTGCCATGGCATTCCCGGCTACCACAACGCCTATCCCAACTACCCGGTGCCGAAGATCGCCGGCCAGCACTATCAGTACCTGGTGACGGCGCTGAACGAATACCGCAGCGGCGATCGCGCCCATCCGACCATGCGCACGCAGGCCGAGAGTCTTTCCGAGGCGGACATCGCGAATATCGCCGCCTACCTGTCCAGCCTCAAGAAGTGATGCCGTGCAAGGATCCCTGCCGATGACCGTTCGAGTCGCACTTCCGTTCCTTCTCGCCGCCGCACTGGCGCTGCCCGTGGTCGCCCGTGCCGAGGGCAGCGCGGTGGCGGGCAAGAAAAAAGCCGTGGTCTGCTTCGCCTGCCATGGTGCCAACGGCAACTCCACCGACCCGCAGTACCCGCGTCTGGCCGGCCAGTATCCCGGCTACATCGTGCAGGCGCTCAAGGAGTACAAGGACGGCCAGCGCAAGAATCCGATCATGCACGGCTTCGCCTCGCAGCTGACGGAACAGGACCGCGAGGACATCGCCGCCTATTTCCATTCGCTGCCGCCGGTGCTCTACAACCTCAAGGGCGACATCCAGGGCAGCGGCAAGGGGCTGTAACCCCCGCGCCCGCCCGGTCCCGGACAAGCACAAGACCCGGCCGCGCGCCGGGTCCTGTTTTCAGCCACCCAGCGCCGAAGCGCCCTTGTTGCCGCGGTAGTAGGGATCCTCGCCGCGGCTGTGGTCGGTCGCGTCGCGCACCGCGGTGATCGCTGGAATGCGCTCGCGCAGGGTCCGTTCGACGCCCTGGCGCAGCGTGGCATCGACCGCACCGCAGCCATGGCAGCCGCCGCCGAACTGCAGCACGACCGTGCCGTCGGCCTCGACCTCGCGCAGGCTGACGTTTCCGCGATGCGCGGCCAGACGCGGATTGATCTCGGTTTCCAGCACATAACCGATCTGTTCGACCAATCCGGCATCGGCATTCGGCGGGGCGCAGCGCAGATGCGGTGCGCGCACGGCCAGCTCGCCGCCGGTGGCCGTCTCGTCGTAGTCGATCGCGGCGCCCTCGAACCAGCGCGCGCTGGGGCCATCCACGTAGACGCTGAAGCCGTTGCACGCGATCACGACGTCTCCGCCGTCGATGTCGCCGGGTTCGCAGAACGCCAACTCGCATTCGCCACGCGCCGTGCCGCCGTTGCTGGCACGGATGCGCACCCCCCAGCCCGGCCCGCCCTGGGTGGCCAGCAAGTGCCGGAAATGGGCCTGCGCGCGTTCGCTGATCTCGATCATGACCGCTCATCCCGATTCAATCGGGACCATTTTAGTCCGGATTTTCCGATCCGTGGCATCGCTATACTTCATGACCGGACCGAGGACGCCGCAATGTCGCTGCAAGAGCTTGCTGCCCTGCCCTGCCAGCCGCGCCACGGAAGCGAGCATCGCGTCAATCGCGCGCGCGCCGACGAACTGCTGCACGTGCTTCCCGGATGGGCACTGGTCGAAGAGGGCGCGGCCATCGCCAAGGATTTCCGCTTCGCCGACTTCCATCGCACGCTGGGCTTCATCAACGCCGTGGGCTTCATGGCCAACCAGGCCGATCATCATCCCGACCTCGAGGCCGGCTACGGCCACTGTCGCGTGCGCTGGTCCACCCACGACTGCGGCGGTCTGTCGATGAACGACTTTGTCTGTGCCGCGCGCTGCGAGCGGCTGCTGGCGACCTGACGCCACCGTGCGCGCGCCGAAGGGGATCGCGCCGCTGCTGTTCGCCGCGACCGCGCTGCTGCTGGCGGCGGCGCTGGCGTGGATTGGAAACACCCTGACGGCACGGGCACTGGAGCGGCACGCGGAACGCGCCGCAGCTGCCTATGCCAGCGGCCACTCGCCCTGGCGATGGCAGCCGCGCCGCGCGCGCGACGTGGTTGCGGGGCGCGTATTCGGCGACGGTACGCTGCGGCCGTCGAGCGCTGGCCTGCTGCTGCAGCTGGCTTCGTCGCAGCCGGTGCAGATCGGCCTGCCGCTGAGCGTGCCGATGGATTTCGTGCGGCTGCCGCGGCTGCGGCTGGAACTCGGCGCCGACGCGCCGATCGCGCTTGCACTGGCCGGTCGCCAGACCCTGGACGGCCCGGCCTATTACGCGCCGGTCACGGTACTGAAGCCCGGCGCCGCGACGCTGGACCTGGCGATCGACGCGCTGCCATGGGTAATCGCCGACCGACGCGTGCCGCCGCCGGCCCGCTTCGCGATGCTGCGGCTGACCGTGCAGGGCGCGCCGGGAGCGACGTTGACGCTGCGGCGGATCGAACTGCTGCCGCCGAGGGCATTGCCGCTCGGGATCGCCGCACTGGCGGCTGCGCAGCCATACGACCGTTTCGTGGCCATGCCCGCGCAGACGACCCTCGCGCTGCCCGTGGTGATACTGCCGCCGGCACTCGATGCCAGCGCCCTGCTGGCGACGCGGGATCGCATCCGGGCACGGGCACCGGCGGCGGTGATCGTGCCGCAGGGCGATCTCGACAGTGTCCTCGCGGCCGCCGTCGCCGGTCCGCCCCCGCCCACTGCCGCGACCCCGCCGCTGCTGCCGCCAGGCCTGGCCTTGCTCGCTCTGGCCGTCCTGTTGCGGCCGCCGCGACAGCCCCGTCTGCGTGCGCTGATCGAGGCGGCCGTGGCGCTGATACCGGCCGCCTGGTTGATCATCGGCATGCACTACGACGGTCGCATCGATCGCGCCGATGCCGCGATGATCGCGGTCGGACTGGTCTATGCCGCCGTGCTGGAGTGGCGCGCGCGACCGCGCGACTGGACCCTGCTGGCCCCGGCGCGGCTCTGGATCGTGCCACTGCTGCCCGCGCTGGCGGCACTGGCGGCCTGGGCCGCCCTGCATGGCGTCGCGCCGGAACCGCTGCCCGCGCTGCGCTACCTCGGCTGGGCCCTGCTGCAGCAGTTCATGCTGCAGGTCATCGTCGCGCGGCGTCTGCAGTGCGCCGGCAACCGCGGAATCGCCACGCTGGCCACGGCGACGCTGTTCGCCCTGCTGCATGCACCCAATACGCCGCTGATGCTGCTGACCTTCGCCGGCGGATTGCTGTGGACGGCGTGGTTCCTGCGTCGGCGCGCGCTGCTGCCCGTGGCCTTCGCGCATGCGGCCGCGGCACTGCTGATCGGCGGTCTGGTGGCGCCCGACACCTGGCTGCGCTCACTGGAGGTGGGCGCGCGCTATCTGCGCTGAAGCCGGTCCAGCACCGCGGCCAGGTCGGCCGGCAGCGGCGCCGAAAACGCGTAGCCGCGGCCGTCGAGATCGAACTCGAAGCGCGCCGCGTGCAGGAACAGACGCTTCAGTCCGGCCGCATCACGCAAGCGCCGGTTGGTTTCGCGATCGCCATACTTGTCGTCGCCGGCCAACGGATGCCCGGCATGCGCGGCATGCACGCGGATCTGATGGGTACGCCCGGTGCCGAGCGTGGCCTCGGCGAGGCTGGCGCCGGCGTAGCGCTGGATCTCGCGAAAGAAGGTCAGCGCCGGCTTGCCGTCCTCGGCCACCCGCACCATGCGCTCGCCGCCCTGCAGTTCGAACTTGCGCAGCGGCACGTTGACGTCGAACTTCGCCCGCCGCGGCTCGCCGCCGAGCAGGCACAGGTACTGCTTGGTCACCCGACCCTCGCGGATCAGCCGCTGCAGGCCGGTCAGGCCGGCGCGGGTGCGCGCCAGCACGATCACGCCCGAGGTGTCGCGATCCAGCCGATGCACCAGTTCGAGGTGCTCCTGCGGGCGCGCCGCGCGCAGCAGCTCGATCAGGCCGAAACGCACGCCGCTGCCGCCGTGGCTGGCGACCCCGGCCGGCTTGTCCACCACCAGGAAGTCGCGATCCTCGTGGATCACCGCCCCGGCGACGCTGTCAGCCAATGCCGGCGGCGGCGGGCCGGCCTCGGTCTCGACCGCGGTGCGCACGGGCGGTATGCGCAGCTGATCGCCGTCGGCCAGACGCGTGTCGGGCTTGGCGCGACGTCCGTTGACGCGCACCTGGCCGGTGCGCAGCAGGCGGTAGATCAGGCTGCGCGGAACGCCCTTGAGCAGCACCGCCAGGCAGTTGTCGATGCGCTGGCCCTCGCGCTCGGGGCCGACCGTGATCAGCCGCACACCGGGGCCGGCGTCACGCGAAGTAGCCGTCTGCATTGATAAATCCGGTCATTGGCGGATAAACTTGACGGGCGTCTTGCAGTGCACGCCGGGTTCGGCCCGGCGGACTGCACCCCGCCGGGCACGCCGGCGAGGAACGCGCCGGACGTCCTGACCGGAGCCGGCCGTCACCCTCCCATCGTACCCGGTCCGGGTCGCATACCGGCCTGCCACCGTCATGGCGGCAGGCGGCGGCGATGGCGCAAGGGCCCTGACATACACCGCCGCAGCAGCGGATCGCTGCGGCATGATTGCCGCGTTCGCGGCGCGATCCCCGGCCGGCCGCCTTGCGGCGCCGTCGCGGAGCGCAGCCGCGGGCGGCCGAGGAACAACACAATGAAGCGCATGCTGATCAACGCAACTCAGCGTGAAGAGTTGCGTGTGGCCATCGTCGATGGCCAGACCCTGTTCGATCTCGACATCGAGATCCCCTCCAAAGAGCAGAAGAAATCCAACATCTACAAGGGCCGCATCACCCGCGTCGAGCCCTCGCTGGAAGCCTGTTTCGTCGAGTACGGCGGTGAACGCCACGGGTTCCTGCCGCTGAAGGAAATCACCCGCGAGTATTTCCTGCCGGGTGTCGACCCGCACAAGGCCGGCATCCGCGACCTGCTCAAGGAAGGCCAGGAGCTGATCGTCCAGGTCGAGAAGGAGGAGCGCGGCACCAAGGGTGCGGCGCTGACCACCTTCATCAGCCTCGCCGGCCGCTACATGGTGCTGATGCCCAACAACCCGCAGGCCGGGGGGGTGTCGAGGCGCATCGAGGGCGAGGATCGCCAGGCGCTGAAGGAAGCGATGGAGCACCTCAGCCTGCCCGAGGAGATGGGCCTGATCGTGCGCACCGCCGGCCTCGGCCGCGACGCCGAAGAGCTGCAGTGGGACCTCGACTACCTGCTGCAGCTGTGGAAGGCGATCGCCGAGGCGGCCGTCGGCAAGCCGGCGCCGTTCCTGATCTACCAGGAATCGCGGCTGATCATCCGCGCCCTGCGCGACTACCTGCGCAACGACATCGGCGAGATCCTGATCGACCACGAGGATCTGTATCAGGAAGCGCGCGAGTTCGTGCAGCAGGTGATGCCCAACAACCTGCGCAAGCTCAAGCTCTACAACGACACCACGCCGCTGTTCTCGCGCTTCCAGATCGAGAGCCAGATCGACAACGCCTTCGCGCGCACGGTGCGACTGCCGGCCGGCGGCGCGATCGTGATCGACCAGACCGAAGCGCTGACCGCGATCGACATCAACTCGGCGCGCGCCACCAAGGGCAGCGACATCGAGGAAACGGCGTTCAACACCAACTGCGAGGCGGCGGTCGAGATCGCCCGCCAGCTGCGCATCCGCGATGCCGGCGGCCTGATCGTGATCGACTTCATCGACATGGACAGCCCCAAGCACCAGCGCGAGGTCGAAGACACGCTCAAGGAGGCGCTCAAGCTCGACCGTGCGCGCGTGCAGGTCGGCCGCATCTCGCGCTTCGGCCTGCTGGAGATGTCGCGCCAGCGCCTGCGCCCGTCGCTGGACGAATCCACCCAGATCGTCTGCCCGCGCTGCGACGGCCACGGTCGCATCCGCGGCGTCGAATCGCTGTCGCTGTCGGCATTGCGCCTCGCCGAAGAGCACGCGATGAAGGAACACACCGGCCAGGTGCTGCTGCAGGCGCCACCGGAGGTCGCCAACTTCCTGCTCAACGAAAAGCGCGCCAGCGTGGTCGAGATGGAGCTGCGCCACAAGGTGCATGTGGTGATCGTCGCCGATCCCAAGCTGCAGACGCCGCACCTCGAGATCAGCCGCATCCGCGAAAGCGAGATGGGCGAGCATGCCAAGCCCAGCTACGAGCGCACGACCGTCGCCGCGCCGACCGCGCTGCCGAAGGTCGGGCAGATCGACGTGCAGGGCGAGCAGCCGGCCGTGTCGGGCGTCACGCCCGCCACTCCGGCGCCATCGCGGCCCGACGTGGAGCCTGTTGCCGCGCATGCGCCGGCACCGCGCATCGCGCCGGCACCGGCGGCAACTGCGACATCCGACGCACCCGGTGGCGGCCTGCTCAAGCGTCTGTTCGGCTGGTTCGGCGGCAACAACGCAACGGCGGCGCCGGCAGTGCCGCGTGCCGCGCCACGTCCCCCGCGGCCATCGCGCGAGGAGCGCCCGGCACCGCGCCCGCCACGCGACGAGCGGCGGCCCGCGGGCTCCGGAAGGGCGCAACCCGCGCGCGCCGGCAGACCCGGTGGCGAACGCGGCAGTGAACGCACACGCGGCGTGACCGCCACGCCGCTGCCGCAGGCCAAGCCGCGCAGCGAGCCGTCGCCGCCACGCGAACCCCGTGGCGAGCGGCCGTCGCCCCCAGCCCGGCCAGCGCAGCCAGCGGCACGGGCACCGGCCGCCAGCCCGGAACCGAAACCGTCGCCGGCGACCGTGCCTGCGACCACGTCCGACGAGGCCCAGGCTCCTGCGGGCAGCGACGCACGCACCGACGCCGCCGGCGAGAGCGCACGCGCACGTCGTCGTGGTCGTCGTGGCGGCCGCCGCCGCCG
>JAKAZT010000044.1 GCA_021815695.1 Pseudomonadota bacterium
CGACCTCGATGCGATAGGTCTCGAAGCCGGCTTCCGGGCCGCTGTCGGCGCGCTCGCGCGCGGGCCCGCTGCGTTCGCCGCGCGTGGCGGGCGCGCGGGTTGCGCCCGGGTCGCGCCCGCGCGCGGGCCGCGCACCCGGGTCGCGGGCAATGCGCGTGCCGTGGTCGCGGGGCGTGCGCGACGGACGCTCGTCGTGCAAGGTCGTCGGCGCCGACTCTTCCAGCAACAGCGGCGCGTCGCCCTGGGCGATACGCGCCAGAGCCGCGGCGATCTCCAGCGCCGGCACGTTGTGCGCCTGCTCGTATTGCTCGACCAGCGCCTGGAACGGCTCCAGTCCGCCGGCGGCGAGCGCATCGCCGATGCGCTGCATGAACCGCGCGATGCGGCGGTCGTTGACCGCCTCGACGCTGGGCAGGCTCATCGGCGTGATCGGCTGGCGCGTGGCACGTTCGATCGAGCGCAGCATGCCGCGCTCGCGCGGCGCGACGAACAGGATCGCTTCGCCGCTGCGCCCGGCACGGCCGGTGCGGCCGATGCGGTGCACGTAGGACTCGGTGTCGTAGGGGATGTCGTAGTTGAGCACGTGGCTGATGCGGTCGACGTCGAGGCCGCGGGCGGCGACGTCGGTGGCGACCAGGATGTCGATCTGGCCGTCCTTGAGCTGCTGCACGGCGCGTTCGCGCAGCGGCTGGGCGACGTCGCCGTTGATCGCGGCGACGGAGAAACCGCGGGCGGACAGCTTGCCCGCCAGCTCCTCGGTCGACTGCTTGGTGCGCGCGAACACCAGCATGGCATCGAACGGCTCGGCCTCGAGGATGCGCGTCAGCGCGTCGAGCTTGTGCATGCCGCTGACCGACCAGTAGCGCTGGCGGATATTGGCGGCGGTGGTGGTTTTGGCGGCGATGGTGATTTCCGCGGGGTCGCGCAGGTGGTTCTGCGCGATGCGTCGCACCTGCGTCGGCATCGTCGCCGAGAACAGCGCCACCTGGCGCGCCGGCGGCGTGCGCGCGAACACCTTTTCGACGTCGTCGATGAAGCCCATGCGCAGCATCTCGTCGGCCTCGTCGAGCACCAGGCAGGCGAGGCCGTCGAGCCTGAGCGTGCCGCGCTCGAGATGATCGATCACGCGGCCGGGCGTGCCGACCACCACGTGCGCGCCGCGCTTGAGGCCGGCGAGCTGCGGGCCGTATCCCTGACCGCCGTAGATCGGCAGGACGTGGAAGCCGGGCAGGTGCATGGCATAGCGCTGAAACGCTTCGGCGACCTGGATCGCCAGCTCGCGCGTCGGCGCCAGCACCAGCACCTGCGGTTGCGCGCGTGCCAGGTCGAGCCGTGCCAGCAGCGGCAGGGCGAAGGCGGCGGTCTTGCCGGTGCCGGTCTGCGCCTGGCCCAGCAGATCACGACCGGCCAGCAGCGGCGGGATGGTCGCGGCCTGGATCGGCGAGGGCGTTTCGTAACCGACGTCGATCAGCGCGCGCAGCAGCGGCTCGGAAAGGCCGAGGTCGCGAAACCCGGCGGCAGCCGGCACGGGAAGGGGAGTGGACATGGCGTGTTCTCGATGCGCGCAGCGGTCACGGCAGGCGGCGCGCGCGGGGCAGGGGGGTCGCGCCACTTTAGCCGGTCATGCCCGGATTGCCGAATCCGCGCGCGCTGGGCGACGGGAACATCGGCGGCGCGATGCGGTCTGAGCGTCCATGCACCCCGCCGCGACGCTGATGTTCGGACTGACCACCGCCGCCCTGCTCTGGGGCGTGCTGTTCGGCGCCATCGGCTCGGGCTATTTCATTTATGGCAAGAAGCAGGGCGAGCCGATCGAGATGCTGGCCGGTGCCGGTCTGGTCGGCATGACCTTCGTCGTCACCAGCAGCCTGTGGATCGTCGTGCTGGGCCTGCTGCTGTGCCTGCTGCCATGGCTGTGGCGGCGTCTTACCTGACGGCAATGCCCGCTGCCGCGCGCCGTCAGGGGAGCAGCACCAGCTTGCCGATGCTGCGACCGGATTCGATGTGCCGCTGGGCATCCGCGGCCTGCGCCAGGGCGTAGGTCTGCACCGGCAAGGGCTGCAGGCGGCCATCGGCGAAGCGTTCGAGCAGCCAGTGCATGCCTTCGGCCAGGCGCGGCGCTTCGGCGGCGAGAAAACTCAGATTGCAGGCCAGCACGCTGCGGTTGGACTGGGTCATGTCGAGCGGGTTGAAGCGCGGCGTGCGCAGCCAGTCGCGCGCCAGCGCCAGCCAGTTCAGGCGACCATTGCGCGGCAGCATGCCGGCAAAGCCGTAGACGCAGAGCTTTCCGGCAGGCGCGAGGTGCGCGTAGCTCTGCGCGAGCGTACTGACGCCGTTGGCATCGAAGATCGCCTGACAGCCGGCCGGCGCCAGCCGGCGCACCTCCTGCCACGGATCCTGTGCGGACTTGTCGATCACCGCCGCGGCGCCCATGGCCACCGCGTGCGCGACCTTGTGCCCGGCGCCGACGATGCCGATCACGCGACAGCCGGCCAGACGCCCGAGCTGGCACAGCGCCGAGCCGACGCCGCCGGCCGCCGAATGCACCAGCCAGGTATCGCCGGATCGCGGCAGCAGCAGTTGCGTCGTCATGAACCAGGCGGTCAGGAACACGGTCGGCAAAGCGGCCGCGTGCAGGGTGTCGAGGCTCGCGGGCAGGGCGAACAGCTGGCCTGCGGGCACCCGCAGATGGCTGCTGTAGCCCTCGAACAGGGTCAGGGCCACGACGCGATCACCGATCGCGAAACCCTGTGCGCCCGTACCCAGCGCAACGACTCGTCCGGCGACCTCGAAGCCCGGCGTGATCGGATAGCCGTGCAGTTTGTTCGCCGAGGCGTACAGACCCATGCGCACGATACTGTCGGCATAGTTGACGCCGGCCGCCTCGACGGCGATCAGCACCTCGCCGGTGGCGGGCGACGGGTCGGGTTCCTCGACCAGACGCAGCCGGTCGTAGCTTCCGGGGCGGTCGATGACGATGCGGCGCATGCCGCGTCTTGTATCACGCGCCGGCGACGAGACCGTGCTGGCGCAGCCAGGCGGTGAACTGCGGCAGCGACAGGGCGCCGGAAACGCGGGCGATCTCGCGTCCGCCACCAAAGGCGATCAGCGTGGGAATGCTGCGGATGCCGAGGCGGCTGGCACTGACCGGATTGGCCTCGGTATCGAGCCTGGCGAAGCGCAGGTGCGGTTCGAACTGGCGCGCGGCCTGCTCGAACACCGGCGCGAACTGGCGGCACGGGCCACACCAAGGGGCCCAGCAGTCGAGGATCAGCGGAATCCGCGTGTGCTCGACCAGCGTGGCGTAGCTGGCATCGGTCAGCGTCGCAGGATGGCCATCGAACAGCGGTTGATGGCAACGACCGCAGGCCGGCGCGTCGGCGAGGCGGTGGGCGGGGACGCGATTGACCGCGCCACAGCGCGGGCAGGCGATTTCGATCGGGGTCGGCATGATCATCTCCTCGTGCGCAAGGTGGCGATCACCGTCGCGGAATCAAGCGCGACCCGCTGCCGCAGCCCGCGCAACGCGATACTCTGGCGACCTTGAACTCCGAAGTCGCCACAGGGGGCGTGATGCGGTCAGGAACCGACAGGGGCATTCGTGCATGGATCGCCGCATGGGGGCTGCTCGCGCTGGCCGCCTGCGCGCCGGTGCCGCCCAGGATCGCGCCGCCGCCACCGGCTGCGCCGGTGGTGTTCGCCGGCAGCGTGCTGTGGCGCGAGCATGGCGCAATGCCGCCGGGCGCACGCGCCGTGGTGACGCTGGTCCGGCAGACCGATAGCGGTGTGAGCGAACTGGCGCACGTGAACGAGCCGGCGCGCGCGTCGCCGGTCGGGTTCGCGATCGGCATCGCCGCCGCAGCACTCAACGGCAGCGAACACTATGCCCTGCAGGCGCGCATCGAAGATGCCCACGGCAACGTCATCTGGCGGCTGCCGCAGAGGGTTGCCGTGTCGGCCGCGGGTACCGCGACGCCCTCGGCGCTGCTGCTGGTGCGGGTAGCGCCCGCGGCAGCGGTGGCACGGCCGGGGACACCGGCGCCCGCCGCGGTCAATGCCCCGCCGCTGGTGTCCGCACTGGGCATGAAGCCGAGCGGCTGGAACGCCTTCATCTACGGCGAGGGGCGCGTACGCCGGCTGGACACCGTGATCGGCGACGGCCAGGTGCGTCGCAGCTACACCGCGGTGTCGCGGCAACGGCTGCGGTCCGCGGTCGTGATCTTCACCGCCAATCACGGCTGGGTGCGGCTGACCGTCAGTCCGGGTGGCTGCAGCCTCGGCGGCGAGCATTACGCCTGGTCGGCGATGCTGGAGGTCACCGGCGCCACCTTCCGCGGCTGCGCGAGCGGCATTCCGTGACAACCGCCGCGCCTTGACGCCGCGTTGACTCGCGGCGGGGCGCGCTGCGCGACAATGGGCGATTGATCCTGCGGAGATCGTCCATGA
This sequence comes from Pseudomonadota bacterium, assembly GCA_021815695.1. Classification (GTDB taxonomy): domain Bacteria; phylum Pseudomonadota; class Gammaproteobacteria; order Xanthomonadales; family Rhodanobacteraceae; genus Metallibacterium. Next base: position 4,447 of record JAKAZT010000044.1, read on the forward strand.
ACCCCCGTCCCCTGGCATCCCGGATCGCCCTCGTCACCGGCGCCTCGTCCGGCATCGGCGCGGCCACGGCGCTGGCGCTGGCTGCGGCCGGCGCCAGCGTGGCCCTCGTCGCGCGGCGCGCCGACCGGCTCGACGAGCTTGCCGCGCGCGTCCGCGCTGCCGGCGGCGAGGCGCTGGTGCTGCCCGCCGACCTGCTCGACGAGCACGAAGCCCAGCGCGTGGTGCGCGAGGCCGAAGCGCATTACGGCCGGCTCGACATCCTGGTCAACAACGCCGGCGTGATGTATCTCGAACCGATCGAGACCGCCGATCTCGGTCGCTGGCGACGCATGCTCGAACTCAACGTACTGAGCCTGATCGCCTCGACCCAGGCGGCCCTGCCGGGCATGCGCGCGCGCCACGGCGGGCATGTCGTCAATGTGGCCTCGACCGCGGGTCGCCAGGCCAATCCCGGTGCCGGCGGCTATTCGGCGACCAAGTGGGGCGTGGTCGGCTTCAGCGAGTCGCTGCGTCGCGAGGTCTGCAAGGACAACATCCGCGTCAGCGTGATCGAGCCCGGCGTGGTCGCCACCGAGTTGCGCGAGCACATCGCGCACGCGCCGACGCAGCAGGCGATCAACAACTGGGCCGAGGGCATGCGCCAGTTGCAGGGTGCCGATGTCGCCAACGCGATCCTGTTCTGCGTCAGCCAGCCCGAACACGTCAACATCAACGAGATCCTGATGCGGCCGACCGATCAGGAGCGCTGAACCCGCGCCGGTGATGCGCGGCGCGCGACGAGCAGCCAGCTGTTGAACGGGGTGTGCCCCCACAGCGGACGCGCGGTGACGCTCAGCCCCGCGCCCTGCAGCGCGGCTTCCAACTCGGCCTGTGTCGGCACATGCCGCGCCGGTGTGCGCATCCAGCCGGCGAAAGCCAGCAGGTGCTCCGCGGCCATGGTCACGCGGCAGCGCCAGGAACGGTCGCGCAGCACGCCGCGGATCAGCAGCAGACCCTCGCCGGCCAGCCGGTCGGCCGCCGCGGCGAGCAGGGCACCCTGGGCGTCGTGATCGAGGTAATGCAGGACGTCCAGCAGCACCACGTGACCGCGCCACGGCGGCAGCATGGCGAGATCCCCCGCGCGCAGTTCGATCGCCGGCCGCAGGCCGCACGCAGCCACACGGCCGGCGGCCAGCTTGCGCGGATCGTTATCGATGCCCAGATAGTCGCCGCGGTGGCCCTGTTCGCGCAGCCACTGGCCCAGCAGGCCCATGCCGCAGCCGAGGTCCAGCACCGGCAGCGCTGCCCCGGCATCCAGCAGCAGCGCACTGATTGCGGCGAACGCCGGATCGTGACGCAGCTTGCCGTGCACGTATCCCTGCTGCCAGCGTCCCGCGAAACGCGCGCCGATGCGTGCCGCGATCCGCGCGGCGTCTTGCGGTCGCGGTCGACGGCTGGTGCGGGCCGGTTTCAAGGAAGGTGGTGATCCGTCGCGGGCACTGACGTAGCAGCATCGCACGGTTGGCGACCCGCGAGTCCTTGACGCGCCGGTTGCGACGGGCCGGGGCACGCGAAGCCGTTTTCATCGCGTATCGTGCGCGCGCCGGTCTGCAGCTACTCTCGGTGTTTTCCGCCGTGGCCTTCCGCCATGAATCCCTTTGCCCGCCTGCGTGATCTCGACACCTTCCAGCGCCACGTCGTCGCGGCCAGTTTCCTCGGCTGGACACTCGACGCGTTCGACTTCTTCCTGCTGGTGATGATGTTGCCGACGCTGGCGCACACCTTCGCGGTCGGTGTGCCGGCGGTCGCGGTCGCCATCACCCTGACGCTGGCGATGCGCCCGCTGGGCGCGCTGATCTTCGGTCGTCTGGCCGACCGCTACGGGCGGCGCCCGGTGCTGATGGCCGACATCATCCTGTTCAGCGTGCTGGCGACGCTGGCCGCGGCCTCGACCTCGCTGGCCATGCTGCTGGTGCTGCGCGCGCTGTTCGGCATCGCGATGGGCGGCGAGTGGGGTCTCGGCGCGGCCCTGACCATGGAGAGCATTCCGGCCGAGGCCCGCGGGGTGGTGTCGGGGCTGCTGCAGGAGGGCTATGCGTTCGGCTATCTGCTGGCCGCGGCGGCGTACTTCGGCCTGTTCGCATGGATCGGCTGGCGCGGCATGTTCCTGCTCGGTCTGCTGCCGGCGCTGCTGGTGCTGTACGTGCGTCGGCACGTGCCGGAGTCGCCGGTGTGGAGCGCCCGCCGCGAGCGTGTCGGCAGACGGCCGTCGGGCGGCTGGCGCAAGCTGGCGCCGCGCTTCCTGTTTCTGGTTCTGCTGATGACGGCGTTCAATTTCTTCAGCCATGGCTCGCAGGATCTGTATCCAACCTTCCTGCAGCAGCAGCGCCATTTCAGCGTGCAGCAGACCGGTCTGCTGACGATGGTGCTGAATGTGGGGGCCATCCTCGGCGGCCTGTTCTTCGGTGCGGCGTCCGAGCGCATCGGACGCCGCCGGGCGATCGTGATCGCGGCCCTGCTGGCACTGCCCGCGATTCCGCTCTGGGTGTGGGCGCCGACGCCGCTGCTGCTCGGCGTCGGTGCCTTCGCACTGCAGTTCATGGTGCAGGGCGCCTGGGGCGTGGTGCCGGCACACATCAACGAGCTGTCGCCCGACGGCGTGCGCGGCACGCTGCCGGGCTTTGCCTACCAGACCGGCAATCTGATCGCGGCCAGCACCGCACCGCTGCTGTCGATGCTGGCGTTGCGCCAGCATGGCGACTACGCCGGCGTGCTGGCGATCTTCGTCGCCGGCATTGCCTTGCTGGTGGCGGCGATCACCGCACTGGGTCCGGAAGCGCGGGGTACCCGCTTCGGCTCGGGCACCGGCGCATGAGCGGCGACGCTGACCCTGTCCGCGCGGCGCTGGCGAGCGGGCGCGCACCGCAGTCAGCGCCATCCGGCGAGGCGTGCGCTGCAATCAGGGGTGGTCCGCGGTCGCCGCAGTGACGATCCACGCGGTCGCCGCTACCATGTCCCGCTTTCCTCGAGGTCGTGCGCATGAAAGCCGGCAAAGACGCGGTGGTCAGCATCCACTACACGTTGAACGATGCGACCGGGTTGGCGATCGAGAGTTCGCGCGAGCGCGGCGAACCCGTCGCGGTCTTGCTTGGGCGCGGTGGTCTGATCGCCGGTGTCGAGCGGGCACTTGAGGGCCGCACGGCCGGCGAGCATTTCAGCGTGACCGTCGCGGCGGAAGAGGCCTACGGTCCGCGCCGCGAAGACGCCATCCAGCGCGTGCCGAAGAAATACTTCCGGCACCCCGAACGCCTCAAGCCCGGCGTGGTCACCACGTTGGCGCTGAAGCAGGGCGGCCGGCAGACCGTCATGGTGCAGAAAGTCGGCATGACCACCATCGACGTCGACACCAATCATCCGCTGGCCGGTCGGGACCTGAGCTTCGACATCGAGATCGTCGAGGTGCGCGCGGCCCAGCCCGAAGAGCTGGCGCATGGCCACGCGCATGGTCCGCAGGGGCATGTGCACGCCGAACCCTGATCCGCGTCGGCGCTGCGGCCGGGCCGGGCTGGCCCCGATCCCGGCGTCGGCGATCAGATCAGCACGATCTCGACATCGACGTTGCCGCGGGTGGCGTGCGAATAGGGGCAGATGTCGCGATGCGCGGTATCGGCGATGTCCTGCGCCACGGCGCGATCGATGCCGGGCAGGTCGACCTCCAGCCGCACCCTGATCCCGAAACCCGTCGGCTGACGCGGGCCGATCCCGACGTGCGCGGTGACCCCGGCGTCCCTGATCTCCACTTTCCGCTGGCGCGCGACGAAGCGCATGGCGCCCTCGAAACACGCCGCGTAGCCGGCCGCGAACAGTTGCTCCGGATTGGTGCCGGCTCCGCCGGGGCCGCCGAGTTCCCTGGGGATCCTGAGGTCGGCCTCGAGCACGCCGTCGCTGCTGCGGATATGGCCCTCGCGGCCGCCCTTGGCCGAGGCCGTGGCGGTGTAAAGCACATCGAGGTTCATCTCGATCTCCCGTGTAGCGCAGAGGCGCGCAATTCGATTTTACACAATCCAATTTCCGGAAACGGGCGCGGCATGAGCCCTGCTCACTCGAGTACGCGTTTGCCGTAGAGGAAATGCCGCGCCCAGTAGGGGTTGGCGAGCGGATCCAGTCGCACCGTGCCGCCGGTGTCGGGCGCGTGCACGAAGCGGCCCTTGCCGACATAGATGCCGACATGGCTGACACCGTTGCCCTCGGTCGCGAAAAAAACCAGATCGCCGGGCGCCAGTTGACCCAGTGTGACCCGCGGTGCATCCAGTGCGCCCATCTGCCGGGTCGTGCGCGGCAGCATCACTCCCGCCGCCGTACGAAACACGTAATCGACCAGTCCGCTGCAGTCGAAGCCGCTGGCGGGCGTGTTGCCGCCGTAGCGATACGGCGTGCCGACCAGGCCGATGGCGCTGAACAGCACGTCGTTGGCGCGCTCGGCGTAGCCGGTTCCGGGCTGCGGCCGCGGCGGCGCGCTGGCGCAGGCGGCCAGCAGCAGCAAGGCCGACCAGGCAAGGACACGCGACGCGAAGCGGTGAGGAGGCATCGGCGATCCGGCAGCGGGCGACCCGAGCCTAGCCAAGTGCACCAAGTCTGGAAACCCCGACCCCTGTGGCGCACGGATAGCCGGGCCACTCGCCGCTCGCTCAGCCCGCCAGGTCGAGGCCGATCGCCGCGGGCAATTCGGCCGGTTCGAGCGCTGCGGCCAATTCATCGGCCATGCTGCTGTCGAACGCGTACTGGCGCTCCATCGCCGCCTTGCGCACGCTGGCGGCGATCGGCGCGCCGGCGGCCAGTTCGGCGAACAAGGCCTGTTGCCGGGCGTCGAAGCCGGGATCGGCGCGCGCCTCGTCCAGTGCCGCGATCAGCGTTGCCAGCCAGCCGGATTGTGGTGAGCGCAGGGCAAGAAGCAGGGTGGGCGTGGTGGCGGCCATGGCGAAACCTCCGGTTTGTCCATGGACAAGCAGAAAGAATGCCAAATGTAAAAATTAATGAAATTCATCATCTTGCAGATCAAAGAAAAAGCCGATTCGACCCGTTCGCGTCACCTCTGGCGACCGTCCTGGACACCCCGGGTCAGGCTGCGACCCTGACCTGCCGCTGGCCGACTCGCTTGCGGCGGCGCCTTCGGAGCAGCGCGGACCGGCCGCTCCGCCGGGGACACGGCACCGAGGATGCGTCGGCGCCCGGCAGCGACCCGGTGCCCTGCAGCGGCCGCGCCGGCGCACCGCGCGCGGCGTCGGGTTCGTGCATGGCCTTCCCGGCGCATCGGGTGCGCCGGAACCGCGCCCGCTGCGGGATCCGCACCATGGCCGGATGTCGTCGGCACGTTCCACTTCGGGCTCGCGCACCGATCCGCGGCTGCTCCGGGCTGCGTAAACTGGGCGGATGGACCGGCACAGCGATGTACTGATACTTGGTGGCGGCGTGATCGGCCTTGCCTGTGCGCTGTATCTGCGCCAAGCGGGTGTCGGCGTACGCATTCTCGAGCAGGGCATGCCGGCGGGCGCGGCTTCGCACGGCAATTGCGGCACCCTGACGCCCAGCCATGCGCCGCCGCTGTCGGCGCCCGGCACGATCGGCCGCGCGCTGGGCTGGATGCTGAAACGCGATGCGCCGCTGTACGTCAATCCGCGGCCCGACGTCGAGCGCCTGCGCTGGCTGCTCGGCTTTGCCCGCCGCTGCAATCCACGCGACTTCGCCGCCACCGCGGTCGCGCGCGCGGCGATCCTGCAGCGCTCGCGCCGGCTGATCGAAGCGCTGGTGCATGCGCAGGACCTGGAGTGCGGCTTCGCGCCTTCCGGCACCCTGATCGTGTTTCGTGACCGGCGTGCCTTCGAGCGCGAGCGCGCGCACGCCGATGCACTGCGCCGGTTGCAGATCGCCGTCGAGGTGCTCGACGGCCCCGCCGCCGAGGCACTCGAGCCGGCGCTGGCACCTGGCGTGGCCGGTGCCTTCCGGCATCCGGGCGATGCCTGCCTGCGCCCCGACCGCTACGGTGCGGAGCTGGCACGACGGGTGACCGAGCAGGGCGGCGAGATCGAACGGGGCGCGCATATCGAGGGCTTCCGCCTCGCCGCCGGACGCATTGCCGCGGTCGCCACGTCGAGTGGCGAGTTCAGCGGTGATCGGGTCGTGCTCGCCCTCGGCGCGTGGTCGCCGCTGACCGCACGCGCGCTGGATCTGCGGCTGCCGATGCAGCCCGGCAAGGGTTACTCGATCACCTGGCCGGCCCAGGCCGCCGCGCCGCGCATGCCCCTGGTGCTGAACGAGCGCAGCGTCTGCGTCACCGCCTGGGGCGACGGGTTCCGGCTCGGCAGCACCATGGAGTTTTCGGGCTATGTCGAAGGCCTCAACCGGGTGCGCCTCGACGCGTTGACGCGCGGCGCGCGCGCCTACCTGCGGCACGTGCCGCAGACCCCGCCGCAGGAGGAGTGGTGGGGCTGGCGACCGATGTGCGTGGATGAGCTGCCGCTGATCGGCCCCAGCACGCGCTGGAGCAATCTGCTGCTGGCCACCGGCCACGGCATGCTTGGCGTCAGCATGTCGGCGGCGACCGGCGAAATGGTGGCGGCGCTGTGTACCGGCAACGTACCGCAACTGGATCCGCGCCCTTACGCCCCCGCCCGCTTCGGTCTCTAGATCCGGACGCGGCGATCCGCGACGCAGCGCCGCATGCAATGGGCGGGCGTAGCGCCTAGGATGCGGTTCCGGTTCCGCGAGGGTCGCCGTCATGAAAGCCAACGTCGGTCGTCTGGATCGCATCGTGCGCATCGCCATCGGCCTCGTTCTGCTGTCGCTGATCGTGCTGCTGCCGGGCCCCGGGCGCTGGTGGGGCCTGCTCGGCGTGATTCCGCTTGCCACCGCGTCGCTGAGCTTCTGCCCGCTCTACAGCCTGCTTGGCATCAGCAGTTGCCCGCTGCGCAAAACCTGAGACCCCGTCCGTGACCGGATACACCCTGCGCCGGGGCCGGATCCCGCTGCTGCTCAGCCTGCCGCACGACGGCACCGCTTTGCCGCCGGACGTGGCCGCGACCTTGACGGACTCGGCGCGCACGCTGCCCGACACCGACTGGCTGGTCGGCCGCCTGTACGCGTTCGCAGGCGATCTGGGCGCCAGCGTGCTGACGCCGCACTGGTCTCGCTACGTGGTCGATCTCAATCGCCCGCCGGACGGCACATCGCTGTATCCGGGCCATTTCGAGACCGGCATCTGCCCGCTGCGCAGCTTCTCCGGCGCACCGATCCATCGTGAAGGCGCCGCACCCGACGCCGCCGCGATCGCCGCGCGCGTCGAGACCTACTGGCAGCCCTACCATGCCGCGCTCGCCGCCGAGCTCGAGCGCCTGCGCTCCGCCCATGATCGCGTCGTGTTGTGGGATGGCCACTCCATTCGCGGCGAGCTGCCGCAGCTGTTCCCGGGCGCATTGCCCGACCTCAATCTGGGCACCGCAGACGGCGCCAGCTGCGGCTCCGGACTGGCGCTGGCGCTGGCGCATGCGCTCGGCGCGCAGTCGGCCTATACCTTTGCCATCAATGGCCGCTTCAAGGGCGGCTACATCACGCGTCACTACGGGCGACCCGACCAGGGCATTCATGCGATCCAGCTGGAGCTGGCGCAACGGACCTATCTGGACGAGGCGACGGCGCACTGGGACGCCGCCCGCGCCACGGCCCTGCAGGGCCTGTTGCGACGGCTGCTGGAAACCGCGTTGGCGGCGCTGTGAGTACCCGGACAGCGCCCGGGAAATTGCTGAACAGCCGCACGCGCACGGCCGCGCGCGTTCAGCTGCGGGAAGGGCGGCGCGGGGCAGTGTTCATGCGCCGCATCGCCGATGGCCATCCGGCCCGGTCTGCGGCCCAACCTTTCATGACGAGGTGAGTTCCATGCGCAAGATCGCGATCACGACCCTGCTGGCGGGTGGGCTGTTGCTGTCGGCGGGCGCCTTCGCCCAAGGCGCGGCGCAGTCCGAGCCGGCCAAGCCGGCGTCGGCCCATGCCATGAAGCACGAAATGAAGCATGAAACCAAGCACCAGGAAATGATGGAGTCGAAGCACAAGGAAATGATGGAGAAGAAGCACGAGAAAAAGATGGACCACAAGAAGGCGTGGCATTCCAAGAAAGCCGTTCACCATGTCGCCAAGAAGGCCCCGCATCACGAAATGAAGAAGGCCGAGCCGGCGAAAGCCAAGAGCGGCGGCTGAGCAAGGCGTACCGCAGCCGCAATCGGCAACCCCGGCCGGATGCTCGGCCGGGGTTTTTGTTTCGCGTTCATCTCACTGGGTGACCGACTGCACCTGATCGCGCAAGCAGCGATGCTCGCGATACGTGCTGGGCGGTGCGCCATCGTCGGGCAGCGTCTGTGGCGTGACGCGAGCCTCTTCGCGCAGCAGCACGTGATCGTCCAGATCGCGCGCACTCAGCCGGTAACGTCCGGGTCGCAGCCAGAGCTGGCGCACCTCGCCGGGGCATTCGATCACCAGGCGATCGGCCGGAATCGAATCCGCACCCTCGTCACGGTAGCGCGCGTCGATCAGGCAGGGAAAGTGACCCATGCACAGCCCGTCGCCGATCTGATACGGGTCACGCAGGCCGCCGAGGCCGAGCCAGGTCGGGCGGTCGCGCACCAGCAGCTCCTGTGGGAAGAACACGCTGACATCATAGGCGCCAGGGCGCAGCGACCAGGGTTTGCCGGTGGCGTCCTCGAACACGATCGGCTGCGTCGGATGCAGCGCGACGATCACCGCGCTCCAGGTCGGCTGGTCGTCGGCGGAGTTGATGTGGCCGAACAGCATGGTCTGTTCGACCACCAGCGGATCGATGCCGGAGATCTGCATGAAGTGTTCGGCCATCGACCGGCCACCCAGGTACACGCCCTGCTTCTGCACGTGCGCATAGCCGGCGTTGACCACCAGACGCGCGCCGGGGTGGCCCTTGATCGCGCGGTCGTAGAGGTTCTGCGCCTGCTCGTGTTCGCGCGCATCGCCGGTGGCGTCGGACTCGGCCTCGTAGGCGACCACGCGGTAGCCGAGCTTGAGCGCGCTGCGCACCATCTCGGCGTAGATCGGTTCCTCGGTGTAGAAGCCGGTCGCGCGAACCGGATAACCGCGTCGGGCCAGCGCCGCCATGTCGCTGTTGTAGAGGGTCTCGGCGGCAAAGGTGTTGAAGCCCTCGGCGCGCAGTTTCGCCAGCAGTTGCACGGTCAGGGTGCGGGTGATCGGCGCGCTGTGATTCTCGTTGAGAAAAATCGCCTTGCGGTCCCTGGCCAGCGCGGCGATCGCATCCAGCGCCGGCAGCGCGTGCCAGCGCGGATCGGCCAGTGGCGAGGGCGCATCGCCGGGCAGCGCCGGCTGTGCGATCGAGAAGCTGCGCTCGGCCGCCACGTAATCGCCGATGTAGGTCTGATACCAGCTGACATACTGGCTGAAGATGGCGTGGAAGGCCGCGCCCTTGTCGCCGTCGTAGGCGTTGCGCATCAGCTGGTATTGCGCCAGCAGCCCGCGCGCCTGCTTCGCCTGATCGAAGATGCGCTCGGACTTGTTGAAGGCGGTGATCTGCTCGGCCTGCCACTGTGCCGGCGTCGGTGTCGTGTCCTGCGCCGTGGCGACGGATGCGCCACCGGCCAGAACCAGCAGCATGCACAGCAGACGCGGCAGCACGGCAGGACTCGGACGCATCGGCATCGGCATGACTCCGGCGACGACTGCCGCCGAGTCTAGCCGCACTCGGGTGCGCCGGCGCGCCCGGCGGCTCAGGCGCCGAAATCGAGCCCCGCGGTCAGCCGCTGCTGAGCCCGTTCATAGGCCGGCGCCAGCGCGCCGGAACAGTCCACGTCCATGCCGAGGTCGCGCAGGCGACCGTCGAACAGGCTGTAGATCCAGCCGTGCACGGTCAGCGGCTGACCGCGTTCCCAGGCATCCTGCACGGTGGTGGTCTGGCAGACGTTGACCGCCTGCTCGATCACGTTCAGCTCGCACAGGCGCGCATGGCGCAGGCTGGGCAGATCGAGCTCGGCCAGCGCCGCGTGGTGCTTGTGCATCACGTCGCCGACGTGGCGCAGCCAGTTGTCGGCCAGGCCGACGCGACGATCCTCCAGCACCGCCTGCACGCCGCCGCAGCCGTAATGGCCCACGACCATGACGTGCTCGACCTTGAGCACGTCGACCGCGAACTGCAGCACGCTCAGGCAGTTGAGGTCGGCATGCACGACGACGTTGGCGACGTTGCGATGCACGAACACCTCGCCCGGCGGCAGATCGACGATCTCGTTGGCCGGCACGCGGCTGTCGGAGCAGCCGATCCACAGGTACTTCGGCGCCTGCTGCTGCGACAGCCGCTTGAAGAACCCGGGGTCGTTCGCATGCAGGCGCTCGGCCCAGCGGCGGTTGTTCTCGAGCAGATCGGTGACTGTACTCATGGCGGGTGGTGCTCGCGGAACGGGCGGTGGGGGTGGCGGTCGCCGCCACGACGCTCAGAACGTGGCACTGCCGGGGGCGCGCGGGTAGGGGATGGCATCGCGGATGTTGGCGAGCCCGCAGACGTAGCAGACCAGGCGTTCGAAGCCGAGGCCGAAGCCGGCATGCGGCACGCTGCCGTAGCGGCGCAGATCGCGGTACCAGCCGTAGTGCGCGGGATCGAGCCCGAACTGCACGATGCGCTGATCGAGTACGTCGAGGCGTTCCTCGCGCTGGCTGCCGCCGATGATCTCGCCGATCCCGGGCGCCAGCACGTCCATCGCGGCCACCGTGCGGCCATCGTCGTTGCGGCGCATGTAGAAGGCCTTGATCCGCTCGGGGTAGTTCATCACCACCACCGGGCGGCCGACGTGCTCCTCGGTGAGGTAGCGCTCGTGTTCGGTCTGCAGGTCGTGGCCCCACTCCGGCGCGTACTCGAAGCGACGCCCGGATCGCTTGAGGATTTCCACCGCGGCGCCGTAGTCGATGCGCTCGAACGGTGCCTGCACCAGGGCCTCCAGCCGGCGCACCGCGTCGGGCTGCACGCGTTCGGCGAAGAAGGCCATGTCGTCGGGGCGCTCCTCCAGCGCCGCCTTGAACAGGTACTTGAGAAAGGCCTCGGCGAGGTCGGCATCGGCCGCGAGATCGGCGAAGGCGATTTCCGGTTCGATCATCCAGAACTCGGCCAGATGCCGCGCGGTGTTGGAGTTTTCGGCGCGGAAGGTCGGCCCGAAGGTGTAGACCTTGCTCAGCGCCAGGCAGTAGGCCTCGACGTTGAGCTGGCCCGAGACGGTCAGGAACGCCTCCTTGCCGAAGAAATCCTTGCCGAAGTCGATGCCGCCGGACGGCGTACGCGGCAGGTTGGCGAGATCGAGCGTCGAGACGCGAAACATCTGCCCGGCGCCCTCGGCGTCCGAGGTGGTGATGATCGGCGTGTTGACCCAGACGAAGCCCTGTTCGCTGAAGTAGCGGTGGATCGCCGCCATCAGCGTGTGGCGCACGCGTGCCACGGCGCCGAACAGGTTGGTACGTGGACGCAGGTGGGCCACCTCGCGCAGGAATTCCAGCGAGTGCGCCTTGGGCTGGATGGGATAGGTCTCGGGATCGTCGACGAAGCCCGTCACCTCGATGCGCGTGGCCTGGATCTCCCAGGCCTGGCCCTTGCCCTGCGACGCCGCCAGCGAGCCGCGGACGATCACCGCGCAGCCAGCCGTCAGGCGCGTGATCTCGCTCGCGTAATTGGCCAGCGTCGCCGGTGCGACGACCTGGATCGGATCGAAGCAGGAGCCGTCGCTGACGTTGACGAACGACAGCCCGGCCTTGGAATCGCGTCGCGTGCGCACCCAGCCGTGAACCGTCACCTCGCTGCCGGTTCCCGCCGTGCCCGCCAGGGCCTGCTTCACGCTGATCGCCGTCATTGCTTGCAACTCCGTCGCGGGCGCCGCATGCCGGCACCACGGACTGGCGATCATAATGGAAGCCCGGCGATCCCCTGAACCGTGCGGTCTGCGGAATCGGATCCGGCGCGCGTCGTGGTACTACACTGCAGGCCGTCATCGACCCCGGTA
>JAKAZT010000170.1 GCA_021815695.1 Pseudomonadota bacterium
GCGGCCGGCACGCGGTCGCGCGACGGCGCGCGATCGCTTTCCTCGCCGGCGCGCACCCGGGTGACCGGCACCACGCCGGCGGGGAACCCGAGCAGATTCCACAGCGGCGCGTAGCCCCCGGCGGTGCCCAGCACGCGGCTGGCGCCGTGGCGGAACGCGGGGAGCGCGGCGGCGGGGCACAGCACCAGATCGAACGCGCCGCGCGCATCACGCAGCGCGTCGAGGAAGCGCAGCCGGTAGTCCATCTGCGCCGCGACCGCCTGCCAGCAATGGTCGGTGTCGGCGTGGCCGAAGGCGTCGAGGAAATCCGCGGTCGCGCGCTGGCCGAACAGCGCCAGCGTGCGCCGCAGCAGCCACAGCGTGCCGCGCGAGCAGCCGGTGACGAAGGCCAGGTCGGCGATGCGCGGGTCGCGTTCGCGGCGCGTGGCCAGCCGGCGCACTCCGGCACCGCCATCGGCGGACAGCAGCGCGAAGAACAGCCGCAGCGCTGCGGCCACGCCGGGCGGCTGCCAGTCGATCACCTCGACGCCGCGCGCGGCAAGGCGCTCGCGCGTTTCGGCCAACGCGCGGCGCACGGCCGGACTCGGCGCCAGCGTGCCGTCGTCCGCGTAGCAGGCCACGCGCAGACGGGCGACATCGACCGCGCGCGGATCCGACAGCGGTTGCGCGGGCAGCAGCACGTTGCCGACGCCGAGGATCACCGCGCTGGCGCGTGCCACGTCGGCGACGCGTGGCGCGAGGATGCCGTTCTGGCTGGGAATCGCGCGCTGCCCCGGCGGGATCGAGCCGCTGCCGCGGGTATCGGCGCGGCCGCTGGTGGGCTTGAGACTGGCCACGCCGCAGAACGCCGCCGGCGTGCGCAGGCTGCCGCCGATGTCGGTGCCCAGGCCCAGCCGCGGGCCGCCCGCGGCGAGGATCGCGCCCTCGCCGCCGCTGCTGCCGCCGCAGCTGCGCGCCGGATTCCACGGATTCTGCGTGCGTCCGTACACCGGGTTGTCGGCCTCGGTGTAGAGCAGCGCCTGCGAGACATTGGTCTTGCCGACGACCACCGCGCCGGCGGCGCGCAGCGCGGCGACATGCGGGTCATCGCGCTCGGCACGGTGATCGCGGCGCGCGGGCAGGCCGAAGGTGGACGCGGTTCCGGCGAGGTCGATGCATTCCTTGATCGTGATCGGCACGCCGTGCAGCGGACCGCGCGCAGCGCCGGCGGCAACGGCGGCGTCGAGTGCCGCCGCGTCGGCCAGAGCCGCCTCGAAGCGCGGCACGACCACCGCGTTCAGCGCCGGATTGACCTGCTCGATGCGCTCGATCGCCGCGCGCACGGCGGCCTGCGCGGATGGTGCGGATTCGGCAACGGTCATCGGACGCCTCGAGTGGCGGCAGGGTGCGCGCAGTGTAGGCCGCGGGCGCCGTGCGCGGCGCGCTAGTGTGGTGTCCCGGAAGTACGCGCCAGCGATTCCAGATGGATTTCGGTGCGAGACAAGGCGCGACGAGGAGTCATAGCCACGCTATGGCGACGAGGCGCAACGCCGTATCGCGCCGAAAGACGCGGGAATGATGGATGCGTATTTCCGGGACACCACACTAGCTCCAGCCGACGACCTCGAGACGCTCGCCCAGCGCGCGGCGCAGGACGCGCTCGGTGCGCGCATCGGGATTGACCAGCACCGCGCGGCGCGCTCCCGCCAGCAGCGGCAGGTCCGACCGCGCATCGCTGTAGGCCACGTCCCACGGCGGCGCGATGCCGTGCGCCGCCAGTGTCACCGGCTTGGCCTTGCCGTAATTGTGCAGCGCGATGCGCGGCCCCAGCCAGCCGCCACGCACCACGCTGCACAACCGCGGCACGGCGGGCATCTTCAGCTCGTCGAACAGGGCGTCGAGCAGGGTGGACTCGGTCGCGCTGACGACCAGCACGCGGTCGCCGGCACTCAGGTGGCGGCGCAGCACCAATACGCCGTCGCGCAGGAAGGCACCGGGGCGCCGCGCCAGGCTGCGACCGAACGCCGTGGCCTCGCGCCGGTAGCGTGCCTCGCTCCAGCCCAGCGTGGCGCAGCGGAACAGCAGGCGCGCGGCCAGCCCCTTGCCGCGCGAACCGGACAGGATCACGGGCAGCAGTGGCAGCAGCGGCAGGACCGGCAGCAGGCGCCAGCGCGAGCGGCGGAAACGCCGGCGCAGGAAGGCTTCGAAGCTGTCGCCGCGCACCAGCACGCCATCGAAGTCGAACAGGACGGTGCGCGGCGCGGCGGGCGCGTCGTCGGCGGTCGTGACGTCCATGCTCAGGCGGCGCCGAACAGGCGCTGCAGCTCGGCGCCCGGATCGGGCGCGCGCATGAACGCCTCGCCGACCAGGAACGCATGCACGCCGGCGGCGCGCAGCCGCGCCACATCATCCGGCGTGTGGATGCCCGACTCGCTGACCAGCAGCATGTCGGCCGGCGCGCGGGCACGCAGATCCAGCGTGGTCTGCAGCGAGGTCTCGAAGCTGCGCAGGTCGCGGTTGTTGATGCCGATCAGCGGCGTCGGCACGTCCAGCGCGCGCTCGAGTTCGGTCGCGTCGTGAACCTCGACCAGCACGTCGAGATCGAGCTCGGCGGCGAGCAGCGCCAGCTCCAGCAGCGTGCCGTCATCGAGCGCGGCGACGATCAGCAGGATGCAATCGGCACCCAGCGCGCGCGCCTCGTACACCTGGTACGGGTCGATCACGAAGTCCTTGCGCAGCAGCGGCAGCGCGCAGGCCGCGCGCGCCTGCCCGAGGCAGGCGTCGCTGCCCTGGAAAAAATCGACGTCGGTCAGCACCGACAGGCAGGTCGCGCCGCCGGCCGCGTAGCTGCGCGCGATCGCGGCGGGATCGAAGTCGGGCCGGATCACACCCTTGCTCGGGCTGGCCTTCTTGACCTCGGCGATCACCGCAGCGTGTCCGCCCGCGATGCGCGCCTCGATCGCCGCGGCAAAGCCGCGCGTCCCGGACAGATCGGCGCAGCGCGCGGCGAGTTCGGCCAGCGGCAGGCACGCGGCACGTTCGCGGACTTCCTCGGCCTTGCGCGCGAGGATGCGTTCGAGGATGTCGCTCATGCGCGGTCGCCCTTGAGCCGCCGGGTCGCCGTGACGAACTGGTCCAGGCGCGCGCGCGCGGCGCCGCTGTCGATCACGACGCGGGCGCGGGCGATGCCGTCGGCGAGGTCGGCCGCGATGCCGGCGACGTACAACGCGGCGCCGGCGTTGAGCAGCACCACGTCGCGCGCGATCGCGTGGCGGTTCTCCAGCGCCGCCAGCAGCAGCTCGCGCGAAGCC
>JAKAZT010000045.1 GCA_021815695.1 Pseudomonadota bacterium
CCCCAGACCTTGTCGGTTTCCTGGTCCTTGGTGGTCACCAGGATGATCGGGATGTGCGCGGTGCCGGGATCCTTGGAGATCGTGCGCGTGGCCTGGAACCCGTTGAGGTTCGGCATCACCACGTCCATCAGGATCAGGTCGGGTTTTTCCCGGCGCGCCGCCTCGACTCCGGCGGAACCGTCCTCGGCGGTGACGACCTGATGGCCCAGCTTTTCGACCATGCGTTTGAGGCCGACCAGCTGCGAGGGCGAATCGTCCACGATCAGGATGCGCGCCATCAATGTTTCCCCATGCTGCGGAATGGAATCGAACCCGGGAGGCCTTCATTATCACCCGGAGCGCCATGATCGCGAAAGGCAGGCGAGAGAGCCACATGCCGCCGCTGCGGGCGGCAACAACCGCGAACAGCGCCGATCGGCTGCCTCACGCGGCGATCTTCACCAGCGTACGGCCAAGCGATGCTCCGGCCAGCATGCGCGTAAAGACCTCCGGGAGCGCGGCCAGCACGATTTCCCCAGTCGCGATCGCGTCCAGTCGTGCCGGTTTCCAGTCATCCGCCAGGTGTGCCCACACCTCCTCGCGCTGATCGCGCGGCGTGGCGGCCGAGGCGATGCCGAGCAGGCTGACGCCGCGGATGATGAAGGGCATCACCGTGGCGGCGAGATCCGCGCTGGCCGCGAGGCCGCATGCGGCGACGTTGCCGCAGGGCGCGATCAGCGGCAGCAGGCCGGCCAGCGTCGGACCGCCGACGTTGTCCAGCGCGCCGCCGTAGCGCACGGACTCCAGCGGGCGCTGGCCGGATCGGAAGGCGTGGCGGTCGAGCACTTCGCTGGCACCCAGGGCACGCAGGAAATCGGCGTGCTCGGGCTTGCCGGTGATGGCATGCGTCTCGTAGCCGGCGCGGCTGAAGATCGCCGTCGCCAGCATGCCGACGCCACCGGTCGCGCCGGTGATCGCGATGGGGCCGAGCTGCGGGTGCTGGTGATTGTCCTGCATGCGCAGCAGCGACAAGGCGGCGGTGAAGCCGGCGGTGCCGAGAATCATGCTTTCGCGCAGGCTCAGGCCTGCGGGCAGCGGGATCGTCCAGTCGGCCTCGAGCCGGGCATACCCGGCATAGCCGCCATCGCGGGTTTCCGACAGGCCGCTGCCGGTGCACAGCACGGCATCGCCTTCCTTGAAGCGCGCATCGCCCGAGGTCACGACGTGACCGGCGACATCGATGCCGCCGACCAGCGGCGAGCGGCGCAGGATCCTGCCCGTGCCGCTGCCGGCCAGCGCGTCCTTGTAGTTGACCGACGAGTAGGCGACCTTGATCACCACCTCGCCGGGATTGAGATCATCCAGCACCAGCGATTCGATGCCCGCCCGGTGGCCTGTTGCGTCGCTGTGGATACGGAAGGCTTCGAATCGGTCGCGGATCATCGCCTTGGTCATCCGGATTTGTCGATGTCGGGCAGTGTGCCGGATCCCGTGTCAGCGGCCATCCATGGCTTGCACGGGATGAGGTCGCCCTCGATCCGGATCCCGTGTCAGCGGCCATCCATGGCCTGCACGGGATGAAGTCATCCTGACTTCAATTGACTTTGTGGATGGCGCGCTTGTCCACGGCCATGGCGGCTTCGTGCACGGCTTCGCTGAGTGTCGGGTGCGCGTGGATGATGCGCGCCAGGTCCTCGGCCGAGCCCTTGAACTCCATCGCCACCACGGCCTCGGCGATGAGTTCGGAGACGCAGGCGCCGACCATGTGCACGCCGAGGATGCGGTCGGTCTCGGCATGGGCGATGACCTTGACCATGCCGGCCGGCTCGTTCATCGCGACGGCGCGGCCGACCGCGGCGAACGGGAAGCTGCCGGTTTTGCACGGCACGCCCTCGTCCTTGAGCTGCTTTTCGGTCTTGCCGGCCCAGGCGATCTCGGGCTCGGTGTAGATCACCCACGGGATCGTGTCGTAGCTGACGTGTCCGGCCCTGCCGGCGATCAGTTCGGCGACCGCGATGCCTTCCTCGAATCCCTTGTGCGCCAGCATCGGGCCGCGCACGCAGTCACCCACGGCCCATACGCCCTCGACGCCGGTCCAGCAGTGCTCGTCGACGAGCACGCGGCCACGCTCGTCGAGCCTGACGCCGGTGCCGTCACCCAGCACCCCATCGGTGTAGGCGCGACGGCCGACCGCGACCAGCAGCTTGTCGACGACCAGGGACTTCTCGCCCTCCTTGCCGGCATAGGCCAGATGCACCTCGCTGCCCTTGATCTCGGCCTTCAGCAGCTTGGCGCCGAGCTCGATCTTGAGGCCCTGACGGGCAAATTCGCGTGCCGCGGCCTTGGCGATGTCGGCGTCGGCGGCGGCCAGAAAGTCGGGCAGCGCCTCGAGAATGGTGACGTCGCTGCCGAGCCGCTTCCACACGCTGCCCAGCTCGAGTCCGATCACGCCCGCGCCGATCACGCCGAGGCGCTTGGGCACAGCGGAAAATTCGAGCGCGCCGGCGTTGTCGACGATCAGCTTGCCGTCGAACTTCGCGAATGGCAGCTCGATCGGGGCGGAGCCGGTGGCGATGATCACGTTGGTCGCGGCGATCGTCTGCTGGCTGCCGTCCGGCGCGGTGATCCCGACGCGGCGATCCTTGAGCAGCTTGCCGCTGCCGAAATACGCGGTGACCTTGTTGGACTTGAACAGCTGGGCCACGCCACCGGTGAATTGCTTGACGATCTTTTCCTTGCGCCCGACCATCGCGCTGACGTCGATCTTCGGGTCCTTGGCGCTGATGCCGTGCACCTCGAAGCCATGGGTGAGGTTCCAGAACTGCCTTGACGAATCGAGCAGCGCCTTGGACGGAATGCAGCCGACGTTGAGGCAGGTGCCGCCGAGCGCCTGCTTGCCGTCCTTGCCGGCCCAGGCGTCGATGCAGGCGGTCTTCAGACCGAGCTGTGCGGCGCGGATCGCGGCGTGATATCCGGCGGGGCCGCCGCCGATGACGATGACGTCGAATTGTTCGGACATGATGTCTGGATTCCTGAATCGGGAGCGGGGACCCGGGACCCGGGACCCGCAAGAGCAAAATCTTGCCGAGCCGAGTACCGCCTGTTGGTTTCCGCCGGGTTCCGAGCCCCGGCGTCTGGCTCACAAACCGAGCAGCATCCGCTGCGGGTTCTCCAGCTGATTCTTGATGTCGACCAGGAACAGCACCGCGTCCTTGCCGTCGATGATGCGGTGGTCGTAGCTGATCGCCACGTACATCATCGGCGCGGCGATTACCTGGCCGTTCTCGACGATGGCGCGTTCCTTGATCGTGTGCATGCCGAGGATCGCGCTCTGCGGCGGATTGACGATCGGTGTGGAAAACAGCGATCCGAACGTGCCGCCGTTGGTGATGGTGAAGGTGCCGCCCTGCAGATCCTCCAGGGTGAGGCCGCCCTCGCGCGCCTTTCTGGCGAAATTGGCAATCGCCTTTTCGATGTCGGCGAAACCCAGGTCCTGCGCATCGCGCAGCACCGGCGTCACCAGGCCCTTGTCGGTGGATACCGCCACCGAAATATCCTGGTAGCCGTGGTAGATGACGTCGTTGCCATCCACCGAGGCGTTGACGACGGGATGGCGCTTGAGCGCCTCGCAGGCGGCGCGCACGAAGAAACTCATGAAGCCGAGCTTGATGCCGTGGGTCTTCTCGAACGACTCGCCCAGTTCCTTGCGCAAGGCGCTGACGCGCGCGAGGTTGATCTCGTTGAACGAGGTCAGCATCGCGATCGAGTTCTTCGACTGCATCAGGCGCTCGGCGATCTTGGCGCGCATGCGCGTCATCGCCACACGCTCCTCGGAACGTGCGCCGGGGGCGGGTTTCGCGCTCGCCGGTACCGCCGTGGCGGAGACCGGCCCCGCCTTGGCGTAATGGATCACGTCCTCCTTGATCACGCGCCCGTCGCGGCCGCTGCCGGACACCTGCGCCGGATCGACGCCACTCTCGCTGGCGACGCGGCGGGCGGCAGGCGAGGGCTCACCGCCCGTGGCGACAGGCGCGGCCTTGGCCGGGATCGCCGGCTTCGGGGTTTCGGGCCGGGCCGCAGGCGTCGCTTTGGCCGGAGCGGCCGCGGCACCCTCTTCGAGCACGGCGAGCAGCTCCTGGCTGGTCACGGTGTCACCGGTCTGCTTGAGGATCTGCCTGATCACTCCGTCCACCGGCGAGGGCACTTCCAGCACGACCTTGTCGGTTTCGAGGTCCACCAGGTTCTCGTCACGCCGAACCGCGTCGCCCGGCTTTTTGTGCCAGGTGGCGATGGTGGCGTCGGATACGGATTCGGGCAGAACCGGAACTTTGACTTCGATGGCCATGGAGGGCGTCCTTGAGGAGGCGTGCGGTCAGTGCGTTCGGGAACAGTCGGTCATTCGGCGGCGTGGTCGACGGCGATCGGCGCGGCCAGCGCCTGCTCGACCAGCGCGGCCTGTTCGACCTGATGCGCGCCGAAATGTCCGCAGGCGGGCGCCGGCGAGCGGGCACGCCCGGCGTAGGACAGGTGGTGCCGGCTGGAGATGCAGGCCTGCAGGTGGTGGCGGATCTGGAACCAGGCGCCCTGGTTCATCGGCTCTTCCTGGCACCAGATCACTTCGTTCGCGGTCGCGTATTTCGCCAGCTCGCCGCGGACCTCGTCGCGCGGAAACGGATAGAGCTGCTCGACGCGCACCAGTGCGACGTCGCTCAGCGAACGCTTGTCGGCCTCCTCGAGCAGGTCGTAGTAAACCTTGCCCGAACACAGCACCACGCGCCGGACCTTCTTCGCGTTCTTCAGGCGCGTGTCGCCGATCACCAGTCGGAAGCCGCCACTGGCGAGGTCGTCCAGCGTCGACGCCGCCAGCTTGTGGCGCAGCAGCGATTTCGGCGTCATCACGATCAGCGGCTTGCGACAGGGCCGCAGCATCTGCCGGCGGATCATGTGGAACGCCTGCGCCGGCGTCGTCGGCACGCAGACCTGCATGTTGTCCAGGGCGCACAGTTGCAGGTAGCGCTCCAGGCGCGCCGAGGAATGCTCGGGTCCCTGGCCTTCGTAGCCGTGCGGCAGAAACAGCGTCAGCGCGCACAGGCGGCCCCACTTGGCCTCGCCCGAGCTGATGAACTGGTCGATCACCACCTGGGCGCCGTTCGCGAAGTCGCCGAACTGACCTTCCCAGATCACCAGCGTGTCGGGGTCGGCCGTGGCGTAGCCGTATTCGAATGCCATCACTGCCTCTTCCGAAAGCAGCGAGTCCACCACAGCCACTTCGGCGCCGTCGCGCACGCGTGCCAGCGGCATCACGGCGGTGTCGCTGGCCTGGTCGTGCAGCACTGCATGACGATGAAAGAAGGTGCCGCGCGCCGAGTCCTGTCCGACCAGGCGCAGGCCGTAGCCGTCGCGGATCAGGCTGGCGTAGGCCAGATTCTCGGCGAAGCCCCAGTCCAGCGGCAGCTCGCCCGCAGCCATCCTGCGGCGATCGTCGTAGATCCTGGCCACGCGCGGGTGCAGTGTGATGGCGCCGGTGTCGAGGATGATGCCGAGCAACTCGGCCAGCGTCTTGCGCTCGACACCGGTCGCGACGGGCGTGTCGAGACGGCCGCCGAGATAGCGGCTCCAGTCCACCTGCAGTCCTTCGCGCGGATTGGCGGCCAGCTCGGCGACCGGCTCGCCGGTCTCGAGCTTCCTGCGGTAGCCGTCGACCATCGCCTGCGCGGCGGCGGCATCGAGCACGCCGGCCGCGATCAGGCGCTGCGCATAGAGCTCGCGCGCCGTCGGCCGGGCGCGGATCACCTGGTACATCAGCGGCTGGGTCGCGGCGGGCTCGTCGGCCTCGTTGTGGCCGAGGCGCCGGTAGCAGACCAGATCGATCACCACGTCGCGCTTGAAGGTACGGCGGAAGTCGCAGGCCAGCCGCGTCACCAGCAGGACCGCCTCGGGATCATCGCCGTTGACGTGGAACACCGGCGCGTTGACCATCTTGGCGAGGTCCGTGCAGTACAGCGTCGAACGTGCATCGTGCGGATCGGAGATGGTGAAGCCGATCTGGTTGTTGATGACGATGTGCAGGGTGCCGCCGATCGCGAAGCCGCGCGCCTGCGACATGTTGAGCAGCTCCATGCCGACGCCCTGGCCAGCGAACGCGGCGTCACCGTGGACCAGCACCGCGACGACGGCATCGCCCGCATCGTGGCGGCGTGTCTGCCGCGCGCGCACCGAGCCGGCGACGACCGGGTTGACGATCTCCAGATGCGATGGGTTGAACGCCAGCGCCAGGTGCACCGCGCCGCCGGGTGTCGCGACGTCGGCGCTGAAACCGAGGTGGTACTTGACGTCGCCGGAGTGCGCCGGGTCGTCGGGATGGTCGAACCGGCCTTCGAACTCGTCGAACAGCTTGCTCGGCGCCTTGCCCAGCGTGTTGACCAGCACGTTGAGGCGGCCGCGATGTGCCATGCCGATCACGAACTCGCGCACGCCGGCCGCGCCGCCGCGGCGAATCACCTCATCGAGCAGCGGAATCAGGCTGTCGCCGCCCTCCAGGGCGAAGCGCTTCTGGCCGACGTAGCGGGTGTGCAGGTAGCGCTCGAGCCCGTCGGCGGCGGTGAGCTTCTCCAGCACCCGGATCTGCTCGTCGTGGCCGAGCGCGGCGCGGCCGTCGGCCTGCTCCAGGCGCGTATAGAGCCAGCGCCGCTGCTCGGCGTCGCTGATATGCATGAACTCGGCGCCGATGCTGCCGGTATAGGTCGTCCGGAGGCGGGCGACCAGATCCCTGAGCCGGAGACGCGTCGCCGCGCCGTAAGTGCCGGTGTCGAACTCGGTGTCGAGATCGGCCGCGGACAGGCCGTGGAACGCGAGTTCGAGATCCGGCGCCGCAGGCCTGAGCGCGAGACCCAGCGGGTCGAGATCGGCGGCCAGATGGCCGCGCGAACGGAACGCCGTCAGCAGCCGCAGGACCGCCGCCTGCTTGCGTGCATGCGCGTCATCGACGGGCGCCGCGGCTCGCGCGTGGCCGTTCAGTCGCTGCGCCGCCGCGATGCGGGCGATGACGCCCGCGTGCGCTGCATCGCCGGCTTCGCGGCCCTTCAGGGACTCGAAATAACGGCGCCATTCCGGCGCGACGGCGGAGGCGTCGGCCAGCCACGCCGCGTACAGCGCTTCGACATAGGCGGCATTGCCGCCGGCGATCGGGCTCGATTCGAAAAACTCGCGGATCAGATGGGCGCTCACGTCTCTACCGGGGACAGCATGGGGGGCGCCACGCGCGCGCCCGGAAGCGGCATTCCGGCCATCGCGGCAGGAAAGCCTTCGAATTATAGCCGTTGCCTGCTGCGGCGCGGCAATTGCTTCACGTTGGCGCGAGCACCGTGAATGCGGCGGTGACGCGGCGGATCAAAGCTCCAGCGGGCGCAGCGCGGCCGCGGGCTGCGAGCGTTCCCAGACCTGTTCGAAGTAGCGCAGCAGCTGCGCCTGCCGGCCGGGATCGCAGGTGCTGCCCTGGCCCTCGTAACGGTTGCCGAGCGGGCGCAGCAGATAGCCGCCGACGTCGTTGAGCGCGAATGCCGCCGCGTACTGGCGGTCGCTGTCCTCGACCGGCACGCGCAACCGGATCACGCTGGGCAGCCGTTGAGCCAGCGCGATCAGGCGATGGCCGTCGCGCAAGGCGCCGAGCGGATCCTGCACCAGCAGCCGCAGCTCGGCGCCGCGCCCGCGCAGGGCCAGTTCGCGCAGGGCCTCCAGGATCGGGTCGGCGTCGAGCAAGCCGGGGTCGAGTTCGCGGGTGTAAAACGCCATCGCGTGCCGGGCGTCGCCGAGCAGGGTGAGCACCGCCGCGATCGCTTCGGCGCGGCTGGATGCCTCGAGCGCGCGCGCCGCGGGTCGTGCAGTTGCGACACCACGCTGCGCGGGCGGCGGCTCGGGTGCCGTCAGCGTCAGGCGCATGCGCTGGTGGGGAATGCCGCATTCATCGTAGACCTCACCAAAGGGCGTGAAACCCTGCCGCGCATAGAAGGGGATCGCCTGCACCTGGGCGTGCAGCACGGCTTCCGGCCAGCCCAGCGCGCGTGCCTGCTCGATCAGTGAGCGCAAGAGGGCCTCGCCAACGCCGCGGCCGCGCCACTCGCGCAGGACCGCCATGCGGCCGATGGTGCGCTCGGGCGTCAGTCGGCCGCAGCCGATGGCATGGCCGGTCGCATCGCGTGCCAGCAGATGCTGCGAGCGTGCATCCAGCGCATCCCATTCGTCGCTTTCGGGGATGGCCTGTTCGACCACGAACACCGCCATCCGTACCGCCCTGAGGTCGGCCTGGTCGATCTCCCAGCTCGCGGGTTCGAGAAAGAAGGCGTCGTCGATCATCCGTGCCCCTTCGGCCTCGGGCCAAAACGCAGATGGCCGTCGTTGAGCAGATCGCACAGCCTTTGCCGATCCGTTGCCGGCAAAGCCCGCGCGGCGTCCGCGGGTATCAGGCCATGCCCGCACACGAGCACGGCGGCGGGGCGCGAGCACGGCAGCGCCTGTCCCGCGACATACAGCATCGCGCCGCGGCCGCGGCGCGACCAGGCGCAGCGACTCCAGGGGTGCCGCAGCAACGGCCGGTCGGCCCGCAGCGCGGCGATGAAGGCGGCGGGCGTGGTCGGTCGCGGCGGCGGCGAGGCCGTTTGCGCTGCACGATAGCGCGTGATGAAGCGGCCGAACCAGTCGGCCAGCTCGAGCGTCGGCAGCGTGTCGGCCAGCGGGCCCAGGACCCGACGCACGCGCGCCAGCGATGCGGCATCGATTTCGCCGGCGGTGCGCGCCGGGATCAGGTCGCGGTCGTCGTAGCGCCGTGTTTCGGGCAGACGCTCGGCGAGGTGTTCGGCGAGATCGAGCAGCAGCTCGGACTGTGCCGGAGCGCGCATGCCGATCGAGAATGTCAGGCCCTCGCCTTCGGCAACGCCGTCATGCGGCACCCCGGGCGGCAGATAGAGCATGTCGCCGGGCTCGAGACGCCAGTCGTGGGTGGCGGTGAAGCGGGCGAGCATCTTCAACTCGACGTCGCCGCGCAGTGCGCGCGGCGCCGCAGGATCGGTACTGATGCGCCAACGACGAACGCCCGCGCCCTGCAACAGGAACACGTCATATTGATCGATGTGCGGACCGACGCCGCCACCATCGACGGCATAGCTGATCATGACATCGTCGATGCGCCAGCGCGGCAGGAAGTCAAAGTCGTCCAGCAACGCAACGACATCGGCATCCCACTTGTCGACGTCCTGGACCAGCAAGGTCCAGTCGCGCGCCGGCAATGTGGCGAATCGCGCCTCCGCGAACGGCCCCTGCTCGACGCGCCAGCGATCCGTGCGGCGATCGCGCAACACCAGTCGTGCCAGCGCGCCGTCCTCGCAGGACAGCCCGGCGAGGTCCTCCGGGGCGAGCGGTGGCTTGAAGTCGGGGAAGGCATTGCGGATCAGCAGGGGACGCTTCTGCCAGTAATCGTGCAGAAAGCGCGCCGGTGGCATGCCCAGCGGCTGATCGCGCCGGGCGCGCACCTCGATCGTCGGCGAAGCCATGTCAGATTCCGCGCGCCAGCTCGGCGGCCAGACCGGTGTAACCGGCCGGCGTCAAGGCCAGCAGGCGCTGCCGGGCCGCCTCGGGCAAGGCAAGTCCGGCGATGAAGGCCTGCATCGTTTCGCGGGTGATGCCTTGCCCGCGCGTCAGCGCCTTGAGCTGTTCGTAGGGCTCGGGCAGGCCGTGGCGGCGCATCACCGTCTGCACCGCCTCGGCCAGCACTTCCCAGCTGGCGTCGAGATCGGCGGCGAGACGCTCGGGTGCGACCTGCAGCTTGTCCAGTCCCTTTTGCAGCGACTCCAGCGCGACGAGGGTGTGGCCGAAGGCGGTGCCCATGGCCCGCAGCACGGTGGAGTCGGTGAGGTCACGCTGCCAGCGGCTGATCGGCAGCTTGTCGGCAAAGTGGCCGAGCAGGGCGTTGGCAAGGCCGAGGTTGCCCTCGGCATTCTCGAAGTCGATCGGGTTGACCTTGTGCGGCATCGTCGAGGAGCCGACCTCGCCGGCGCGCAGGGTCTGGCGGAAATAACCCAGCGCGATGTAGCCCCAGATGTCGCGGGCGAGATCGATCAGCACGGTGTTGGCGCGGCGCACCACGTCGCAGTATTCGGCAATGCCGTCGTGCGGCTCGATCTGGGTGGTGCAGGGATTCCACTCCAGGCCCAGGTCTTCGACGAAGCCGCGCGCGAGTTCCTGCCAGTCCACCTCGGGACAGGCGATCACGTGCGCGTTGTAGTTGCCGACCGCGCCGTTGATCTTGCCGGGGATCCGGATGGCGGCGAACTGCGCGCGCTGGCGATCGAGCCGTGCCACGACGTTGGCGAACTCCTTGCCCAGCGTGGTGGGCGAAGCGGTCTGTCCGTGCGTGCGCGACAGCATCGGCAGATCCGCATGCGCACGGGCGAGTCCGCGCAGTCGCGCACCCAGCGCGTCCAGTGCCGGCAGCAGCACATCCGCCCGCGCGTCGCGCAGCATCAGCGCATAGGCCAGGTTGTTGATGTCCTCGCTGGTGCAGGCGAAGTGCACGAATTCGCGCGCCCTGGACAGGGCCGCGTCGTCGCCGATGCGCTCCTTGATGAAGTACTCGACTGCCTTGACGTCGTGGTTGGTGCCGTGCTCGATCGTCTTGATGCGCGCGCTGTCGTCGACGCGAAACGAATCGCCGATGGCCAGCAGCGCCGCGCGCTGATCCTTGCCGAAGGCCGGCAGATCGGTGATCCCCGGGTGATCGGCCAGCGCCAGCAGCCAGGCGATTTCGACCCGTACGCGACGATGCATCAGGCCGTGCTCGCTGAAGATCGGGCGCAGCGGCGCCGCCTTCGCGGCATAACGGCCATCGAGCGGTGACAGGGCGACGAGGGCAGGGTGGTCCATGGCATCCGTACGGCCGGCGCGGGCCATGAATTCTACACCGGGGCTATAATTGCCAGCTGTTTCTCATCCATCGACAGGGTCCCCGCATGAGCGCATTTCGCATCGAGCACGACAGCATGGGCGAACTGAAGGTGCCTGCCGATGCGTTGTGGGGCGCGCAGACGCAGCGTGCCGTCGACAATTTTCCGATCTCCGGCATGCGCATGCCGCGCGGATTCATCCGCGCACTGGGCCTGATCAAGTCGGCCGCGGCGCAGGCCAATGCCGATCTCGGCCAGCTCAAGAAGCCGGCGGCCAAGGCGATCCGCAAGGCCGCCGGGCGCGTCGCGGCCGGCGAGTTCGACGCGCACTTTCCGATCGATGTGTTCCAGACCGGTTCCGGCACCAGCTCGAACATGAATGCCAATGAGGTGATCGCGCACCTCGCGGCGCAGGCCGGCACCAAGGTGCATCCCAACGATCACGTCAACATGAGCCAGAGCTCCAACGACGTGATCCCGACCGCGATCCACGTCAGCGCGACGCTGGGCGCCAGCGAGGACCTGCTGCCGGCGCTGGCGCATCTGCGCAAGACCGTCGAGCGGCGCGCGCGGGAGTTGCAGAAAGTCGTCAAGACCGGGCGCACGCATCTGATGGACGCGATGCCGGTGACCTTCGGCCAGGAGCTGTCGGGCTGGTCGGCGCAGATCCGCGCGGCCGAGGAGCGCATCGCCGACAGCCTCCGGCGCATGCGCCGGCTGCCGCAGGGCGGTACCGCGGTCGGCACCGGCATCAACGCCGATGCCGACTTCGGCCCGCGTGTCGCCGCCGAGCTGTCGCGCTTGACCAAGGTGAAGTTCGAGTCGGCCGCCAACTGCTTCGAGGGCATGTCCGCGCAGGATTCGGCGGTCGAGCTGTCCGGCCAGCTCAAGGCGCTGGCCTGCGCGCTGATGAAGATCAGCAACGATCTGCGCTGGATGAACTCCGGGCCGCTGGCGGGTCTCGGCGAGATCGAGTTGCCGGCGCTGCAGCCGGGTTCGTCGATCATGCCGGGCAAGGTCAACCCGGTGATTCCCGAGGCCATGGCCATGGTTTGCGCGCAGGTGATCGGCAACGACGCCGCGATCACCCTCGGCGGTCAGTCGGGCAACTTCCAGCTCAACGTGATGCTGCCGCTGATCGCGCACAACCTGCTGCAGTCGATCGCACTGCTTGCCAGTGCCTCCCGTCTGCTGGCTGACCGTGCCATCGCCGGATTCAGGGTCAACACGGCGCGCATCGACGAGGCGCTGGCCCGGAATCCGATCCTGATCACGGCGCTCAATCCGGTGATCG
This sequence comes from Pseudomonadota bacterium, assembly GCA_021815695.1. Taxonomy (GTDB): domain Bacteria; phylum Pseudomonadota; class Gammaproteobacteria; order Xanthomonadales; family Rhodanobacteraceae; genus Metallibacterium. The sequence continues at coordinate 12,208 of JAKAZT010000045.1, forward strand.
GCTACGAAAAAGGCGCCGCGACCGCCAAGAAGGCCTACAAGGAAAACCGGCCGATCCTCGATGTCGCGCTCGAGACCACCGGTCTGCCGCGCAAGCAGATCGAGGCGTTGCTCGACCCGCTTGCCCTGACCCGTGGCGGTGTTCACGGCGGCGGTTCGTCCGGAGGCTGAGATTCCCGACTGCCGGCGGGCCGCATCCGTCGACAGCGTTCAAGCAGCGCGAGGTCCTGATCGCCGATGACGCGGCCCATGCCCCAGCATGTGGCTCGCAGCGGCGGCTCCCGAGTCAGGGCCTGGCGCAGGTCATTCCCCCATGCAAACGGAGTTCCCATGCACAAGCGGCTGCTTTTGATGATTCTGCTGACTGCGAGCGGTGCAGTTCATGCCCAGGATGTCCTGATTCCGGGTCGCCAGCTGACAGCTGGCAAAGCCGATGCCCAACTCGCCCAGATTGCGCGCGAGGCGGCGAGCGAGCACAAGGTGCTGGTCGTCAACGCGCCGAGCTACTGGCAGGCGCGCATCGCCAAGGCCATCCATGCCGCCGATCCCGCGGCCGACATCCGCTTCAATGACAGCTTTTTCGAGCATGTCCTGATCCGCCTCAGCGACCGCACGGTCACGCCGATCGCTGCGCCCGTGCCGCCGCCGGTGGTCGTGCGAGCGGTGCCACCGCGCCGTGTGGCGCATGCGCCGGAGCCGCACGTGGCCGTGCGTCCCGTCGCGGTGCCGGTGGAAAGGGCAGCCGTGGCGCCGAGCGCGCCAACCGCACCCCCCGCGCCGCCCGCATCACGCACTGCCGTGGCGATGGCACCCGCTGCGGTCGCGCCCGCTCCGGCAGCCAGTGCGCTGCCGCCCGTCAAGCCCCGGCCGGTCGTCGCCAAGCCGGCGCCAGTGGCGGCGACGGCGCTGGAGACCAGTCGCGACTCCGCGGCGGTGGAAGCCGAATTGCGCCAGGAAATGCAGCAGGTCCTCAACGCCGGTCGGCCGGCTTTCGGCGACTTGCACGAATCGCAGCTCGAGCCTGGCGATGTGGTTTACGTCAACGGCGACCTGCATGCCGTGGTGCGCCGCGACGCGCTTGGACAGGCCATGTACTGGCTGACGGGCAACGTGAATCTGGAACGCGCGCAGTACCGTCCGCTGGGACAGGGCCGCTACGAGGTGATCGGCAGCATCGATCCGCTGGCTCCCCTGCAATTGCGCAGCGGCAGCGATGCGGCCGTGCTCGACGGCCGGGTGCCGAACGCCACCAGTCCGGTGCGCGCCCAGCTGCAGCGCCTGTATGCCGATGGCCATGGGGTCGAGGCAACGCTCGATGTGTCCGCCCTGCGCAGCGGCGACGTGCTCTACACCGGCACCGATGCGGCGATGGTCGTGCGTCAGGACAGTTACGGCCGCAGCCGTTACTGGCTGGTGGGCCGCCTCGCGCTCGGCCAGACCGGGCTGCAGCGGATCGGCCCCAACGTGTATCGGGTCATCGGCATCCTCCGATAAGCACGGATGGCGCTGCGCACGACGGCCACCGGATCGTTCCGGCGGCCGTCGTGTCGTGCGTGGCCCGGATTCAGGAATCGCTGTTGCGACGGCGGAAGGCGATCGCCGCCGCAATCATCGCGATGCCGATCAGTGCACCGATCCAGAGGCCAGGCATCGCATAGCCGCGGCCCAGCAGGCCGAAGCCGAGCATGCCGTCGCGCAGAGGGTCGAAGTTGCCCGGCCGCGTCGCCATCAGATGAGCGAACCAGCCGGGAAAGGTGCTGCCCAGCAGACGCAGCACGCCCATGTTCCACATCAGTGCGCCCGGTACGCTGGGCAGGCCCATCAACCCGATCACGCCGTTGAGCACGCCGGCCGCGAGCGGCAGCAGCAAGGCCCACAGGAAAGGCGCCGCGCGAACTGCGGAGGAGCACAGCAGCAGCCAGCCGACGGTCGGCAAGGCCCACAACGCATTCAGCGGCAGGGCGATGATCAGTTTGATCAGCATGATCAAGGGATGCGAAGGCAGCCACAGCAGGGTGACCGGATTGCCGCCGTGCAGCAGCGCGAACAGGCTGAGCAGAATCAGCATCGCGAAATAGGCCACCAGCGCGACGATCGTGGTGATCACCGGTGCCAGCACGATCGCGGTCGCCACCTTGGCCAGCACCGTGTCGCGATCGGAAACCGGCAGCGACTTCCAGAACAGGATGCTGCGGTCCCTGCGTTCGTCGTAAAGCGCGCTGAGCAGATAGAAGAACAGCACGAAAGCCAGCACCATCGAGCCGATGCCGACGAAGCTGATCATGCTGGCGTCGAGCGCGCGGCCGAATTGTGCAATTTGCGCAGGGGTGGGGTGACCGATCAGCTGACCCAGCGGCACGCCGACATGGATCTGCGTATCCATGCCGCCGTGGGCGCGCAGCACGACCTCTCCGATCAGCAGGCCCACCAGGCTGACCAGCAGCAGCACGCCGCCGCAGACCACCTGCGCCCACAACAGGCCGCCGCGACGCTCCCAGTATTCGCGCTTGACCAGCCAGGCGAACGTTTTCATGCGTAGGTCCCCTTCATGGTGGCGACGAACAGGTCGACGATCGCCGGCCGGCGGATCTCGCCCAGCGCCTCGAGCTGCGCGCGGTCGGCGCCGTCGAACAGGAAGATGCTCTTGCCGAAGACCTGGCGCTCGTCGAGCGGTTTGAGCGCGCGCGCCGCCTCGGCACGATCGGCGTTGACCAGCACCTCGGCATAGCGTTCGCCGACGGCATCCATGCTGGCGTCGAGCACGATGCGCCCGTCGCGGATGAACATCAGGTCGGTGAGGATGTGCTCGACTTCCTCGACCTGGTGGGTGGTGACGAGAATGGTCTTCTCGGCATCGAAGTAGTCTTCGAGCAGGCTCTGGTAGAACTGCTTGCGGTAGAGGATGTCGAGGCCCAGGGTCGGCTCGTCCAGTACCAGCAGGCGCGCGTCGATTGCCATTACCAGCGCCAGGTGCAGCTGCACGATCATGCCCTTGGACAGTTCGCGCACCTTCATGCGCGACTGCAGCTTGGTGCGCGCCAGGAACTGCTCGCAGCGGGCGCGATTGAAGCGCGGGTGCACGCCGCCGACGAAGTCCACGGCATCGCCGACGCGCAGCCAGCGCGGCAGCACGGCGACATCGGCGATGAAACTCACCTGCTGCATCAGGCGATCGCGCTGCGTGCGCGGATCGAGCCCGAGCACGCTCAGATCGCCCTCGAAATCGGTGAGGCCGAGAATGGCCTTGAGCGCAGTGGTCTTGCCGGCTCCGTTGGGGCCGATCAGGCCAACGATGCGGCCGGGCTCGACCTTGAACGAGATGCCGTCCAGGGCAGTGGTGTTGCGGTAGCGTTTGCGCAGGCCGCGCGCTTCGATCAAGGCACTCATCGCGGTGACTCCTCGAGTTTTTCGGCTTCGCGCAGCAGAGTCTTCAGATCCAGCCCCATGCGTTTGAGACGCGCGAACAGCAACGGCCATTCCTCGCGCAGGAAACGCTCGCGCTCGGATTTCAGCAGCGCCTCGCATGCGCCTTCGACGACGTACATGCCCAACCCCCTGCGCTTTTCGACGAGTTTTTCGTCCACCAGTTCCTGGTAGGCCTTGGAAACGGTCAACGGGTTGATCTGGAAATCGGCCGCTACCTGGCGCACCGAGGGCAGCGGATCGCCTTCGTGCAGGGCGCCGTCCAGGATCATCGCCACCACGCGTTCGCGCAGTTGGCGGTAGATCGGAACGCTGTCGCTCCAGGTCACGGTCATGATCAGTCCTTCAGAAAAGTCGGCAGCGAAGCACCGTAGGAATAGTAGGGCATGGTGGTGCCGCCGCCGGCGCCCGCAGGGTCCGCAGCGCGGCCGCGCTCCGCCCTGATCGTGCGGATCGTGGCCGTCGGCGCGTGGGCGCTGGCGCTGGACACGGGCATCGCGGTCGCGCCCTCGAATCCCATGCGCACGCCGGCCAGCAGACTGGCGGTGACCATCACGGCGGCAAAGAAGGCAACCGGCTTGGTGATCTGCATGGCGGTGTCTCCGGGTTCAGGCGGAAGTCGCCGCAACGAGACCGGAAACCGGCGTCGTCGACGATGCGCCGATGCCGACCGCTGCCGGCTGCGGGCCGGCGAAACCGGCGCGGATGGCAGCCATCAAAGTCAGAGTGATCAGTACCGAGCCCATGACCATCATCAGTTTTTGCGTTTTCATGGCAGCCTCCTTGAGGCGCTTTGGGTGAGTGGTGTTGTAGTCAACTATAACACCATATTCGACCCTGTCAAGCCG
>JAKAZT010000171.1 GCA_021815695.1 Pseudomonadota bacterium
GGCAGCGCATGCGGACCCACCTGGCGCGCGCCGGTGAACACATCGTGCGGCACGACGGTCAGCGCGCGCGGCGGGATGCGGTGATCGCCGATCTGGGTAAGGTTCAGGTGACCGCCACGGCGGAAGACGTTGTAGGTGTTGTTGATGTTGTTGATGACCGTCTGGTTGACGACGTGGATGTTGGTGACGTTGACGTCGCGGAAGTAGCGCGGTCCGCAGCGGTACCACGGCACGAATACCGCGCCCGGAGCCAGCGGATACCAGCCTACCGGGCCGCCGAAGCCGAAACCGGTGTTCCAGCCGCCCCAGCCGCCGTCAAAGCCACCACCGCCGAAACCGACGAAGGCCACCAGAGCCGGCGCGTAGATCGGTCGCACTGCGACCGGCCCGGGCACCCAGCCCCAGCGTCCGCCGACGAAGGCCCAGCGTCCGTAGTGGAACGGCGCGAAACCCCACGGCGCGTCATCTATCCAGGTCCAGCCCCACGGTGCGATCCAGGCCCAATGGCCGTAACGGTAAGGCGCCCAGCCCACCGGCACGGCGGTCGGGAACCAGGTCGGGCCGTAGTCGGTCTCGTTCTGCCAGCTGCCGTAGTCGGCCAGATCCTGGTAGCCGATCACCTCGCTCGACACGTACGCGGTGGTCGTGGCGTAGTTGCGCTGGTAGCGCGCATCGCGCGCGAAGCACCAGCGGTCGAAGCTGTCCGGCTGCGGCACCGGAAACACCTCGACCTGCGCCAGGGTCGAATCGAGGAAACGATAGGCGTTGCCCGCGCTGACGCGGCGCCGCACGCCGCCTTCGCCGTACACCACGGCCTCGCCGCTGAACACGGTGACCTGCGTGCCCTTGCCGTTCGGCGCGATATCTATGCGGTACTGGCCACGATGATCGGCGACGAACGCCAGGGTCGGCGTGTCGATCTCGTAGTCCTGTCCGCGGTAGAGGTGGCGCACGTTGAGATTGAGCGTGCCGGAGGTCAGCTGCGCCTGCGCGGTATCGTTGCCCAGGTGCAGGAATCCGAAGCCGCTGCCGCCGTCCAGGCGGATTTCGGTGCCGCCCATCTCCAGCGACACCCGGCTGCCCTCGGGCACCCACAACTTGTCCCCGGTGCCCAGCGGCCGGTTGATCGAGGCATCGCCCCAACTCTGGCTGCCTGCCGGCATCAGGTTGGCGCTGCCGTCGATCACGGCCAGGCGCGCCACGCGGCCGGGCGGGGCGGCATCGGTGCTTTGTGCCCAGACGTTCGCGGCAGCGAGCCACAGCCCGCAGCTTGCCGCGGCCAGCATCATCAGTCTGCGCATACTCATTCCTGTTCCTTCCCGGCCGCAGCGGGTGCGCGCGCATCCGCCGCCGGTTACGACGCGGCCCTACCGGACTCGGTGACTACTTTGACGCATGCGCCTGAATGCGTCCTGCACGGTTTTGGCGCAATGCACGATGCGTGCGGTCGTTAATCGTGGTGGGCCGTCCGCTCATATCTCGACGCCGACTATGGCACGCGGCGGCGGACGCGCTTGCCGCGACCGGTGCCGCTGCGTAAGCTCCGCGTCCATCGCGGGTGTAGCTCAATGGCAGAGCTGTAGCTTCCCAAGCTACTGACGAGGGTTCGATTCCCTTCACCCGCTCCAGTTCCCGCCAGTTCCCGCGCCGCCGCGCGTGACGATCGCAACCGCCGCAGAGCCGTCCGCGCTTGAAGCTCGCCATACTCTCGCGCAACACTCGTCTGTATTCCACGCGCCGGCTGGTCGAGGCGGCGCGCGCGCGCGGGCACCAGGTGCGCGTGCTCGACCCGCTGCGCTGCTACATGCGCATAGCGCCCGGCGATTTCGCGCTGCACTACCGCGGCCGTCCGCTGCACGGCATCGATGCGGTGATCCCGCGCATCGGCACCGCGGTGACGTTTTACGGAACGGCCGTGCTGCGTCAGATGGAGCTGATGGGCGCGTACACGCCCAACGGCGCCGATGCCATCCTGAAGGCGCGCGACAAGTTGCGCGCGCTGCAGTTGCTGGCCGCGGCCGGCCTGCCGCTGCCGTGCACCGCTTTTGGCGACAATCCGGACGACACCGCCGATCTGCTCTCGCTGCTGGGCGAGCCGCCGCACGTCATCAAACTCAACGAAGGCTCGCAGGGGCAGGGCGTGGTGCTGGCGGAGAAGCGTTCGTCCTCGCAGAGCGTCATCGAGGCATTCCGCGGCCTGTACGCCAATTTTCTAGTCCAGGAATTCATCGCCGAAGCCAACGGCTGCGATTTACGCTGCTTCGTGGTCGGCGGACGCGTGGTCGCGGCGATGCGGCGCTGCGCACAGCCCGGCGAGTTCCGCGCCAATCTGCATCGCGGCGGCAATGCCGAGGCGACCCGGCTCAGCGCGGCCGAGCGCCGTCTGGCGCTGGCTGCCGCGGCGGCGCTGGGCCTGGAGGTTGCCGGCGTCGATCTGATCCGTTCCGCGCGTGGACCCCTGCTGCTGGAGGTCAACGCCTCGCCGGGCCTGGAAGGCATCGAGGCCGCCTCGGGCGTCGATGTGGCCGCGGCCATCGTCGGGCATATCGAGCGGCGCGCGCGGCGGCGCTAGCCCATGGCGGCACGTTAACGTCGGGCTGCGCTGGGCTTAACGAGGCTTTAGCCGCGTGCAACCTATAAAGGCTGCACTGTGATCGTGCGAGTGAGCCTGGGTCTCGGGCTTAGCGGATTACGGTAATCGGGGCAGTAGCTTGGGCCCGATGAGGCGGGTTTACCCCAACGGCGCCTCATCGGGCCATTCTTTAATCATGTTTTGTCCGCACGGCGTGACCGGCCGGCGTCGCGTCGATCGCGGTAAGCTTCCGGACGCGCGGCAGTGCTGGCGCCGCGGAGGACGCTACATGCGCGTACTGGTGATCGAAGACAACAATGACATCGCCACCAACATCGGCGATTACCTCGAAGAGCGCGGCCACGTGGTGGATTTCGCAGGTGATGGCGTCACCGGCCTGCATCTGGCCGTGGTGCACGAGTTCGACGTGGTCGTGCTGGACCTGACCTTGCCCGGCATGGATGGCCTGGAGCTGTGCCGCAAACTGCGGCACGAAGCGCACAAGCAGACGCCGGTGCTTATGCTTACCGCGCGCGACGCGCTGGAACAGAAACTCACCGGTTTCGAGAGCGGCGCCGACGACTACATGACCAAGCCCTTCGCGCTGCAGGAACTGGGCGTGCGGCTCGAGGTGCTGGCGCGGCGCGGCAAGGGTCCGCGCAGCCGCGTGCTGAAAGTGGCCGATCTCAGCTACAACCTCGACACGC
>JAKAZT010000046.1 GCA_021815695.1 Pseudomonadota bacterium
GCGCCATCGCGGGCGCGCTGTATGCCCTGCTCGGCGGGCTCGCAGGCCTGCTGATGCTCGCGCTGTGGACCCTGACCGCGCATCGCGCCGCCTGGGGCAACGAAAACCTGTGGCTGTTCGACCCCGCATCGTTGCTGCTGGTCGTGCCGCTGCTGCAGCAGGCCGGCGTCACCGCGCGCAGCAGCGTGTTCGCGCGCGGGCTTTCGATCCTGCTCGCGCTGGCGGCCGCGTTCGCGCTGTTCTCCAAGATCCTGCCCGGGTTCCCGCAGCAGAACCTGCCCTGGATCCTGCTCGGTCTGCCGCCGGATCTGGCGCTCGCCGCGGTATTGTGGCGGCGGCGCTGAGCACTCCCGTCACGGCGGGTACGGCCGGCGCATGAGGGTTGCCCGCACGCGTTGACCGCAGCCAGCACGATGTGACATCGCGCCGGCCCCGCGGTCTTCACTCCTTGCCCGTCGTTGCCGTCCAGCGCCTGATCCACGCCAGCACGGTGTCGTGCCACATCACGCTGTTCTGCGGCTTGAGCACGTGGTGGTGCTCGTCGGGGAAGTACAGCAACTGGCTGGGAATGCCGCGCCGCTGCAGCGCGGTGAACGCGCCCAGGCTCTGCTCGTCGGGAATGCGGTAGTCGCGGCCGCCCTGGATCACCAGCATCGGCACGCGCCAGTCCCCGACGTGGTTGAGCGGGTTGAACTTCTCGTAGTTCGCCGGATGCACGTACTGCGGGCCGCCGTGCTCCCACTCCTCGAACCACAGCTCGTCGGTGGCGTAGTACATCGAGCGGCTGTCGAACACGCCGTCGTGATCGACGAAGCACTTCCACGGCTGATTCCACACGCCGGCCATCCAGTACACCATGTAGCCGCCGTAGCTGGCGCCCAGCGCGCAAGCGCGGTCGGCGTCGAGAAACGGGTACTTCTGCAGCGCGGCGCTCCAGCCGCGCTTGAGATCCTCGAGCGGCTTGCCGCCCCAGTCACCCGAGATCGAGTCGGTGAACGCCTGACCGTAACCGGTCGAGCCGTGGAAATTGATCGCCACCACGGCGAAACCCGCGCCGGCGTACACCTGCGGATTCCAGCGGTAGTGGAAGTCGTTGTGCCAGGCGCCCTGCGGGCCGCCGTGGATCAGGAAAGCCACCGGGTATTTGCGGCCCGGCTGGTAGTCGACCGGCTTGACCACGTAGCCCTGCACCGGCGAGTCGTTCCAGCCCCTGAAGCTGAAGAACTCGGCTTCGCCGAAGCGTACCCCGGCCAGGCGTTCGGCGTTGAAGTGCGTCACCGGCGTCAGGTCTTCTCCATCGGCACCGACGCTGTAGAGATCGGTCGGATGCGTGAAGTCCTGGCGCGCGACGACCAGCCCGTGCGGGCCGACCGCGAAGCCGGTGACGGTGCCGCCGGCGACCACGCGCCGCGTTTCGCCGCTCGCCACGTCGATCGCGAACAGCGGACGCTGGCCCTCGTCGTCGGCGACGGTATACAGCGTGCGGCCGTCGGCGCTGATCGCCAGCGGCCCGGCCGAGCGGTCCCAGTTCGCCGCGACCTCGCGGCGGATTCCGCTGGCCAGATCCAGCGCCATGATCGCGAAGCGGTCGGCCTCGAAACCCGCGCGCCGCATCGCCAGGTAGTACAGCGTGCGACCGTCGGGCGACGGCAGCGGAAAGGCATCCCAGGCCGGGTTGCCGGCCGTGAGGTTGCGCGGCGCGGCATCGCCGTCGCCGTCGAGCGCCACCGCATGGACGTCGAAGTTGGTCGACCACGGCTCGCCGTGACCGGCGATGCGCGCGCCGAAGTAGAGCGTGCGGCCGTCGGGGCTGAAGGCGTACTCGTCGGCGCTGCCGTCCGGTTTCGAGGGCACGTCACCGTCGATGCCGGGCGTCAGCCGGCGCGGTTCGGTGGCGGCCTTGCCGTCGGCGGCGAGGGCGGCCAGAAACAGCTGCGATCGACGGCCGTCGGCCCACTGGTCCCAGTGACGCACGAACAGCCTGTCGTAGAGACGACCGCTGGCCCGGGCCGGCACATGTGCGTCCAGCCGGGCCTTGCTGCAGGCGAGGCTCTCGCAATCAGGAAACACATCGATCGACAGCGCCAGATGACGGCCGTCGGGCGCGACGCGAAAGGTGCCGACGTCGAGCGGGTAGTCGGTGACCTGCAGCGGCTCTCCGCCCGCGGCAGCGACGCGCCAGACCTGGCTGCTGCCCCTGGCGTCGGCGAGATAGAAGATCGACGCGCCATCCGCCGACCAGCGCGGATCGCTGCCGGTGGCGAGCTTCACCGGCGCGGCGCCCGCGTGCGCGAGATCGAGCAGCCACAGCGAGGTGACGCCCTTGTTGGCGGCGTAGTCGGTGCTGCGCACGCTGAAGGCGACCGCGCGACCGTCCGGCGCCAGCTGCGGATCGGATACCCGATCCAGCATCACCAGATCGTGCACATCGAACGGATGCGCGCCGCGGCGGGGCTCGGGCGTCTCGGCGGCCACGGCCAGCAGCGGCGCAGCGGCGATCGCGAACGCGGCCACCAGCGAAGTCGGATTCATGCAGGTTCCCCGGCGCAACGGATGGATCGCGACGCTAGCCAGCACCCGGCACCGGTGCAAGCGCCATCGGTCACGGCACGGCCGCGCCGGTGTCGGGCGGGTCGCGCGGCAGGCGTCATCCGGCACGGATGCCGTCGCGGTGGCTCCGGATGCACGGGCCGCAGCGATACGCCGCGCGCAGGGCACGCCGGCCACCGGACGGCGGCGGACGCGCTCAGCCCTCGGCGGGCTGCGGGTGCGGGAAGCGCACCGTGACCGCGGTGCCTGCGTTGAGCTCGCTCTCGAACTCGACCTGCCAGCCGAAACGGTCGGCCAGCCGGCGCACGATGGTGAGGCCGACGCCATGGCCGTCCGAGCGGCTGCGGCCGGCGCGGAAGAACGGCTGGGTGACACGCGCCAACTCCTCGGCGCTCATGCCGATGCCGGTATCGGCGATGCGCACCGTGCCCTCGCCGATGGTGGCGGTGACGCTGCCACGCTCGGTATACAGGCAGGCGTTGCGGATCAGGTTGCCGATCAGGACCGCGAACACGCGCGGCGACGCGTGCAGCGCGAAGCGCTGCGGCTGCTCCAGCAGCAACTGCACCGGCTTGCCGATCACCAGATCCTGGGCGCGCTCCAGCTCGTCGCGCACCACCTCGTTGGCGATGAAGTCCTCTTCCGGCAGGCCGGTGTTGTCCTCGCGCGCGAGGATCAGAAACGACTCGATCAGCGCCTCCATGTCGCGCGCGGCGCGACGGATGCGGTGCACCGAGCGCTGGCCGAACGGCGACAGCGCGGGTTCCTCCTCGAGTACGCCGGCGGCGACCTTGACCACGGTGAGCGGTGTGCGCAGCTCGTGACTGGCGTCGCGGGTGAAGTTGCGCTCGCGCTCGATGAACGATTCGATGCGGCTGGCGAATCCGTGCAGCGCGCGGGCCAGGACCTCGACATCGCCGTCGCTGTTGGGCGGCAGGTTGGCGGGCTCCAGCGCAGCGAGATCGGGATGCTTGGGATCCCAGTGCCGCACCACGCTGGCCAGTCCGATCACCGGCGACAGCGCGCGCCGCGAGGCGCGATAGGTCAGATAGTGCGTGATGTAGATGATCAGCAGCACCACCGACAGCGGCACGAAGCCGAACAGGAAAGCCAGGCGATCGACCTGCTCCTGCTTGAACACCAGGTACAGCTGGCCGGGCGCGGCGTCGGTGACATAGACCAGATCCTCGTGCCCGGAGCTGCCCAGGCGGTGGTAGCCGGGCGCCAGCGTGCGCAGAATCGGCGGCAGCGCTGCGCGCGCACCGCCCGGCGGCAGCAGGTAGCCGCGCATGTTGGCGGTATTGGGCAGCTGCGCCGCGGGATCGGCGGCGCGGTAGGCCCAGAAGTGCGCGGCCTCCTCCTTCAGCGCCTGCTTGATCAGCACATCCTCGAGGATGGTCGCGGCACCGTACACACTGAGCACCGTGGCGAAGCTGATCGCCGCCAGCTGCATCACGAACACGACCCAGAGCTTGCGGCGGATGCCGGCGGGACGACGCATCGGAGCCTCTTGGTGGACAGGTGCGCCCCGTTCGCAGGCGGGGCGTCCGCCGCGACGATCCCGCGGCGATCACGAATGGCGACAATCTACGCGATCGGCCTGCATCGCGGATGCAGGACCGGCAGGGCCCCCCGCGCGCTCAGCCGACCTGCTGGGCGGCGCCGGAGACCTCGCTGTCGAGATCGGCCAGACGATAGCCCGCGCTGTGGATGGTGTGCAGCAGGGACTTCCGGAACGGCTTGTCGATCACCTTGCGCAGGTTGTAGAGGTGGCTGCGCAGGGTGTCGGAATCCGGCAACAGGTCGCCCCAGATCTCGCGCTCGATGTCGCGCCGGCTGACCACGCGCGGGGATTCGCGCATCAGGATCGTCAGCAGCTTGAGGCCGATCGGCGAAATCTGCAGGTCCTGCCCGGCGCGGGTCAGACGCAGCGTCGCGGTATCGAGCACCAAATCACCCACCTTCAGAACTTCAGCCGATACCTGGCGGCGGTCGCGGCGGATCAGCGCCTTGACCCGCGCCTCGAGCTCGCGGATCTCGAAGGGCTTGATCAGGTAGTCGTCGGCGCCGGCATCGAGGCCGACCAGCTTGTCGTCGAGCGTGTCGCGCGCAGTCAGCATCAGCACCGGGGTCGATTTCTTCGCTTCCCGGCGCAGCTTGCGGCACAGATCCAGGCCGTCCATGCCCGGCAGCATCAGGTCCAGCACGATCACGTCGTAGCTGTTGGACACCGCCAGATGCAGGCCGGTGATGCCGTCGGCGGCGTAATCCACCGAATAGCCGCGGCGTTCGAGGAACTCGCCCACCATCTCGGCGATGCTGCGGTTGTCCTCGATCAGCAGGATCAGGCCGGCCTGTTCGTCGCGTGCATTCATCGGGTTGCTCCGGGTCATTTCACCAATGTGAAGATTGAACCCGGACCCGGGTGATTCTGCCGTGAAGAGAGGCCGGCCACGCGGCGTCAGAGGGTTTTCAACGCCGGCGCCAGCACCGTCCACACATTGGCCAGCACGCGCGGCTCGCCGGCCGCGACGGGATGCAGGCCGTCGGACTGCATCAGCGCCGGATCCAGCGCCACGCCCTGCAGCAGGAACGGCAACAGCGGCAGACGGTGCTCGCGGGCAAGGTCGGTGTAGATCGCCTGCAGGCCGTCACGGTAGGGCGGACCGTAATTGACCGGCAGCTCGATGCCCAGCAGCACGACCTTGGCGCCGGCTTGACGGCAGTCGCGGATCATCGTCCGCAGATTGGCGCGGATCCCGGCCAGCGGCAGGCCGCGCAGGCCGTCGTTGGCGCCCAGTTCCAGCAGCACCAGTGCCGGGCGGTAGCGTTTGAGCAACCCGGGCAGGCGGCTGACGCCGTCGGCGGTGGTCGCGCCGCTGACACTGGCATTGATCACCACGCGCGACGGCCGCATGTTGGCAAGACGCACGCCGAGCAGATGCACCCAGCCGTCCTGCTCGGCGATGTTGTGCGCGGCGGACAGCGAATCGCCCAGCACCAGGATCGGCCTCGCGACGAAAGCCGCCGTCGGCGCGGCGCCGGCCAGCGCCGGCAGCCACGACAACAGCAACAGCATCAGTGCCAGGACACGCCGCATGACCATCGCTACTCCCTTGCTCAGTGCCCGCGATGTTAGCAAGGCGCTGGTCGGCCCCGAGGGCCGCATCGACATTCTGGCGGGCATCGACATCGAGGTCGCGGTCGGCGCCAGCATCGCCATTGTCGGTGCTTCGGGTTCGGGCAAGACCACCCTGCTCGGTCTGCTCGCCGGACTCGACCTGCCGAGCAGCGGCAGCATCCGTCTCGACGGTCACGCGCTGGAAACGCTGGACGAGGAGGCCCGCGCCGCGCTGCGTCGCCGTCTGGTCGGCTTCGTGTTCCAGTCGTTTCATCTGCTGCCGGCGCTGACCGCGCTGGAAAACGTGATGCTGCCGCTGGAACTCGAGGGCGAGCCCGCGGCGCGCACGCGTGCGCGCGAGGCACTGCAGGCCGTGGGCCTTGGCGCGCGCGGCGGTCACTACCCGTACCAGCTTTCCGGCGGCGAGCAGCAGCGCGTGGCGCTGGCGCGCGCCTTCGTGCACCGGCCGCGGCTGCTGTTCGCCGACGAGCCCACCGGCAATCTGGATCGTCGCACCGGCGCCGGCGTCGCCGAGTTGCTGTTCGATCTCAACCGCACTCACGCCACCACGCTGGTGCTGGTGACCCACGATCCGGCGCTCGCCGGGCGCTGCGAGCGCATCCTCGAGCTGATCGACGGCCGACTGGTCGCCGGCACGCCGGCATGAGCACGCTGCGCCTCGGCCTGCGCACGCTGCGCCGCGAGTGGCGCCTGCCCGAGCTGCGCACGCTGGCCGCGGCGCTGCTGCTGGCGGTCGCCGCGCTGGGCGCGGTGGCGACGCTGGCGGCGCGCGTCGAGGCGGCGCTGCTGGCCAGTGCCGCCGAGCTGATCGGCGGCGACGCCGGGATCAGCGACAACCATGCGCTGCCGCCGACGGTCACGGCCGAGGCGCAGCACCTCGCGCTCGCAGTCAATCGCAGCAGCGATTTCCCGTCGGTCGCCTTCAACGGCACGCGCAGCCAGTTGCTCGACGTACGCGCGACCGATCCCGCTTACCCGCTGCGCGGCACGCTGCAACTCGCCAATCGCGCCGGGCGCGTTTACGCCGGTCACGGTCCCGCCGCGGGCAGCGTCGATCTCGATCATCGCGCGCTGGTGGCGCTGGGTCTGGGCGTCGGCGATCGCGTGCAAATCGGAGGCCGCGAGCTGACCATCGGCGCCGAGATCGTGCGCGAACCGGACGGCGGCGAGCTGTTCGCGATCGCCCCGCGTGCGCTGATGAGCCTGGCTGATGCCGAAGCCGCGGGCCTGCTGGGCACCGGCAGCCGCGTGCAGCATCGCCTGCTGGTCGCAGGACCGCCGACGGCAGTAACTCAATTCGTCGGCTGGCTGAAAGCCCATCGGCCTCCGGATGCCGAACTGATCACGCCCCAGCGCACGCAGCAGCGGCTGCGCATCGCGTTCGACCGCGCCGGCGCCTTCCTGCGCCTGTCGGCGCTGCTGTCGGCGCTGCTGGCCGGAGTGGCCATCGCACTGTCGGCGCAGCGCTACGCGCGGCGCAAGACCGACGAAATCGCCCTGCTGCGCGCGCTGGGCGCGCCGCGCGGCCAGGTGCGCGCACTGGTGCTGGTCACCCTGCTGGGCATGGCGCTGCCGGCGCTGCTGCTGGGCGCGCTGCTGGCGCTGGGGCTGTCGAGTGCGGCATGGACGCTGGCACGCGGGTTGCTGCCCGGCACCGCGGGCGGTCCGCCGCTGCTGCCGGCCGCGGCGGCGGCACTCGCCGGCCTGGCCGTGCTGCTGGGCTTTGCGCTGCCGCCGCTGGCGCGATTGGCCGAGGTCGCGCCGGTCGCGGTGTTCCGGCGCGGTGCACGGCAACGCGTGCGTGCCCTCGATGCGCTGTATCTGCTGCCCGCGCTGGTCGCGGTGGGTCTGGCCTGGTTCGAGAGCGGATCGTTCCGGCTGGCCGGCATCCTCGTCGCGAGTCTGGCCGCCGTGGCCATGGCCGCAGCCCTGCTGGCGGCGCTGCTGCTGGCACTGATCCGCCGCCTCGCACCCGGTGTCCACCCGGCGCTGCGGCTGGGACTGGCAGCACTGGCGCGACGGCGCGCGCTCAGCCTGATCCAGGCCACGGCGCTGGCGCTGGGCCTGACCGCGCTGCTGCTGCTCGCGGTGATCGCTCCGGCCCTGCTCGACCGCTGGCGAACCGAACTGCCGGCCGACACCCCCAACTGGTTTGCGCTCAACATCCAGGACGACCAGCGTGCGCCGGTAACGGCCGCGCTCGACGGCTTGGGCGCGCGCAAGCTCAACATGCTGCCGCTGGCGGTCGGCAAGCTGGCCAGCATCGACGGCATGCCGATCGCGCAGGTGCATTTCCACGACCGCGCCACGCGCGACTGGGCCGAACAGCAGCTGCGGCTGTCGTGGAGCGCCGCGCTGCCGCCGGCCAACACGCTGGTCGCGGGTCACTGGTTTGCGGCCGACCCCGCGCAACCCCAGGTCTCGGTCGAACAGGGCTGGGCGCAGCGCTTCGGCGTCAAGCCGGGCGACACCCTGGGCTTTCGCATCGGCGAAGACACCTTTACCGCGCGCGTCACCAGCCTGCGCAAGGTCGACTGGACCAGCTTCCGGGTGAACTTTTTCCTGCTGCTGGACCCGGCGCATGCCCGCGCGCTGCCGCACAGTTGGCTGGCCAGCTGGTATCTGCCGCCGGGCGACGCGCCGGCGCTGGCCGCCTTCAACCGCAGCTACGGCAATCTCAGTCTGATCGATGTCAACGCCCTGCTCGACCGCGTGCGCGGCATCATCGCGCGCGTGACCGCCGCGGTACGCTGGGTGCTGGGCTTCAGCCTGCTGGCCGGAGCGCTGGTGCTGGCTGCGGCGCTGGCGTCCAGTGCCGCCGAACGCCGCCGCGAAGCCGCGCTGCTGCGCACGCTGGGTGCCTCCTCGGCCCAGTTGCGCGCGGCGGCGGCCACGGAGTTCGCCCTGCTCGGCCTGATCGCCGGCCTGACCGCCGCGCTGGGCGCGGCCGGCGCCGGCGCCTGGATCGCCGCCAGCGTGATGGACCTGCCCGGCTTCGTTCCGCCCCTGCCGGCGCTGGGGCTGACCGCGCTGGCCGCGGCCCTGGGCGTGATGCTGCTGGGTCTGGCCGGCACCCGTCGCGTGCTGGCCACCTCGCCACTGACCCTGCTGCGACGCGGCTGATCAGGGATGCCGGTCAACCGCAACCGCTGCGGCGCGTTGTCAGGCATGGCGGCCCCCTCTCGCCGCCGACAAGAAAATCCCCTTGCTTGAACTTGCAGGCGGACCCGGATGGTCCGCCTTTTTGTTGCGCGCTCAGTCGCCGCTCTTTGGCACACTGACCCGGCCCTTGACGTCGCGGTAGCGGATATCACCGCTGCCCGTGGCGCCGACCGTCAGGTTTCCGCCAACACCGCTGACGACGACATCGCCCGACCCTGTGGAGCCGACCTGCACGTTGCCACGCACGTCGCGCGCCGCGATGTCGCCGGAACCGGTGCCGGTCACCACGACGCTGCCGGCGACGCCCGCGAAGTCGAGATCGCCCGAACCGGAGCGCCCCACGCGCACATCGCCGCGCACGCGCTCGGCGTGCACATCGCCCGACCCGGTGCCGCGCAGGTCGAGACTGCCGATATCGGCCAGACGCGCATCGGCCGAGCCCAGACGCAGGCCGACCGCGCCGGCGATGCCGCTTGCGTCGAGATCCCCCGAACCCGAGGCGAAGTCGAGCGCGGCCAGGCCACGCGCGTCGACGTCGCCCGAACCGCTGCGCACGCTCACCGCCAGCGCGGCGGGCACCTGCGCCTCGAGGGTGAAACTGCGTGTGCTCCAGCCGAACCAGTGCCAGCCGCCGCCGTCCATGTGCGCGATGACCTCGGCGCCGGCGCCCGTGCGCCGCAGGGCGAGCTGCATGTCCGCCAGGGCCGCGGCGCTGGAGGCGCAGGCGATACCGCGCACCTGGATGCGAGCCAGTCCGGGCACGCCGGTGACATGCAGGTCCGCGGCGCCGAGATCGAAGCGCACCTGCCGCAGAGCGGTAGCGTCGAGATCGAGCGTGCGCAGGGCCTCGTGAGGACAGGGGCTGGCGGAGGCAAGCGCGGGTATCCACAGCAGGGCGAGACAGGCGAGCAGGCGGCGCATGGCGGGCTCCATCGGAGGGTGGGCGGTTCGTGTGTCGCGTGAATGAACGACCAGGTGGCGGAAGACATCGCTCAATCGCGGATGCGGCGCTGCCGCGCGAAGTCGGAAAACTCCGGCCAGCCATCCTCGCCGAAGGTCAGGATCGCGCCGATCGTCAACGCGCCGCAAAGCACCAGGCACGGCCACAACGCCTGCACCAGCAGCGGCAGATCCCGCGGTCCCGTCAGGCCGGCAAGATCGGGCAGCCGGAACCCGGTGGCGACGAGGGCGACGGCAATGGCCACGAACATGCCCGGCACGGGCAGGGTCCGCGCCCAGGGCGCCGTGGTGCGGCGCGGCGGCAGTTGCGCGAGCACGCGCTCGCTGAAGCCTGCATCTTCAAGCCGCGTCGCGCGTCGCGCATCCGCGCGCAGCAGGGCCTCGACGCGCGCGGTGGCGTCCGGCAGGCCGGCTGGATCATGGGGTGAATGCCAGTGACCGTTCATGTCAGATCCTCACCGGGATGTCCTCGCCCAGCCGCTTGCGCAGTTTCTGCAGGGCCCGCGCGAGGTGCGATTTCAGTGTGCCCAGCGGGCAGCCGATGACGAAGGCGGCCTCGCTGTGGCTGAGGTCGAGGTAATAGCAGTGCACGATGACGGCGCGCTCGGGCTCGCTCAGGCAGGCCAGCGCGCGCCGCACTTCGCCCTGCTCGACCAGATCCGTCCCGGCGGATTCCGCGGCCGGGCCTGCGTCGGCATCGTCCCGGCGCTCGTCGAATGCCTGGGTGGATCGGACGGACGGGCGACGCACGTGCATCAGGAAGGTGTTGTAGGCGATGCGATAGAGCCAGGTTGCGAAGGCCGCTTCACCGCGAAAATGCCCGAGCCTGCGCCAGGCCTGGACCAGCGCTTCCTGCGCCAGATCGTCCGCGAGCGCCGCATCCTCCCGGCACAGTCGGCGCAGCAGCGCCCGCACGCGGCCCTGATGCCGGCGCACCAGCTCGCCGTAGGCCCGGCGGTCGCCGGCCACGGCCTGCCGGACCAGCAGCGCCTCGGCATCTGCGTCCGCATCCATCCGCGATCCTCCGCCGCGAGCCGCCGGCGTCGTCAGGGCAGCCGTTCCGGCGTGCCGGAATCGGTGCGCGGCGCTTCGCGCCGGCCTTCGATCCAGTGCACCAGCAGCAATCCGAGGCCGACCAGCAGCGGAATGAAGCCCGCCGCCAGAATCGGGCGCTGATCGTTCATCGCACCGAAGACGATCAGGCCCAGGCCGATCGCAGCCCAGACGACCGCGGCGCGCAGCGGCGAACGCGGTGTCCTCCGGCTCGACTCCCAGCCCGATTGCAGCAGCTCGGCCGGAATCGGCTGGCCCGATTCGGCCAGCTTCAGCAGCAATTGCTGACGCAGCTGCGCCCGCCGGTAGCTGTAGATCAGCCCGGCAATCACGATGATGATCGGCATCCCCAGACTGAGCACCACCGCGAGCACATCAACCAGCTCTTCCATACGGCCTCCTTCGCGAACCTTTCGCGATAGTTGCCGATTTGGATGCCGCGCGGGGGCGTTTGGTTGCGTTACGAGCGGGAATCGTCACGCCGGCAGAGTCGCCCGCACCTGCCGACGCCGCGCTGCCCGGGATCAGCTGGCGCCGGATGCCCGCTGCGCACGGTCACGGACGCGATCGGCCGCCACCGCTCGACCGGAAGCGATCCGCCTCGCCCTGCGCCCAGGCCGTAGTCAGTCGCTGCCAGGCGCGCTGCGCCAGCCAGGTGTTGGCCACCAGGGCGATCAGCATCGCGGCCGTCAGGATCAAGGCGCGTTCATGGTGGGCAAAACGGCAGGCCAGGATCGGCGCGCCGAACGCCAGCAGAACCACCCCCTGGGCAAGCAGATAGCGATCGGTCAATCGCGAACACTCCTGGTGCAGTCGTTCCATCGCACGGCCCTCCCGGGCAAGCCTGTTGCAAGTGACGGCGCCTCGCGCCGGCACCCAGTTCACGGCCGAATCGATCCCCGTGCTGACGGCCGCGTCGCCGGTTGACGATCCGTCACGATCAGGCCGGGAAAATGCGACCGCGCGCACAGGCCGGCGGGCGCTGCATCCGTGGCAGCGCACGCGATCGAGTCGCCGGGTCATCCGAGATCGAGTGTGCGCGGCGCGTGCGACAGCGCCGTCATGGCAACGGGCCTGGCCCATCCTCCTGCTCCCGCCGGACACTTCAGGCGGGCGCGGCGGGCGATCGTCTCGCCTCGGCCTGCTCCTCGACCTTCGCCGCATCCCACAGCCGGTCCTGCCCGGCCAGCGGCAGCGCGGCGAGATCGAGGCCGCGCTCGCAGGCAATGCGCTCCATGGCGCGGAAACGGCGCTCGAACTTGGTATTGGCATGACGCAGCGCGCGCGCCGGATCGATGCCGGCATGGCGCGCCAGGTTGGCGGCGACGAACAGCAGATCGCCCAGTTCGTCCTCGATGCGCGTGGTGTCGGCAGGGACCGCGTCGGGGCCGTTGAACTCGGCGCGCAGCTCGGCGACTTCCTCGTCGAGCTTGTCCAGCACCGGAGCCGGCCCGGGCCAGTCGAAACCGACCGTCGCCGCGCGCTGCTGCAGTTTCAGCGCGCGCTGCCATTCCGAGTGACCGCGGGCGACGCCGTCGAGCACGCTTTCCGGGGCCGCCGCGCCGCGGGCCCGGCGTTCTTCCGCCTTGATCGCGTCCCAGGCGCGGGTCTGCTCCCCGACGTCGGCATAACGCGCGTCGCCGAACACGTGCGGATGCCGGCGCACCAGCTTGTCGCCGATCGCCTGCACCACGTCGGCGTAGGCGAAGATCCCCGCCTCCTCGGCCATGCGCGCATGGAAAACCACCTGCAGCAGCAGATCGCCCAGCTCGTCGCGCAGATCGGCAAAGTCGCGCCGCTCGATCGCGTCGACGACTTCGTACGCCTCCTCCAGCGTGTAGCGGGCGATGGTGTCGAAGTCCTGCTGCAGGTCCCAGGGACAGCCCCCTTCGGGGTTGCGCAAGCGGGCCATGATCGCGAGCAGGGCGGCGGTGTCGTAGCGGGGGGTATCGGTCATGCGTCGAGGGCTCCTGCAGTGAGTCCGAGCTTCCTCCGCCAATCCTGCGCCGGATCGCCGACGGCGATGAAGTGCGGGTTGAGCAGGGACGCTTTCGTGTTGTAGGCCAGCGCCGTGCCATCCAGGCCGAGCACCGCGCCGCCGGCTTCCTCGAGCACGCACTGCGCGGCCGCGGTGTCCCATTCCGAGGTCGGACCGAGGCGGACGTAGAGATCCGCCGCGCCTTCGGCCAGACGCAGGAACTTCAGCGACGAGCCCAGCGCCAGCGCGTCATGCGGCCCGAGCCGGGCCTGCAGCGCCTGCTCGGCCGGCGCGGCGTGCGAACGGCTTCCGGCCACCATCGGCCGCTGTGGCAGTGCGCGGCTGTGCAGCCGCTGCGCTGTCGCGCCCGGTCCTGTCTCGCGCCAGGCGCCCCCTCCCAGCCAGGCCAGCGCCAGTTCGCCGCTGACCGGTGCCAGCACCACGCCGAGGATCGGCCGGTGCCCCTCGATCAGCGCCACGTTGACGGTGAACTCGCCGTTGCGCTTGACGAACTCGCGGGTGCCGTCCAGCGGGTCGACCAGCCAGTAGCGCGACCATCGCCGGCGTTCGCTCCAGGGTACGTCGGCGGATTCCTCCGACAGCACCGGCCACGGCCGCGCCAGCGCGACCAGTCCGGCGACGAGGATGCGATGCGCGGCGAGATCGGCCGCCGTCAGCGGCGAGGCGTCATCCTTGAGCTCGACCGCGAAGGCGCCGGCGTACACCGCCATGATCGCTGCGCCCGCACGCCGTGCAAGGTCGGCCACGTCACGCGCGAGCGCGGACAGCCCGCTCATCGCGAGCGCAGCCGTCCGGCCAGATGCTCGCGGGCGATGAACAACGCGGCGATCGAGCGGCCCTCGCTGACGTCCTCGCGCGCCAGCAGGACGTGCAGCTCGGACAGTTTCCAGGGCACCACTTCGAGCTCCTCCGGCTCGTCGCCCTGCAGGCGCTCCGGATGGAGATCCTCGGCAAGCACCACGTGGGTCATGTGCGTCATGTAGGCCGGCGACAGCGACAGCGTGGTGAGGATGCGCAGGCGGCGCGCGCCGTAGCCGACCTCCTCCTTGAGCTCGCGGTTGGCGCCCTGTTCGACGGTTTCGTCGCGATCGAGCCGGCCCTTGGGCAGGCCGAGCTCGTAGCGCTCGACGCCGACCGCGTACTCGCGCACCAGCAGCACGGTGTCGGCGTCCAGCATCGGCACGATGATCACCGCGCCGAGACCGGATGGCATCAGACGCTCGAAGGTGCGGCGCTCGCCGTTGGAGAACTCCAGGTCCACGCGCTCGACGCGCAGGAACGGCGTGGAATCGGCGGCATGCGTGGCGAGGATGCGCGGCAGGCGGGGCATGCGCGCGATTGTAGCCGCGCGTGCGCCGGTCGCGGTGCTTGAGCCGCACGGCATCGCGCGCGGATGATAGGCGGATGGACGACTCCGCCGCCGCACTGGCCGCACGCGATCTCGCCGTGCTCTGGCATCCCTGCACGCAGATGCACGATCACGAGCGCGTGCCGATGATCGCGATCGCCCGCGGCGAGGGCGCATGGCTGATCGGGCCCGACGGCCGCCGCTACCTCGATGCGATCAGCTCGTGGTGGACCAACCTGTTCGGCCACGCCAACCCGCGCATCGCCGCCGCGATCGCCGAGCAGGCGCGCACGCTGGAACAGGTGATCTTCGCCGGCCACACGCACGCACCCGCCGTCGAGCTGGCCGAGCGCCTGCTGGCGATAGCGCCGCCGGGGCTGAGCCGGGTGTTTCTTGCCGACAACGGCTCGGCCGCGGTCGAGGTCGCGCTGAAGATGAGCTTCCACTACTGGCGCAACCGGGGTGAAGGCGAGCGCCGGCGTTTCATCGCACTCGGCGGCGGCTATCACGGCGAGACCCTCGGCGCGCTGGCGGTCAGCGACGTCGGCCTGTACCGCGAAACCTACGCGCCACTGCTGTTCGAGCGCCTGCTGGCGCCCTCGCCCGACACCTGGGAACGCCTGCCCGGCGAGTCTGCAGCCGCGGTCGCGACACGCCGTCTCGGCGATCTGCGCGCCCTGCTCGAACGTCACGCCCACGAGATCTGCGCGGTGATCGTCGAGCCGCTGGTGCAATGCGCGGGCGGCATGCGCATGTACGACGCGAGCTACCTCACCGGCCTGCGCGCGCTCTGCGACTCCTTCGGAGTGCACCTGATCGCCGACGAGATCGCGGTCGGCTTCGGCCGCACCGGCACGCTGTTCGCCTGCGAGCAGGCGCCGCCGGCCGCGCCCGGCGCACGCGCGGGCATCACGCCGGATTTCCTGTGCCTGTCCAAGGGCCTGACCGGAGGCTTCCTGCCACTGTCGGCGGTGCTGACCACGCAGCGCGTCTATGAGGCTTTCTACGCGGACTACAGCTCGGACAAGGCCTTTCTGCATTCGCACAGCTATACCGGCAACCCGCTGGCCTGCCGCGCGGCATTGGCGACGCTGGACATCTTCCGCGACGAGCCGGTGCTGGAGCGCAACCGTGCGCTGGCCACGCATCTCGCGGCGCGACTGGCGCCGCTGGCGCAGCACCCGCATGTGGCCGACGTGCGCCAGACCGGCCTGATCGCTGCCGTGGAGCTGGTCGCCGACAGGATCACGCGCACGCCCTTCCCCGCTGCCGAGCGCCGCGGTCTGCGCGCGCGCTTGGCCGCGCTCGAACGCGGGGTGGTACTGCGCCCGCTGGGCGAGGTGATCTACGCCATGCCTCCGTACTGCACCACGCCGGAGGAAATCGACCTGATCGTCGATGCAATTGCCGTCGGCATCGACGCCGCCTGCCGCTGAGTGCCGCCATGCGCACGATTCGTCTCCATGTGGATCTGCCGCTGACGCCGGGCTCCGACGCTACCCTGCCCGCCACCGCGGCCGAGCACGCCACACGCGTGCTGCGGCTGCGCAGCGGCGACGCACTGGTGCTGTTCAACGGCGATGGTCACGACTATCCGGCGCATCTTCTGGCCGTGTCCCGCGCCGGCGCCAGCGTGCGCATCGCGGCGCGCGGCGCGCCTGCGGCGCCGGAGTCGTCGCTGACGCTCACCCTCGCGCAGGGCATTGCGCGCGGCGACAAGATGGATCTGATCCTGCAGAAAGCCACCGAGCTGGGCGTGACGCGCATCGTGCCGCTGATCACCGCCCGCACCGAGGTCAGACTGGACGCCGAGCGCAGCGAAAAACGCATAGCGCACTGGCATGGCGTGATCAGTGGTGCTTGCGAGCAGTGCGGCCGCGCGCGCCTGCCCGAACTTTCGGCGCCGCGTGTGCTGGCAGAGTGGGCGCCCACTGCCGATGCGCTGGACGGCCTGCGACTGTGCCTGGACCCGGAAGCCGCTGGCGGTCCGCGCCAGTTGCCCGCCTTCACCGCAGCGTGCCTGGTCGTCGGTCCGGAGGGCGGCCTTGCACCCGCCGACCATGCGCTGCTGCAGCAGGCGGGATTCGCCGGAATGCGCCTGGGACCGCGCGTGCTGCGCACCGAAACCGCCGGCCTCGCCGCACTGGCCGCGCTGCAGGCGCTGCACGGGGATTTTTGACG
>JAKAZT010000047.1 GCA_021815695.1 Pseudomonadota bacterium
GCGCCAGCATCCACACCGCGGCATTCTGCGGCGCCTGCGTTTGCAGACGGCTCAGCGCCGCGGGGGCCGGGCAGGCCGCCGCCGTGGCGTGATCGCAATCCGCCAGCGCCACCCAGCTGACCGCGGCACCCGCGCCGGTTGCCGCCTCGGCGCGTGCCAGCAGCGACCCGAAGGACAGCACCGGCGGCAGATTCGGCGTGGACCGCGCCAGGATCGCGGCGGCGGTGAGGTGCGTGGCGTCGTCACGCAGCGCGAGGATGCTGACCAGATCATGCTGGAACTGCAGCAGGGCCGATGGTGCCGATGCGGCTGACGGCGGCGCGGCGGGCGGCGCGGCCTGCGCCGCGGCGTCCAGGGCGAGGAGCAACGGCAGTGCGGCAAGCATGCGGCGCATCGGGGGCACTCCATGAGACTGCGGACGGTGCAGCTTAGCGGCGCAGGGTGAAACCGCGCTGAGTCCCGATGCCCGGCCACGGCGGCAGCCGGCGGCTCCGGTCTACCCGCAGGGGTTCAGCAGGACACGGCGGTCGACGTGACCGATGTCGGCCAGGCCGCAGAACGCCATCGTCAGATCGAGCTCGTTGCGGATCAGGTCCAGGCACTGCGTCACGCCGGCCTCGCCGCCGGCTCCCAGGCCGTACACGAACGCGCGTCCGATCAGCGTGCCGCGGGCTCCCAGCGCCAGCGCCTTGAACACATCCTGACCCGAACGGATGCCGCCATCCATCCAGACCTCGATGCGCGACCCCACTGCCTCGACGATGGCGGGCAGGGCGGAAATCGAACTCGGCGCGCCGTCCAGCTGACGCCCGCCGTGGTTGGAGACGATCAGCGCATCGGCGCCGGAGTCGGCCGCGATGCGGGCATCCTCCGCGTCCATGATGCCCTTGAGGATCAGCTTGCCGCCCCAGCATTTCCGGATCCACTGCACGTCGGCCCAGCTCAGTCGCGGATCGAACTGCTGGCTCGTCCATGTCGCGAGCGAGCCGATGTTCCCGACGCCCTTGACGTGACCCACGATGTTGCCGAAGCCGCGGCGCGGCGTGCGCAGCATGCCCAGGGCCCAGCGCGGCTTGCCGGCCAGATTCAGCAGATTGGCCAGGGTCGGCTTCGGCGGCGCGGACAGGCCGTTCTTCAGGTCCTTGTGGCGCTGCCCGAGGATTTGCAGGTCCAGCGTGAGCATCAGCGCCGAGCACTTCGCGATCCTGGCGCGCTCGATCAGCCGCTCGATGAAATCGCGATCGCGCATCACGTAGAGCTGGAACCAGAACGGCGCCGTGGTATGCGCGGCGACATCCTCGATCGAGCAGATGCTCATGGTCGACAGCGTGAACGGCACGCCGAATCGTTCCGCCGCGCGCGCGGCGAGAATCTCGCCATCGGCGTGCTGCATCCCGGCCATGCCCACGGGGGCAAGCGCCACCGGCATGGCGACGTCTTCGCCGAGCATGCGCGCGCGTACCGTGCGCTGGTCGATGTTGACGGCCACCCGCTGCCGCAGCTTGAGCTTGCGGAAATCGTCCTCGTTCGCGCGGTAGGTCGATTCCGTCCACGAGCCCGAATCGGCGTAGTCGTAGAACATCCGCGGAACGCGGCGGCGCGCCCGTACGCGCAGATCCTCGATGCAGGTGATGACGGTCACGCGAAAGTCCCCCTCGACGGTGCGCTGCGCCCGGCTCGGCGGGCGGCTCCGACCGCCCGGTGCGACCGCCCCGTCGCGCATCGTGCCGGGTCGGACCGCGGTCGGCGGCGGGCGGTCGACCGCGAGGTCGCGCGGCCTGCGGCAAGCATACGTCACGGTCGCAGCCGGCCGGCGCCGCCAGCGCGCGTCAGGCCGGCACGCGCCCGATCCCCATCCGCGGCACGATCAGGCCGAACACGGCGATCGAATTCTGCATGACCCGTCGCGGCAGGAGCTGCGGGCGCGGTTACACTGCGGTCTCGTCGGGCCATGCCCGCAGGGTATGGACGCCCCGCGACCATGCGGCCGGCATCGATGGGCTGCCGCGGGGAGGGTCGCGATGAACATGGGTTTCGTCTGGGCGGGGGGGCATGCACCCTATGTGCTCGGCTGGGGCACGCTGGCCCTGATCAATGCCGGGCTGGCACAAGGCAAGAATCGCAGCGGCCTGCTGTGGTTCCTGTTGTCGTTGCTGCTGGGGCCGATCGCCACGTTCCTGCTGGTGATCCTGCCCAGGGTGCGCGAACGGCTGTTCTGAACCGGCTTCACTCGCCGAGCGCGAGGCGCAGGAACTCCGGCTGCGCCAGCGCGGCGCGATGGGTGTCGGCGTTGTAGTAGCGGGTCGGGAAGCGCTTGGCCGCCGCGCCGCGCTCGCGGAACTGCGTCAGTTCGGCACCCTTGCGCGCCATCGTGCAGCTCCACCAGCCGGTCGGATAGCAGGGCTGCGGAAACGGCAGCGTGCGCAGGGACCGGAAGCCGCTCTTCTTCATCGCGGTGCGCATCGACTTGATCAGGTCCAGATGCACCAGCGGCGACTCCGACTGCTGCACGAGGATGCCGCCCGCGCGCAGCGCGCGATGGCAACTGGCATAGAAAGCCGTGTTGAACAGCCCTTCGGCGGGGCCGACCGGATCGGTGGAATCGACGATCACCACATCCAGCGACTCCGGCGCGCAGTCGGCCATGTAGCGGATGCCGTCGTCGAAGCGCAGCTCGGCGCGCGGATCGGCGTTGGCCTCGCACAGCTCCGGAAAGTACTGTTCGGCCAGGCGTGTCACGCGTTCGTCGATCTCGACCTGCACCGCGCGCTCGACCTCGGGATGGCGCAGCACCTCGCGCAGCGTGCCGCAGTCGCCGCCGCCGATGATCACCACGCGCCGGGCGTGGGCGTGGGTGAACAGCGCCGGATGGCTCATCATCTCGTGGTAAAGGAAATTGTCGCGCGTGGTCAGCATCACGCAGCCGTCGATCACCATCAGGTTGCCCCAGTCGGTGGTCTGGTAGATCTCGATCGACTGGTAGGTCGAGCGCTCGGCATGCAGCAGCTTTTCGACGCGAAAGCCGATGGACGAGCCCGAGGCCTGGTGCGCCTCGGTGAACCAGCTGATCTGCGACATGGAGCCATCCTCGACGGTTGGCCTGCGATTGTAGCCGCGCGCCTGCGCGGGCGCAGGCGGTTCACGCGGCCGCGCGCGGCGCAGGCGCTACAATCGCGCGCTTTGATCCCCGCCCCGAGGAACCCGTGATGGCCGCGCCCTGGAGCATCGCCGACGCCCGGCGCACCTACGCCGTGCCGCACTGGAGCGACGGCTACTTCGACATCGACGCGCGCGGCGACCTGATCGCGCGTCCGCGCGGCGCGGGCGGCCCGGCGGTGGCCCTGGCCGCGGTAGTCGAGCGCGCCCGCGGCGAAGGCCTGCGGCTGCCGCTGCTGCTGCGCTTTCCCGACATCCTGCGCGACCGCGTGCGGCGCCTGCAGGACGCGTTCGCGCGTGCCTGCGCCGAGCACGGCTACGCCGGCGGCTACACCGCGGTCTATCCGATCAAGGTCAATCAGCAGCGCGCGGTGGCCGGCGAGCTGGCGGCGGTCGGCACCGACGGCTTCGGCCTCGAGGCCGGTTCCAAGCCCGAGCTGATGGCGGTGCTGGCGCTGGCGCGGCCCGGCAGCGTGGTCATCTGCAACGGTTACAAGGACCGCGAATACGTGCGCCTGGCGCTGATCGGGCGCCGCCTCGGGCTGGCCGTCCATATCGTGATCGAGAAGCTGTCCGAGCTGGCGCACGTGATCGAGGAGTCGCGCGCGCTGGGTGTCGAGCCGCTGCTGGGCGTGCGCGTGCGCCTGGCCACGCTGGGCGCCGGCAAATGGCAGAACACCGGCGGCGACAAGGGCAAGTTCGGCCTGACGCCGCCGCAGCTGCTGAGCCTGCTGGCCGGTCTCGAGGCCGCCGGGCTGCGGCACACGCTGCGGCTGCTGCATTTCCACATGGGTTCGCAGTTGTCCAACGTGCGCGACATCGCCGCCGGCATGCGCGAGGCGACGCGTTACGTCGTCGAGCTGGCGGGCCGCGGCGTGGCGCTGGACGCCATCGACGTCGGTGGCGGGCTCGGCGTGGATTACGAGGGCACGCGCTCGCGCAGCTTCTGCTCGATCAACTACAGCCTCGATCAGTACGCCGCCAGCATCGTGCAGCCGCTGGCCGAGGCCTGCGCCGCGCACGGCCTGCGGGCGCCGCGGGTGATCACCGAAGCCGGCCGCGCGATGACCGCGCACCACGCCGTGCTGGTGGTCAACGTCAGCGAGGTCGAACGCGTGCCCGCGGGCGCGCTGCCGCAGGAGGACGCCGCCGAACCGGCGGTGCTGCGCCATCTGCGCGCGCTGCACGGCGAACTGGCGACGCGGCCGCCGCTGGAGCTCTACCACGAGGCCCAGCATCACCTCGCCGAGGGCCAGACCCTGTTCGCGCTCGGCCAGCTGGGACTGGAGCAGCGGGCGCGGCTGGATGATCTGTATTTCGCGCTGATGCACGCGGTGCGCGCACGCCTGAAGCCGGACGGTCGGGCGCATCGCGCGGCGCTGGACGAGCTCGATGCGCGCCTGGTCGACAAGGTGTTCGTCAACTTCTCGGTATTCGAGTCGATCCCCGACGTGTGGGCGATCGAGCAGGTGTTTCCGATCGTGCCGCTGGCGCGCCTCGACGAGCCGCCGACGCGGCGCGGCGTGATCGCCGACCTCACCTGCGATTCCGACGGCCGCATCGACCACTACGTCGGTGCCGACGGCCTCGACGTCAGCCTGCCGCTGCATGCGCTGCGCGAGGGCGAGTCCTATTGCCTGGGCCTGTTCATGGTCGGCGCCTACCAGGAGACCCTGGGCGACATCCACAACCTGTTCGGCGACACCGATGCGGTCAACGTACGCGTGAACGCGGACGGTTTCGCGCTCGAGCAGTCCCGCCGCGGCGATGGCGCCGACGTCATGCTCGACTATGTCGGCTATGACCTGGCCGGGCTGCGCGCGACGTATCGCGAGCGCATCGCCGCGGCCGGCGCCAGCGGGGTCGAAGCCGAGCGCCTGCTCGGCGCGCTCGAGGCCGGGCTGACCGGCTACACCTATCTGCGCGAGCGCGACTGACGGGCCGGGGCGCGAAATTTCCCGACTCGGGCCGCCGCGACGCGTGGAGCCGGCAACGGCGCGGACCGCGGTCGGCCGATCCGGTGCTCACGCCTGGCGGCTGAGCCCCGCCCGCTGCAGCGCGTCCAGGTAGGCCTGCCAGTTGCGCGCCTGATCGCGGCCCAGCGCATAGAGCGTGTCCCAGGCGAAGATGCCGGTGTCGTGGCCATCGTCGAAGCGCAGCAGCACGGCGTACTGGCCGACCGGCTCGATGGCGGCGATGTTCACGGCGCCCTTGCCGCCCACCAGCACGCGCTGGCCGGGACCATGGCCCTGCACCTCGGCGCTGGGCGAATGCGTGCGCAGATATTCGGCGGGCAATTCGAAGCGCTCGCCGCTGTCGAAGGCGACCTCCAGCGTGCGCGCGGCCCGATGCAGGACGATCTCGGTGGGGCGCGGCGCGGTCATCCCCGGCACGCCGGTGCGCAGACGCTCAATGCGCGCGGCCGACGCCGGGCCCGCCCTGCGCCATCACCGGCGACTGGCCGGCGACGCCGCACAGGGCCTGCGCATAGGGCTCGTCGAAGCTGACCGTGGACACCTCGTCCCAGGCGAAGAACGACGGCTCGGTCAGCCATTCGGCATCGGGCGTGATCTCCTGCAGGTTGAAGCCGTCATCCTCGAGTTCGAGCAGGCGCCCGATGTAGCAGACCTCGGATTCGTCCTCGCTGTCGACGTGCACGCCGATCACCGGCGCCGCCTGCGCCGCGGCGCGCACCACCTGCCTGATGTCGTCCAGCGGAAAGCCGTCCGGCAGCGCCGGCTTGATCCCGCGCAGCGCCAGCGAGCGCTCGACGAAACGGTGATGCTGCTCGGGCGCCTCCAGCTCGGTGATGTCGCTGTGGCGCATGGCGTACAGGCCGTCGTAGCCGATGCTGTCGCCGACCACCCACAGCAGGACGAACTCGCGCCCGACCGCCGCCACGTAGCCGCAGAAACTGCCGTGTTCGAGCTTGCCGCGCCACAGCCGGATCAGCTCACCCTTCAGCTGCGCCTCGCGCAGGCGTGCCCGGTGTCCGCGGTTGTTGAATGGAATGATCTCGCCCATAGACTGTTCAGAATACCAGCCATGGCTGGTGTTGACGTTCAAAGGATGTAACGGCTGAGGTCCTGATCCGCGGCCAGGGCGCCCAGATGGGCATCCACATATTCGGCGTCGATCAGGTATTTTTCGCCGGATTTGTCTGCAGATTCGTAGGAGATCGTCTCCAGAAGCCGCTCCATCACGGTATGCAGCCGGCGCGCGCCGATGTTCTCGGTGCGCTCGTTGACGCGGGTGGCGACCTCGGCCAGGCGGGCGATGCCGTCGGCGCCGAACTCCACCGTCACGCCCTCGGTGGCCAGCAGGGCGCTGTACTGGCGGGTCAGCGCATGGCGCGGCTCGGTGAGGATGCGGCGAAAGTCCTCGGCGGTCAGCGCCGCCAGCTCGACGCGGATCGGCAGCCGGCCCTGCAGCTCCGGAATCAGGTCGGAGGGTTTCGACAGCGAAAACGCGCCCGAGGCGATGAACAGGATGTGGTCGGTCCGGACCGGGCCGTATTTGGTCGACACCGTGGTGCCCTCGATCAGCGGCAGCAGGTCGCGCTGCACGCCCTCGCGGCTGACCCCCGGCCCGCTCATCTCGCGGCGCTGGCAGATCTTGTCGATTTCGTCGAGGAAGACGATGCCGTTCTGCTCGCAGGCGGTGATCGCCAACGCGCGCAGCTCCTCGTCATTGAGCAGCTTGCCGGCCTCCTCCTCGAGCAGCAGCGGGCGCGCCTCGCGCACCGTCAGCGTGCGCTTGTGGCTCTTGCCGCCGCCGAGCGACTGGAACATCTGCCGCAGCTGCTGGCCCATCTCCTCCATGCCCGGCGGCGCCATGATGTCGACGCCGACGTTGACCGCGAGTTCGAGTTCGATCGTGCGGTCGTCGAGCGCGCCCTCGCGGTACTGCTTGCGCAGCTTCTGGCGGGTATCGCCGGCGGCGGACGGCTCGGCGCTGTTCCAGCCGGCGCCGGCCGGACGCGGCAACAGGGCGTCGAGGACGCGCTCCTCGGCGCGATCCTCGGCTTGACGGCGCACGCGCGTCTTGGCCTGTTCGCGCACCAGCTTGTAGGCGCCGTCGGCGAGGTCGCGGATGATCGACTCGACGTCCTTGCCGACGTAGCCGACCTCGGTGAACCGGGTCGCCTCGACCTTGAGGAAGGGCGCGTTGGCCAGCGCCGCCAGCCGGCGCGCGATCTCGGTCTTGCCGACGCCGGTCGGCCCGATCATCAGGATGTTCTTGGGCGTGACCTCGTCGCGCAGCGCCGGCTCCAGCTGCATGCGCCGCCAGCGATTGCGCAGCGCGATCGCGACCGCACGCTTGGCTTCGTGCTGGCCGACGATGTGGCGGTCGAGTTCGCCGACGATTTCGCGGGGAGTGAGTTCGGACATGGCGGTTGACGTCAGCGGTGGCGGGGGAATTGGGAGCCGGTGTCCGATAGCCGGTGTCCGGTGTCCGGTGTCCGGTAGCCGGTAGCCGGTAGCCGGTAGCCGGTAGCCGGGACAAGCCTAAAGGGTGTCATCCTGAGGGCAAAGCCCGAAGGATCTTCGCGGTGGAGACGTCCGTTCTGCACCGAGGTCCGTGATCGCAAGGAGCGTGAAAGATCCTTCGCTTCGCTCGGGATGGCAGCAGAAAACCGGCTCCGACGCAGCTTCCCCCGAGTCCCGAGTCCCGTCTCACAACTCCTCGATCGTGATGTTGTGGTTGGTGTAGATGCAGATGTCGGCGGCGATCGCCAGCGCGCGCTCGACCACTGCGCGCGCCTCCAGCGTCGTGTGCGTCAGCAGCGCGCGCGCCGCGGCCTGGGCGTAGGGCCCGCCGGAGCCGATCGCGATCAGGCCGTCCTCGGGTTCGAGTACGTCACCGTTGCCGGAGATCAGCAGCGAGGAATCCTTGTCGGCCACCGCCAGCAGTGCCTCCAGACGGCCCAGCCGGCGGTCGGTGCGCCAGTCCTTGGCCAGTTCGACCGCGGCGCGGGTCAGCTGGCCACCGTGCTTGACCAGCTTTTCCTCGAACAGCTCGAACAGGGTGAAGGCATCGGCGGTGGCGCCGGCGAAACCGGCCAGCACGTCGCCCTTGCCCAGCCGGCGCAGTTTGCGCGCGTTGGCTTTCATCACCGTGTTGCCCAGCGTGACCTGGCCGTCGCCGCCGATCACGACACGACCGTCGCGCCGCACGCAGAGGATGGTGGTGGCGTGGAAGGACTCCATGACGGCCTCGCGCGTCGGGCAGGAATGGGCGACGTGGGGCCGCGTCGCGGCGAATGCAAGCGACGCGTTACGGCGCCTTGCGTCGCGCGCGCGGGTGCGCGGCGTCGTACACGCGTGCCAGATGCTGAAAATCGAGGTGGGTGTAGATCTCGGTGGTGGCGATGTCGGCGTGGCCGAGCAGCTCCTGCACCGCGCGCAGCTCGCCGGAGGATTCCAGCAGGTGGCTGGCGCAGGTGTGGCGCAGCAGATGCGGATGCAGGCGCTGCGGCAGGCCGTGGCGCCGTGCCAGCGTCGCCAGCCGCGCCTGCACCGCGCGCGCGCTCAGCGGTCCGCCGCCGCGGCCGAGAAACACCGGGGCCTGCGGCGCGGCGCCGGTCGCGGCGGCAAGCAGGCGCAAGGCGGCGACGGCGTGGCGGCCGACCGGCACCACCCGCGTCTTCTGGCCCTTTCCGGTGACGCGCACCTGGCCGCCGTCGAGGTCGAGCGCCGCCCAGGTCAGCCCGGTCAGCTCGGCCAGCCGCAGGCCGCTCGAGTAGAGCAGCTCGAGCAGGGCGCGGTCGCGCACGCCGAGGCGGTCATCGCCGGGCGACTCCATCAGCTGCGCGGCGGCGTCGACGTCGAGCACCGCCGGCAGGCGCCGGCGTGCCTTCGGCGCGCGCACGCCGGCGGCGGGATCGCTGGCCAGCAGGCCCTCGCGCGCCAGCGAGCGGAACAGCGCGCGGCACGCCGCCAGCAGGCGCTGCAGGCTGGTCGGCGCCAGGCCCTCGCGGTGCGCGCTGGCGATGAAGCCGCGCAGCAGGTCGGGACCGAGCGCGGTGATCGCGTCGAGGCCGCGCGCGTGCATCCAGGCGGTCAGTCTGGCGAGATCGCGGCGATAGGCGGTGACCGTATGCGGCGAGGCGCGCCGCTCCACCGCCAGGCGCTCGAGAAAGCGCGCCACTGCCTGCTCGGCCGCGGAGGCCGGCGCCGTCGCGTTCACGTCGGCAGGAACCGCCCCAGCGCGGTGGCGACGGCTTCGGCGATCAGCTTCAGGAACAGCGTGCCGACACCGGGGTGAAAACGGTTTGCATCGGCGCTGCCGATCGCCAGCAGGCCGAAGCCGTCCAGTCGCAGCAGTGCCGCCGAGCGCACATCCGCCGCGGCAGCGCCGAACAGCGCATCCAGCTTGTCCTGCGCGATGCGTCCGCACAGCGGTTCGCCGCGCGCGAAGAAGTCGGCGAATGCCGGCAGCGCCGGGATGCCGGCCGGTTCGACCAGCAGCCAGTCGGCCACCGGCAGATCCGGTGCCGTGCGCGTCAGCAGCAGCCGCACCTGGTCGGTGTGGAAATCCTCGCGCAGGCCTGCGACCACGATGCGCGCGGCCTCGCCCAGCGTCGTCGCGCGCATCAGCGCCAGAGTGTAGGAATGCACGCGCACCACCAGCTGCTCGTTGTCGGTGGCGATCTCCACCAGCTCGGCGAGACGGCGCTCGAAGTCGCGGTTCTGCTGGCGCAGCAGCTCCAGCTGATAGCTGGCCAGCGAGGCCGCCGGGCCATGCTCGCGCGGCACCACCAGGGTCTGCGCGAGGTCGGGGAAATCCTTGAGAAAGCTCGGGTATCGGCGCAGCCAGGCGGCGACATCCATCGCCTCGAGGCCGTCCTTCAGGGTCAGCTCGGCCATGCGCGGTTCTCCGTGGGCTGCGCGCAGTGTGGCCGCGCGCGCGCACTCGCGCAACGGCGCGCGGCGCGCGGATCAGGCCGGCCAGGTGCCTTCGTAGGCGAAAGCGGCCGGGCCGGTCATCCACAACGTCGCGCCGGCGCCGGGCCAGGCGATGGCGAGCGTGCCGCCGGGCAGTTCGACCGCGACTTCGGCGTCGATCCGGCCGCGCCGGCGCAGCACCGCCACCGCGGCACAGGCGCCGGTGCCGCAGGCGAGCGTCCAGCCGGCGCCACGCTCGTGCACGCGCAGGCGCAGGCGATCGCGCGCCGCCACCGCGACGAAACCGGCGTTGCAGCCCTGCGCGAAGCGCGGGTGTTCCGAGAGCAGCGGCCCCAGCGTGACGAGCGCGGGATCGTCCGGATCATCGACCTCGACCACCGCATGCGGATTGCCCAGCGATACCGCGCCGATCGTCAGCGTCCGCGCGCCGACCTGCAGTGTGTAGGCATCGGCTTCGGCTTCGGCGGCGAACGGAATGCGCGCCGGCGCGAACACCGGCTCGCCCATGTCCACCGCGATGCGGCCGTCGTCGAGCAGGCGCACGGTCACCGCGCCGGCCGGGCTCTGCAGACGCACGTGGTCCGCACCCAGCGCCGCGGCGCGCCGCAGCCAGGCCGCCACGCAGCGCACGCCGTTGCCGCACTGGCGCGCGCTGCTGCCGTCGGTGTTCCAGATGCCGTAGGCATACGCGCAGGACGGGTCGCGTGTCGGCTCGATCGTCAGCAGCTGGTCGAAGCCGATGCCGCGCTGGCGATCGGCCATGGCACGGATGCGCGCGGGATCGGCATCGAAGGATTGCGTGCGCGCGTCGACCACGACGAAGTCGTTGCCCAGGCCGTGCATCTTGCTGAAGGCCAGCGCCATTGCGCTCAGCCGGTCGAGCGCGCCGCGGCGGGAACGGAACTCGCGGGTGCCGGTGCCGGCGCCGGCACGCGATGTCGCGCGGGCACGGCGTTCGGCATCACCAGCGCGCCCTTGTTGCCGCAACCGGCGAGCGTCAGCACGATCAGGGCGGGCAGCAGCAGGCGGCGCATCAGGGTATCCCCGCGGAACGAGACTTCAGTATAGCCAGCGCGCCACGCCGGCTTGCGAGAACCTCACCTCGGCACTGGCGCGCTGCCGGCCGGCGCGGGCGTCCCGTGCAGGTGCTTCAGCGGGCCGACGGTGACGGTGCCCTTCCACTGCGCGTCGCGGGCGGCGAAATAGGTCTTGGGGTCCCAGTACCAGCGCGAACGCAGGCTGTTGGGGTCGGGCGTCAGCGTCGGACCGTTGTCGGGCATGTAGGTATACGCGCCGGCGTCGAAACCGGTGCGCGAACCGGTGCGCTCGCTGGCCGCCCGGCTCAGCACGGCCAGCATGCGCGGCTGCGCGACCTTGTCGCCGTAGGTGGCCGCCAGCGTTTTCGCCTCGGCTGCGGCCTGCGTGCGCTGGCCGGCATCGAGCTGGCCCCAGACGCGGTCGCGGGTGGCGACGAATTCCGGATAGCCGCGTTCGGCGGCCAGGCTCAGCCAGGCCCAGGCCTTGACCGGGTCCTTGGGCACGCCGTTGCCGTTGAGGTAGATCAGGCCGAGGCAGAGCTGCGAAACCTTGTCGGCGTAGTAGGCGCCCATGGTGAAGTACTTGATCGCGCCGGCGTAGTCGTGATCGGCGTACAGGCGCCAGCCGGTGTACTGGCCGAACAGGTCGGGGTGGCCGTTGGTCGAGGAGTTGCCCATCGCGATCAGTTCGTGCTGGATGAAGGCGTTGTCCTGCGGCGACAACGACGACGCGTCGCCGGCGGGCAGCGCGGCGGCCGCGTTGCCGGCGCCGACGAGGCCGAGCACGCACAGGGCGACGCGCAGGGCGCGCCGGCGCGGATGGCATGACAGGCTGGCAATCGGCAGTTCCATCGGTGCAACCTCCCGGGTGACGTGGAGCCAGCTTGGCGCGCGCGCGGTGTCGCGACCAGTGACGACGGTCATGTG
Source organism: Pseudomonadota bacterium (assembly GCA_021815695.1). Taxonomy (GTDB): domain Bacteria; phylum Pseudomonadota; class Gammaproteobacteria; order Xanthomonadales; family Rhodanobacteraceae; genus Metallibacterium. The sequence continues at coordinate 12,029 of JAKAZT010000047.1, forward strand.
TAAAAGAGACGTATGCGTGGCGCCCGGCTCAGCGCAGCGGTTTCTCGTAGCGATGCGCGTCGCTGCCGTCCTCGTAATAGCCGGGACGATGGACGAGATGGCGGTAGCCGCGCGTCTCGTACAGACGCAGCGCCGCGCGGTTGTCGGTGCGCACCTCCAGCCGCAGCGTGCGGCAGCGGCGCACCCGTGCCGCGCGCTCGGCGGCCTCGAGCAGGGCGGCACCGACGCCGCGGCCGCGCGCCTCCGGCGCGGTCACCAGCGAGTACAGCCGGGCTACCCGCGCGCCGCGGCGGAAGAACACCACCGCCACGCCCAGCAGCCGGCCGTCTTCCTTGGCGATCAGCACCAGCGCGCTGTCGCTGTCGAGATGGCGGCGAAACTGCGCGCGGCTCAGGCGGTCGTGGCGGAACACGCGTTCCTCGAGCGCGACCAGGGCATCGAGATCGACGGCGTCGGCGCGGCGGATGCGCGGCGACGGCAGGGCGTCGGGATGTTGGGGGGCAGGGGGTGGCGGCACGCGCGGCACTGTAGTGATCGCGGGCGCCGCGCGCAACGCGCGCCTTGCGCGCGCGCACCAGCGTGCCAAACTTCGCGCCGGGGGCCGGGCGGCCCCATGGCGCTGCATCACTTCAGCCTCCGCGAGGCCGCATGACCCGGCTTGTGATCGTTGTCGAAAAGGCCTCGGACTGGGGCTCCTACTACCCCTCGGACAACGTCGTCACCGCGCTGAACTATCTGCGCGAGCCGGTCGGCGGGGACGAGCGCACGCACGTCATCAATCTGTGCCGCAGCTACAAGTACCTCGGCACCGGCTACTACGTGTCGCTGCTGGGCGAGGCGCGCGGGCATCGTGCGATTCCCTCGGTGCGCACCATCAACGACCTGCGCAAGCGCGCGCTGTACGGGCTCGATGTCGAGGATCTCAACCAGAAGCTGGCCAACTTTCTGCCCGCCGGCGGTCGCGATACCACCGACTTCGGCATCGTGGTGTATTTCGGCGAGACCAGCTATCCGGCGCTGAAGGATCTGGCGCGGCAGGTGTTCGAGCTGTTTCCGGCGCCGCTGCTGCGCATCGAGTTCGAACGCGAACGCATGTGGCGGATCAGCGCGATCAAGCCGGTCGGCCTGCACACGCTCGACGATCCGCAGGAGGACGCCTTCGCGCAGTCGCTGGACGCATTCTCGAAGAAGCTCTGGCGCAAGCCGCGCGTGCGCCGCCAGTACCGCTACGACATCGCCATGCTGGTCGATCCCAACGAGGCGATGCCGCCGTCCAACAAGAAGGCGCTGAAGTCGTTCGTCGCCGCCGGCAAGGAGCTCGGCATCGAGGTCGATCCGATCGGCAAGAACGACTACACGCGGCTGGCCGAGTACGACGGCCTGTTCATCCGCGAAACCACGGCGCTGGACCACCACACCTACCGCTTCGCGCACAAGGCGGAGAAGGAAGGCATGGTGGTGATCGACGACCCGACCTCGATCCTGCGCTGTACCAACAAGATCTACCTGCACGATCTGCTGCGCGCGAAAAAGCTGGCCACGCCGCGCACCGAGATCCTCTACAAGGACGATCCCAGGCAGCTCAAGGACCTGCCCGAGCGGCTCGGCTTTCCGCTGGTGCTGAAGATCCCGGACGGCTCGTTCTCGCGCGGCGTGGTCAAGGTCGAGACCGTCGAGGCGCTGGAGAAATCCGCCGCCGAGCTGTTCCAGAGCACCGCGCTGGTGATCGCGCAGGAGTTTCTCTACACCCAGTACGACTGGCGCGTCGGCGTGCTCAACCATGAGCCGCTGTATGCCTGCCAGTACTTCATGTCGCGCGGGCACTGGCAGATCTACAACCACGGCGCCAAGGGCACGGCCAAGTCCGGCGGCTTCAAGACGCTGGCGGTGCGCGATGCCCCGGGTGACGTGATCAAGCTGGCGCTCAAGGCCACGCAGTCGATCGGCGATGGCCTGTACGGCGTCGATCTCAAGCAGACCGCCGAGCGCACGGTGGTGATCGAGGTCAACGACAATCCCTCGATCGACGCCGGCGTCGAGGACGCCTACCTCGGCGAGGATCTCTATCTGCGCGTCATGCAGGACTTCCTGCGCCGCCTCGAACGCCGCCGGCTCGGCATCACCGGCTGATCGCCGCCGCCGCACGAACGCGCCGGCCGGGACGGTCGCGATCCTGCAAGGCCCGGCCGGCGCTCCACGCCGTGGAAGCGGCCGGCACCGGCGTCAGCAGCCACGCCAGCATCGTCAGCGGCGCCAGCAGCAGCGCGTACACCAGGCTCCAGCCGTAGGTCGGCGACCACGGTGGCCACGGACCCAGCGCCAGCAGCAGCAGGCCGCCGCCCAGCCAGAGCGCCGTGGCACGACGCAGGCGGCGCAGGCGGATGTCGGAATCAACGGTTGCGTTGCGGATCATGGCCAGCTCCGTGCGATGCGATACGCGCAGCCTCGCGCGCCGCCGTCGCAGATCCCGCGACGCGGCCTTGACCTCGCCTTGATCGCGCACGGGGCATCCTCGGGCGCACTCACGGAGACCCCGATGCGCACCCTTGCCCGCATGGCCCTGCTGGCCGTCCTGATCGCCCTGGCCGGCTGCGCCGGAACGCCGACCCGACCGCTGCCGGCCGCCGCAGGTGTCGATCTCGGGCGCTTCCTCGGCCAGTGGTACGTCATTGCCAACATTCCCTACTTCGCCGAACGCGGCAAGGTCGCGCCCTACGTGATCTATCGCAAGCGCGCCGACGGCCGGCTCGACGACCTGTACTACTTCAAGAAGTCATTCGGGGACGCGAGCTATGACCACTGGTCGGGCGTGGCCTGGCTGCCCGACCCTGCCGATCCGGCACGCTGGAAGGTGCGTTTCATCTGGCCGTTCACGTCCGACTACACCATCCTCGCGGTGGCGCCGGACTACAGCTGGGCCATGGTCGGCCTGCCTTCGCGCGACCTGCTGTGGATCTTCGCGCGCCAGCCGACGCTCGACGCGGCGACCTGCGACGCCCTGCTGGCCAGGGCCAGGTCGCTGGGCTTCGACGTCAGCCAGGTACGCAAGATTCCGCAGTTCCCGGACCAGCTGGGCAAGCCCGGATTCCAGTAGGCGGATCATGGCGGCGGCGCGCGGCACCCTGCCCGGCCGACCGGCGTGCCGCCTACAATGGCCGCCTCGATCCGGGAGCAAACCATGAGCGACGCCATGCCCCGCTACGCAGTCTTCGGTCATCCGGTTGGCCACAGCCTGTCGCCGGCGATCCATCGGGCCTTCGCGCAGCAGCTCGGTCTCGCCATCGATTACCAGGCGCTGGATCTCGCGCCGGACGTGTTCGCGGCCGCGGCGCGGGCATTCTTCGCCGATGGTGCGCAAGGCGCCAACGTCACCCTGCCGCACAAGGCGGCCGCGCTGGCGCTGGCCGACCAGCGCAGCAGCGAGGCACAGCGCGCCGGCTCGGCCAACGTGCTCACCCGTCGCACCGACGGCGCGATCGCCGCGCACAGCACCGACGGCGACGGCCTGGTGCGCGATCTCACCGAGCGCTACCGCGTCGACCTGCGCGGTCACGACGCGCTGCTGCTGGGCGCCGGTGGTGCCGCGCGCGCCACGGCGTTCGCGCTGATCGACGCCGGCGTGCGCAGCCTGACCGTGGTCAACCGCGCCGCCGCCGCCGCCGATGTGCTGGTTGACGCGCTGGGCCAGCCCGATCGCGTGCGCAGCCGCTACTGGGCCGACCTCGGCAGCATCGGCACCTTCGATCTGGTCCTCAATGCGACGTCGGCCGGCGTGCTCGGTCAGCGCCTGGACCTGCCGTTCGGCCTGCTGGCCGATCGCGCGCTGTGCTACGACCTCAGCTACGGCGCGGCGGCGGGCGATTTCCTCGCCTGGGCCCGCGCCGGCGGCGCGCGCTATGCCTTCGACGGCCTCGGCATGCTGGTGGAGACCAGCGCGCTGGCGTTCGCGCACTGGCACGGCCAGCGTCCGGACGGCGAGGCCGTGTTCCAGGCGCTGCGCGCCCGGTATCCGCAGGC
>JAKAZT010000172.1 GCA_021815695.1 Pseudomonadota bacterium
GGATCCGACGGTGCGACGGGCGCCCTGCTGCCTGACCGACCGGGTGGCTCGATGGCCGGCGGCAGTGGCTCGGCAGGGCAAATGCTTCGCTGCGCTCGGCATGACAAGAACCTTGGGCCGCCCGGCAAGGCAAATGCTTCGCTGCGCTCGGCATGACAGGACAGCTGCGGAGGCCGAACGCTGAAGGATCTCCGTCCGAACACGTCACCGTCGATCAGTGCGATGCCTGCACGGCGAGGATCGCCCGCAGGAAGGCCGGATCGGGTGTGCCGGAGGCATCGGTGGTGGCGCGGATGCGGCCCTCGGCATCGAGCAGGGCCACGACCACATTGTGACTGTAACCGCCGCCCGGCAACGGCCGGTAGGCGATGCCGAGCACCCCGGCCAGCATGCCCTCGTCGCCCTGTTCGGGGCGTGCCAGGCGAAACAGCGGCGCCTGCACGTGGTGCTCGGCGGCCAGCTTGCGCAGCATGGCGACATCATCGTGCGCCGGATCGAAGCTCACCAGCAGCACCGCGACCGCTGCCCCGCCCTGCCGGCGCAGTGCCCGCTCGATGCGCTTGATCGATTCGATCTCCAGCGGGCAGGCCATCCGGCAGGAGCCGTAGAACATGCCGACCAGACGCGGCGTGCCGTGCAGCGAGGCGAAACTGAAAACGTCGCCGCGCTGGTCACGCAGTTGCAACGGCGGAATCCGGTACACCGAGTCCTGCGGCAGCGGTGTCGCAGACGCTGGCGCGGCGACGGCCGACGGCATCACCAGCGCGAGGCCGGCCAGCAGCAAGGACACGCGAAGCAGGTGCATGGTCATTCTCCGGGGAGATCACGAACGCAGCGAAAGCCGACGCGCGGCGCGGCGTCGGCGGGTTTGAGCGCGACCAGGGCGGCGACGCGCATCATCAGGGCGAACTGGTTCTTGTCGGCGAAGGCCAGCGCCGAGCCGCCGCACAGCGCCAGCGAGGGTCCGGCGCCGGCGACGCGCGCATCGGCATCGGGAAACATCGCGGCATAGTCACCGGTCCATTCCCACAGCAGGCGGTTGAGATCGCGCACGCCCCAGACGTTGGCGCGATGCCGGCCGATCGCGCCGGGCCGCTCGCCGGTGCTGTCCTGGATCGCGTCGAGGATGTCCTGATTGCGCGCCGGATCCCGGCGCGCGTCGCGGCGCGTGGCGTCGGCGGCGGCGACGGATTCCCATTCGTACCAGGTGGGCAGCCGCGCCTGCTCGCTGGCGCAATAGGCGCGCGCGGCGAACCAGCTGACGCCGGTGACCGGCTGATCCGGTCGCGCCCCGGGGCCGGGTGTCAGCGGACCCTGCCAGGCGGCCAGATACTGCGGCCCGGCAAACAATGGCGACACCTGGCCGCGCTGCCACTCGGGATGCATGCGCACGAAGTCCAGGAACTCGGCATGGGTCACCGGCTCGACGCGCATCGCGAACGGTTCGATGGCGATGCGTGCCGCGGCGCCGTCGACGGCCAGCGCGCTGACGAAAACGCCGCCAGGGATGGTGACGTAGTCGGCCGCGGCGACCGTGGGCGCCGTCGCCAGCATGGCCAGCAGCAAGCCGATCCGCATGCGCATGATCACTCCCGGATCCCGCGTGAGCCAGTGGCGCCGTCGCGGCGCCACTGGCTCAAGCCTCACCGCGGCTTGTCGCCCGCGCGCACCGCCTTGACCTCGGCCGGCGCGATGGTGCCGCCCTTGTTGTTGAAGTTGTTCAGCACGTAGGTCAGCACGTGCGCGACCTCGTCATCGTTGAGCTGTGCGCCGAAGGCCGGCATCACCGACTCGTAACCGGTGTTGTTGACGGTGATCTTGCCGCTCAGTCCTTTGAGCACGATGCCGATGGCGCCCTTCGGATCGGCGTTGAGGTAATCCGACATCGCCAGCGGCGGGAACGCGCCGGGCAGGCCCATGCCGTTGCCCTGGTGGCAGGCGGCGCAGATCTGGGTGAACACGCGCTTGCCATCGGCCATGGCGTCGTTGACCGTGGCGGCGGGGGCGGCCGCATGAGCCATCGGCGCGGCGGCCGGCGACGGCGCAGCCGGGCCGCTGGAGACCTTGTTGTAGATCGCCGGCGCCGCCGGGCCCGTGACGACCAACTGTCCCAGCGCGCCCTGCATGAACGCGCGCGTGATCGAGTGATCGACCAGCAGGAAGGTGCCCGGCACCAGTGTCTTCATCTCGACCGTGACCGCGCCGCCGGCCGGGATCAGCGTGGTCTGCACGTTGTGGTTGACCAGCGTGCCGCCTTCGACGTTGACGTCGTCGAAGATCTGGCCGATGACGTGGAAGCTCGACACCAGGTTGGGGCCGCCGTCGCCGACGAACAGACGCACCGTGTCGCCCACTTTCGCGGTCAGCGCGTTGGCGCCGGTCAGCGCACCCTCGCGACCGTTGAACAGCACATAGGTCGGCTGCTCGGCCAGCAGCTTCTGCATGTCGAACGACTGCAGGCCGGGCTCGTGATAGGCACCGGTGGTGTAGAAATCGCCCTGCACCACGTAGTACTCGCGATCGGCCTTCGGCAGACCCTGCGGCGGCTCGACCAGGATCAGGCCGTACATGCCGTTGGCGATGTGCATCGGCACCGGCGGCGTGGCGCAGTGATAGATGTACAGGCCCGCGCGCATGGCCTTGAAGGTGAACACGCTCTCGTGCCCCGGCGGCGTCATGCTGACCGCCGCGCCGCCGCCCGGACCCATCACCGCGTGCAGGTCGATGTTGTGCGCCATGTGCGAGTCCGCCGCGTTCTTCAGGTGCAGCTCGACGGTGTCGCCCTGGCGCACGCGGATCATTGGCCCCGGCACGGTGCCGTTGAAGGTCCAGAAGTCGTAGCGCACGCCGTCGGCGATCTCCTTGACCACCTCGCGGGTTTCCAGGCGCACGATCACCCGCGCCGGATAGTTGCGATGGATCGGCGGCGGCACGGCAGGCGGTGCGAGCATGGCCTCCTCGATCGGCGCGCCGCGCGGCGGGCCGAGATCGGCGGGATCTTTGACGGACGCGGCGCCCGCGGGTGCCGCATGCGCGCCAAGGACGAGGCCGAGGGCAAGAACGATGGCTGATAGCAATGGGTGCCGCATGATCCTCTCCTTATCGAGAAAATAGCGTGAGAAG
>JAKAZT010000048.1 GCA_021815695.1 Pseudomonadota bacterium
TCCCTTGCTCCCTTGCTCCATGGCACGCAGCCCGGACACAACGCAGCGAAATCCGGGTCGAGCGTCGCGGTCGATGCTGCGCTCGACGTCCGTCCCGGATTGCGGCGCTGGCGTGCCCTCATCCGGGTTACCCGGTTCGCCTCTCACGTCTCACGTCTGCACCGTCTCACGTCTCCACTGCCCCATGTCTCCACTGTTCGAGGAAACGCCATGACCGCATCGACGCAAGCGAGCGCGCAGCAACTCACCCTGGATTGGACCAACAACGCGCGCTGGAACGGTGTCAGCCGCCCCTACACGGCCGAGGACGTGGTGCGTCTGCGCGGCACCGTGCACGTCGAGCATTCGCTGGCCCGACGCGGCGCCGAGCGCCTGTGGCGTGCGCTGCACGAACGCGAGTTCGTCAACGCGCTGGGCGCGCTGACCGGCAACCAGGCGCTGCAGCAGGCCAGGGCCGGACTGCAGGCGATCTATCTGTCAGGCTGGCAGGTGGCGGCCGACGCCAACAGCGCGGGCGCGATGTATCCCGACCAGTCGCTGTATCCGGTCGACTCCGTGCCCGCGGTCGTGCGCCGCATCAACAATACCCTGCTGCGCGCCGACCAGATCGACCACGCCGAAGGCCAGGACGGCATCGACTGGCTGTTGCCGATCGTGGCCGATGCCGAGGCCGGTTTCGGCGGCGTGCTCAACGCCTACGAACTGATGAAACACATGATTGAGGCCGGCGCCGCCGGCGTGCACTTCGAGGATCAATTGGCCAGCGCCAAGAAGTGCGGACACATGGGCGGCAAGGTGCTCGTGCCGACACAGGAGGCGGTGCAGAAGCTCGTCGCTGCGCGCCTCGCGGCGGATGTCGCCGGCGTGCCCACGCTGATCGTCGCGCGCACCGACGCCATGGGCGCCGGCCTGCTGACCGCCGACGTCGATCCGCTCGACCGCCCGTTCTGCACCGGCGCGCGCACCGTCGAGGGCTACTGCGAGACGCGCATGGGCCTGGAGCAGGCCATCGCCCGCGGACTCGCCTACGCGCCGTACGCCGACCTGGTCTGGTGCGAGACCGGCACGCCGGACCTGGACCAGGCGCGCCGCTTCGCCGAGGCCATCCATTCGCGTTTTCCGGGCAAGTTGCTGGCCTACAACTGCTCGCCCAGCTTCAACTGGAAGCAGCATCTCGATGCGGCCGCCATCGCGCGCTTCCAGAACGAGCTGGCGGCGATGGGCTACCGGTTCCAGTTCATCACCCTGGCCGGCTTCCACGCGCTCAACTACTCGATGTTCCAGCTGGCGCGCGGCTACCGCGACCGGCAGATGGCCGCCTACGTCGAGCTGCAGGAGGCCGAATTCGCCGCGCAGAAGGACGGCTATACCGCGGTCAAGCATCAGCGCGAGGTCGGCACCGGCTACTTCGACCAGGTCAACCAGGTGATCGCCGGCGGATCGTCGTCGCTGTCCGCGCTGACCGGCTCGACCGAGGAAGCGCAATTCCACACCGCGCCGCGCGCCAGCGCCGCCTGAGCGCGCGTCATGCCGCCGCCGTCCCGCGACGGCGCCGGCGCGTCCATGCGCGTCAGACCAGCCTGAACGGCAGATCGCGCAGGCGCTTGCCGGTCAGTGCGAACAGCGCGTTGGCCACCGCCGGAGCGATCGGCGGCGTGCCCGGCTCGCCGATGCCGCCCGGCTTCTCGCCGCTGTCGATGATCGCGACCTCGATCCTCGGCATGGCATCCATGCGCAGCGGCGGGTAGGTGTCGAAGTTGTCCTGCTGCACGCGGCCGTCCTTGAGCGTGATCGCGCCGTACAGCGCCGCGGTCAGGCCGAAGGCGATCGCGCCCTCCATCTGCGCGCGGATCGTCTCCGGGTTGACCGCGATGCCGCAGTCCACCGCGCAGGCGACGCGATGCACGCGCGGCTTGCCGTTCGCCAGCGATACCTCCGCCACCTGGGCGACGTAGCTGCCGAACGAGGCGTGCACGGCGAGTCCCCTGGCGTGACCGGCCGGCAGCGGTTTGGTCCAGCCGAACAGGTCGGCGGCGCGCTCGAGCACCGCGAGGTGGCGCCTGGCTCCGGCCTTGCCCAGCAGCGCGCGACGGTATTCCAGCGGATCGCGCCGGGCGGCGTGCGCCAGTTCGTCGATGAAGCTCTCCATCGCGAACGCGGTGTGGGTGTTGCCCACCGAACGCCACCACAGCACCGGCACCGGCGCGGTCGGCGAGTGCAGTTCGACCGCATACGCGGGCGTGGCCTCGAGATAGGGCGATCCGACCACGCCCTCGACCGAGACCGGATCGATGCCGTTCCTGATCATGCCGGCGCCAAAGGGCGTGCCGGCCATGATGCTCTGGCCGACGATGCAGTCGGCGAAGGCAACGGGCAGTCCGTCGCTGCCCAGCGCCGCGCGCATCCGGTGCACGAACTGCGGCCGGTACCAGCCGCCGTGCATGTCGTCCTCGCGCGTCCAGACCACCTTGACCGGTGCGGTGTGCCCGGCCGCGCGCGCGGCCTTGGCGACCTGCACCGCCTCGCTGACGAAATCCGAGGCCGGGTTGGCGCGCCGGCCGAAGCCGCCGCCGAGAAACGCGGTGACGATCTCGACCTGCTCGGGCTTGAAGCCGAGGATGCGCGCCGCGCTGGCCTGATCGACGGTCTGGAACTGGGTGCCGGTGGTGACGCGGCAATGATCCGCGCCCAGCTCGACCGTGCAGTTCAGCGGCTCCATGGTCGCGTGCGCCAGATACGGCACGCTGTACTCGGCCGCGATCGGCGACTTTGCCGTCGCCAGCGCGCGTGCCGCCTCGCCGCGCATCGCCGCCGGGCTGCCCGGCGTGCGCGCCAGCTTGCGGTACTGCGCCAGTTCGGCGGCGCTGTCGAAGTGCGCGCCGGGGCCGAGATCCCAGTCGAGCTTCAGTGCGTCGCGGCCGGTTTTGGCGGCCCAGAAGTGCGCGCCGATCACGGCCACGCCGGTCGGAACCTCGACCACCGCGTCGACGCCCGGCAGCTTGCGCGCGGCGCCGGCATCGAAGTGCCTGAGCTTCGCGCCGAACACCGGCGCGCGCGCAACCAGCGCCACGCGCACTCCCGCGGGGCGCGCATCGAGACCGAACGCCGCGCGCCCGGTGATCTTGGCCGGCGTATCGAGGCGCGGCGTCGGCTTGCCGATCAGGGTCCAGTCCCGGCGCGGCTTGAGCGCCACCGCTGCGGTCGGCAGCGGCAGCTGCGCGGCGGCCGCGGCCAGCTCGCCGAAGCGCGCGCGCTGCTCGCCGGCGATCACCACGCCGCGTTCGATGCGGCAGGCGGCGGGCGCGACGCCGAAGCGTCGGGCCGCGGCCGCCACCAGTTGGGTGCGCGCCAGCGCGCCCACTTCGCGGTAGCGGTCGAACTCCGACATGGTCGTGGTCGAGCCGCCGGTCATCTGGATGTGGAACATCGGGCTGGCATAGACCGGCGCGGCCGGTGCGTGCTCGGCGCGCACCTGGCTCCAGTCGCACTCCAGCTCCTCGGCCAGCAGCATCGGCAGCGAGGTCCAGATGCCCTGACCCATCTCCGAATGCGCCAGCACCACGGTGACGCGGTCGTCGGGCGCGATGTGCAGAAAGGCGTTGGGCGGCGGCAGGGCGGCGTCCGGCGCGGCCGCGGCCAGGGCGCGTCGTCCGACCAGCGGCACGCTGAAGGCGATGATCAGGCCGGCGCTGCCGGCGGCGCTGCCGCGCAGGAAGCGGCGGCGACCCGGGTCGAGCGGGATGTCGTCGAGGCGCGCGTTCATGACTTCACCTCCGCGAGATCCGCGGCGCGATGGATCGCTGCGCGGATGCGTTGATAGGTGCCGCAGCGGCAGACGTTGCCGCTCATCGCGTTGTCAATGTCGGCGTCGCTGGGCCGGGGCGTGCGCCGCAGCAGCGCCGCCGCGCTCATGATCTGCCCCGACTGGCAGTAGCCGCACTGGACCACGTCGAGCTCGGTCCAGGCGCGCTGCACGGGATGATCGCCCGCGGCGGTCAGGCCCTCGATGGTGGTGATGTGCTTGCCGGCGACCGCGCTGGCCGGCGTGATGCAGGAGCGGATCGCCTCGCCCTCCAGATGCACCGTGCAGGCGCCGCACAGGGCCTTGCCGCAGCCGAACTTGGTGCCGGTCAGGCCGATGATGTCGCGCAGCACCCACAGCAGCGGCATGTCGGCGGGAGCATCGACCGCGTGGATCTGGCCGTTGACGATCAGTTGCATGACAACCTCCGCGCGCAGCGCCTTAGAAGTCCGAGCACCGAGCCTACCCCGATCGCGCGTGAACGGCGTGTGCGGCGCAGCAGGGGCATTGCTACGACCGCGGATCAAGATCGATCGGCGTGTCGAGGTCGCGTTCGAGCCCGGCGGCCGCGATCGTGCTGATTTCGGCGGTGCGTGCGCGCAGCAGGTCGCGCGCACCGCGATCGCTGCCGGCGTCGATCGACGGCCACCAGGTGCGCGGCAGCACCGCGGGTACGCCCGGCACGCCGGCGTAGGTGCTGGCGCTGGCACGTGCCGGATCGACGCGCCATGCCGCCAGCAGACGCTCGAGATGTGCCACGGTCAGCGCCGGCTGGTCGCACAGCAACACCAGCGCGGCGTCGCAGTCGTCCGGCAGCGCGTCCAGCCCTGAACGCAGCGATGCGCCCATGCCGCGCGCCCAGTCCGCGGCCACGATGCAGCGCACGCGGGGATCGTCGCCGGCATCGCCCAGCGCTTGGCGCACGAGGTCGGCCTGCGCGCCCAGGCTGACGACCAGCGCGCGCGGATCCGTGGCGAGGGCCATGCCGGCCATGCGCGCGACCAGCGGTTCGCCATCGATCAGCACGGTCTGCTTGGGCCGGCCCAGCCGTCGCGACGCACCCGCCGCGAGCAGCACCGTGCCATGGCGCAGCGCTTGTGCCGGCTCAGTCATGGCCAGCCTGATGCGCGATGCGCCACTGCTGCAGGGCGCTGGCCAATGCCAGCGCGATGGCCTCGGGACCGTCGCCGAGCCGCGGACCGACCGGCCCGGCCAGCCGCGCTGCCAGCCGCAGGCGCAGACCGGGCGGCAGCGCATCGAGCAGCGCCTCGCGCCGCAGGGCGGGACCGATCACGCCGATCTCGGGAATCGTGCTCGTCGCCAGCGCCGCCAGGTGTGCGCGATCGTGCTCGAAGTGGTGGGTCATCACCAGTGCCGCCAGCGGTGGATGCGCCGATGCCGGCAGCAGCCCGGGCGCAAGCGCATGCAGGCGATCCGCGCCCGCCGCCCGTGGCGTCCAGCGTCCGCGATGCTCCTGCACCTCCACCCACCAGCCCAGCGCGTGCAGCATCGCAAGCAGGGCCGGCGTTTCCGGTCCGGCGCCCAGCAACAGCGCGCGCGGCGGCGGCTGGATCCGATGCGGCGGCAAAGACGTCTGGATGGCTGCATCGGTACTTCGACCGGAGCCGTCCCACGACCAGCGCGCTGCGCCAAGGATCGCCGTGCCCGCGCCGTCATCGGTCAGCGTCAGCTGCAGCGCCGCCGCGCTGTCCGCCAATGCCCGCAACGCGGCGCGTAGGGGTGCTGCGGGCGGCAACGGCAGCAGCGCGATGCGCACGGCGCCGCCGCAGCCCGAGCCGCTGCCGAACAGGGCGTCATCGGCGCTGCCGGTGTCGGCCTCGACGAAGTGCGCGCATCCGCTGGCCAGCACGCCGCGGGCGACGTCCTCCAGTTCGGCATCCAGGCAGCCGCCGGAGAGCGCACCAGCGCGCACGCCACCGGCGTCCAGCAGCAGCAGCGCGCCGGGCTTGCGATAGCTCGGTCCGCTCTGCGCGACGAGCACGCCGAGGACCGCCTGCGGCGTCGCGATCAGCGCGTCCAGAATGCCGCGCAAGCCGCCGCGCGGCGAAACCGGCGCATTCGGCTGCTCACTCATGACGGCGGTGGATGTCGGGCATGCTGCCGGCGACGTCCCCGGCGGCAGCGGCTGCCGTGCGCTGCCCTGCCCGGCCCCGGTGCCTGCCGGCGGGGCGCTCGCGCGGCGGCCTCAGCGGGATCGCCGCGGCCACGCGGTCAGCCAGATCAGCGCCCCGATGCCCGCCAGGACGATCGGTGGCAGCGGCCCGCGTCCGGGCGCCAGCGCGGCGATCAGCACCGCCGCGATCATCAACGTGCTGCCCAGCAGACCGCCGGCCAGCAGGCGCTGAGTGCGCCGCGATTCGGCCGTCAGCCGGACGAGATCGTCCGAGGTGATCGCCAGCCGGCTGCGGCCTTCGGCGACCTGGCTCAGCGCCTCGCGCACCAGCTCGGGCATGCGTGGCGCCGCGGCCAGCCATTGCGGCAGGCGGCGGCGCGCCTCGCGCAGCAGCCGCGCCGGTCCGTAGCGGCGGCGCAGGATGCGCGCCAGCACCGGCTCGGCCACCGCCCAGATGTCGATGCCCGGATCGAGCTGGCGACCCATGCCCTCGATGTTGAGCAGGGTTTTCTGCAGCAGGATCAGCTGCGGCTGCAGGGTCAGCTCGAAACGCCGGGCGGTGTTGAACATCTTCATCGTGACTTCGGCGATCGAGATCTCGCTCAGCGGCCGCGTGAAGTACGGTTCGCAGACCGTGCGCGTCGCGGCCTCCAGCTCGTCGAGGCGCACGTGCGCCGGCATCCAGCCGGCGGCGAGGTGCAGCTCGGCGATGCGCCGGTAGTCGCGCCGGAACAGCGCCATGAAGTTCTCGGCCAGCCAGTACTGGTCGGCTTCCGGCAGCGTGCCCATGATGCCGAAGTCGAGCGCGATGAAGCGCGGCTCGGCGCCGCAGGACGGATCGACCCAGATGTTGCCGGGGTGCGCGTCGGCGTGGAAGAAGTTGTCGCGGAACACCTGCTCGTAGAACAGCCGCACGCCCTTGGCGGCAAGACGCTGACGGTCGATGCCGGCGTGGTCGAGCGCGGCGATGTCGTCGGCGGGAATGCCGCGCACGCGTTCCAGCGTCAGCACGCCGGCGGCGGTGAAATCCCAGTGCACCTGCGGCACGTAGAGATCGGGCGAGTCCTGGAAGTTGCGCCGCAGCAGGCTGGCGTTGGCGCCTTCGCGCTGCAGGTCCAGCTCGTGTTCGAGGGTCTTTTCGATTTCGCTGACGACGTCGTGCGGACGGATCTTGTCGGCGTGCGGATGATGGCGCGCGACGATGTCGGCCAGTGCGCGCAGCAGGGTGACGTCGCGGGCGATGCGGCGGTCGATGCCGGGGCGCAGCACCTTGACCACCACTGCGCGGCCGTCGTGCAGGGTCGCCGCGTGCACCTGCGCGACCGAGGCCGAAGCCAGTGCCGCTTCGTCGAACGCGGCGAACAGCACGGCGACCGGCTTGCCCAGCGCGCGCTCGATCGCCGCGCGCGCGACGTCGCCGGGAAATGGCGGCACCTGATCGCGCAGCAGGGCCAGTTCGTCGGCGACGTCCGCCGGCAGCAGGTCGCGGCGGGTGGACAGGATCTGCCCGAACTTGACGAAGATCGGGCCCAGCTCGGTCAGAGCCAGGCGCAGGCGCGCACCGCGCGGCTGACCACGCAGCGCGGCGACCTGCGGAAACAGCGGGCGCAGGAGGCGCAGCGGAGTCGCCAGCGGCGTGCCGGCGGCGAATTCGTCGAGGCGATAGCGCAACAGCAGGACGGCCACGCGCAGCAGGCGCGGCGCGTGCCGCAGCGTGCTCACCCGCGCGTCCCGGCGCGTGCGGCCAGCGCATCGACCCGCGCCTGCAGGCGGTCGGCGCGTTCGCGCAGGGCATCGACGGCGTCGAGAAAATCCTCGACCTCGGCGCGCGATGGCGTCAGCCGCGCCTCGTCGCGCAGCCAGTCGGCGCCGTCCTCGGCGCCATGCTGCGCGCCGCGCCGGACGGCGGCGAGGCCGGCGGCAAACGCGCGCGCCAGCGGCACACCCGACACCTCGCCGAAGCTGTCGGCAAAGGCCTGCTCGAAATCGGGCCGGAACTCGCGCGCCAGTCGCTCCACACGCCGCGCCAGTTCGGCGTCGCCGGCGATCTCGACCGCGCCCGGCGCCAGCGCGCCGTCACCGCGTGCCAGCGCCAGCTTCAGCAGCGCGCCCGGCGTCAGTCCGACGCGCAGCGCGGCGTCCGCGGCAGGTGGGCCGATCGTGAGCGCACCGTCCTGCACGCCGAGCGTCAGCGCCAGCCCGGGGCCGCGCAGGTGCACGCGGAGCGTGCGGCCCTCGAGTGCGGCCAGACGCGATGCGGCATCGGGATCGAGCGCCAGCGCGCGATTCAGCGCCGCCTGCAGCAGGCGCCCGGCGACGGCACGCAGCGGCGGCGGGATCAGGGCATTGGTCGCGGGCGCGGTCATGCCGACGATTGTAGCGGCGCCCGCCACGTCGGGCGTGCACGCGGCGTCACACCGCGCCGGGATAGCCCAGTTGGCGCCAGGCCTCGTACACCGTCACCGCGACCGCGTTGGACAAATTCAGGCTGCGGCTGCCGGCGACCATCGGCAGGCGCAGGCGGTGATCCGCGGGCAACGCGTCCAGCACCGCACTCGGCAAGCCCCGGCTCTCGGCGCCGAACAGCAGCGCGTCGCCGGTGGCGAAGCGCGCCATGTCCGGACGCGTGCGGCCCCTGGTGGTGAGCGCGAACACGCGCGGCGCACCCAGCGCAGCCAGGCAGGCATCGAGGTCGTCGTGCACCTGCATGTGCGCGTATTCGTGATAGTCCAGTCCGGCGCGGCGCAGCCTGGCGTCGTCGAGATCGAAACCCAGCGGCCGCACCAGGTGCAGTGTGCAGCCGGTATTGGCCGCCAGCCGGATCACGTTGCCGGTATTGGGGGCGATCTCGGGATGGACCAGGACGATATGCAGCATCGGCCCATTATGCGGAGCATCGCGGACGGAAATCGCGCGTCGCGCCGGACCATGCGGTCTCGGCTGGCCGGGCGGCCTCCGCGCGTGGCGCGCTCACGGGCAGACCACGCCGTCGCGCAGTGCCGGCGAGCAGATGCCGCCGGCGTGTGCGGCGGATGGCGCGGGCGCGGCGAGGGGCGTCGCGGCCCGCGCCGGAAGGCTGACCAGCATGCCGCCCAGCACCAGCGCGATCAGCAGGGCGTGCAGGGTGAAAACCAGTCGCAGCAGTTTGAGTTCGGTGTTCATGGCGGACTCCGCAGCATCGCCGCAGGGGGCGGCAGGGAGCCCGACGCAAGCAATGTGCCAGCGCGGCATGCGGCGGCCACCTTCGCGGAATCAGTCGCTTGCGATCGCGGAGCGTTGTCTTGCGCGGTGTCCGCGGACGCCCGCTCAGCGCAGCGGACAGCGACCGTCGAGGGCGGCGTCCTGCGCCGCGGCCAGTTCGGCGCGCGGGATGTTGCGGCGCGCCTGCGATGGCGGGAAATCGATGCGGACCTTGAGGTTGTCACCGCGCGCATCGCGCAGGTTCGACAGGCCGACATAACGCCGCAGCACGCGGGTGCGCGCATCGTAGCGGACGTCGATGTGCGGCAGCAGGAAGCCGAACCAGCTGCCGAGCTCGAGCCGGAACGCCACCTCGCCGCGCGCCGCGGCGCCGGTGTCCTTGATGCGCATGATCCTGAAGCCGATGGTCTTGAGGCGACCGGGGACCAGAAACTCGACCGGCAGGGTCGCGCCGGAGAGCAGGGCGTCGAAGTGGCGCGTCACGAAAGCGTCGAATCCGGCGTCGATCACCAGGTGCCGCGTGGTCGGCAGCGGCGCGGATTTTTCATCACCGGCGCGATTCATGCGCACGTACACGCTGCGCGTGCCGTCGGCACTGCGCCGCACGCCCTCGCGGTAGCCAGTCTGCGCGTCATCGAGCGAGAAGTCGGGCGCGGCGGGGTCGCCGCCGCGGGCGTCGTCCTCGCGGCGCGCGAAGGGCAGGCCATCGGGGCAGCGGTACAGGGTCAGCCGGCGGGCGCCGCCGTCGCGGACGAAGTCCTGCTCGATGTAGATCAGCCTGCCGGCAGCGTCGCGCGCTTCGCCGCGATAGCCGCTGATCGCAGCGGGTGTCGCGAATGGAAGCGTCCTGTCTGTCGGCGCGGCGGATACCGCGCCGGTCACGGCAGGCTGCGCGGCAGCGGGAGGCGCCGGCGCAGCGCCTGTCGCGCCGGCGACGAGCAGCATCGCGGCGAGTGCGGGGACGGCGAAGGGATTGCGGGCGCGCATCGGAGATCCTGGTCGGTGGAGCGGTCCGGTCGCGAGCGTCGGCGCGCCGGCGTCAACCGGCCGTGAGCCGGGGCCCGGTCGGATACGCGTGCGGGCCGACTGCCGGATGCAGCCACCCGGGCCCGGACCCCCGGCTGCGGATCATCGATGCCCTGCGGCCTGCGCGACGGCATCGCCCTGCACTGCCGCCCGCACGGCGTCGGGCCGCCGTTGCGGCCGCTCCACGGGACGGGATCCGGCGACGATGACCGGGCACTCCGGCCCGCGGCGCCGGTGGTCCCATCAGCGGCCCGCTACCAGGGCAGTTCGCTGCCGTCGTACGCGTAGAAGCGGCCGCCCTCGCCCGGTGTCAGCCGCGCCAGCACGGCGAGCACGCCGCGCACCGATGTCGGCGCATCCAGCGGCGCCTGCTCGCCGCCCATCGCGGTGCGCACCCAGCCCGGGTGCATCGCCACCACGGTGATGCCGCGCGGCCCCAGTTCCGCCGCCAGCCGGCGCACGCCCATGTTCAGCGCCGCCTTGCTCATCGCGTAGCTGACGGTGCGGTAGCTGCTGGCCTGCGCGATCGAGCCCAGCTGCGAGCTGATGCACAGCACCCTGGCGGCATGGCCCTGTGTCAGCAGCGGCGTCAGCACTTCGGCCAGCAGCAGCGGCGCGCTGGCGTTGATCGCGAAGCTGCGGGCAAGGTCCTCGGCGCGCAGGGCGCCGTGGCGCTCGCCCGAGACCAGCACGCCGGCGTTGTTGATCAGTACATCGAGATGACTGACACCGGCGGCCGCCAGCCGCGCCGGCAGCGCGGCGATGGCCTCGGCGTCGGCGACATCCAGTGGCAGCAATTGCAGCCGCTGCGGATGCTCATCGACCAGCGCCGCCAGTTCGCCGGCCGGCGCCGGCGCACGGCTGCAGGCGATCACCTGCAGACCCTGGGCCAGCAGTTGCCGGGTGAATTCGAGGCCGAGGCCGCGATTGGCGCCGGTGATCAGGGCGGTGCGCATGGCCGGTCTCCGCTGGATGGGTCCTCAGCCTGTCTGCCGCGCGGCCGGCTGGCAAGTGGCGGCGATCGTGGCCGTGACGTTGCGCGCAAGTGCGGGATCGGCGCAGCCGGTGCGTGCTGAACGCGGCGCGACCGGCGGCGCGCGCGGCACCACCGCTGCGCTCATCTGCGGCTATCCTTGCCGGGCGGAATTTCCGCCCGGTTCCAAGGTGCCGACGATGCGCAAGACCCTGTTCGCCGCAATCGCCATCAGCGTGATGCTGAGCGGCTGTTCCTGGGGCATCCGACTGCAGCCCGGCGGCCGCGCCGTGCGCGCGGCCTACGTCGACAGCGTCGCCGGGTGTCGGCAGCTCGGCGACGTGACGGTGTCGGTCACCGACCGCGTCGGACCCTTCGATCGCAACAACCTGACCGTGCGCGATGAACTGGAGGTGCTGGCGCGCAACGCCGGCGCCGGCATGGGCGCCGACACGGTCAAGCCGCTGGCCGCGCCGGTCGACGGCCAGCAGAAGTGGGGCGCTTATCGCTGCGGTCCGGTCGCGCCCGGGCCCGCCGTGGCGCCGGCCGCAAGCGCCGCGCTGCCCGCGCTGCCGGGCAATACCCCGGCGCAGACCCTGCCGCTGAAGACCGAGCCGCTGCAGATCCAGAATGTACCGGCCAGCGCCGGCAGCAACGGCGGCGGCTGAGCGGCGGCCCGGCCGCGTCCGTCGCGATCGTCACGGGCCGCTGCTGGCGGCGCTGGCCGCGGCCGCGGCGTCCTGCTGCTGTTTCACGCTGCGGTAGTGTGCCCGTTGCGCGGCCTGTGCCTGCACGGTCGCGGCGCGCTCGCTTCGGGCTTGCGCCAGCGCCTCGCGCTGGGTGTTGACCACGCCGCGCTGGCGGGCGATGTCGTCGCTGATGAATTTCGGCACCGCCTTCTGCGTGTGTTCGATCTCCGCCGCGCGCTGCAGCAGGTCAGCCAGCGCGCGTTCCTGGCTCTTCAGGTTGAGCTCGGTGGTTCGGATGGCCTGGTCGATCGTGCTCAGCTGCTCCTGCTGCGCCTGCTGCAGGTCGCTTTCCTGCGGATAGGCGGCCAGCATCTGGCGGTCGGCGCGGGCCCGGTCGCGGGCCTGTCTGGCGGCGGCCGCCTGGACCGCAGCCGCGGCCGCGCGCTGCTTGCGCTCCTGCGGAGTCAGCGCGCGCTCGACCGTGCGCACGACGATGCCCTGATCGTTGATCAGCTCATAGCCGTACTTCACGGCGTCGGGCGGCAGGCTGTCGCTGAAATGCAGCACGCCATGGGCATCGCGCCAGCGGTAGTGCGTGGCACCGCTTGCGGCCACGGCGGCGGTGGTCGCCACGGCCGCGATGACCAGGGCCAGGGTTGCCAGGACGATGCGGATGCGCATGCGCGGTGCTCCGTGGACAGGGCTGCGAGTATAGGCGGCGGTCAGGCGACGCCGTAACGGGCGCGATAATCGCTCAGGCGCGCGTGTTCGGCCACCAGGTCGGCGTGTGCCGCTGCATAGGCGAGCAGGTCGGTCAGGCGCGCGATCGCCAGCACCGGGATTGCGAACTCGGCGCTGACCTCCTGCGCCGCCGACAGCGCGCCCTGGCCGCGCTCTTCCCGGTCGAGCGCGATCAGCACGCCGGCCGGCTGCGCGCCCTGCGCGCGGATCAGCTGCAGCGACTCGCGCACCGCGGTGCCCGCGGTCAGCACGTCGTCGACCACCAGCACGCGCCCGGCCAGCGGCGCGCCGACCAGCAGGCCGCCCTCGCCGTGATCCTTGGCCTCCTTGCGGTTGTAGGCGAACGGCAGGTCGCGACGATGGTGGTCGGCCAGCGCGATCGCCGTGGCCGCCGCCAGCGGGATGCCCTTGTAGGCGGGGCCGAACAGCATGTCGAAGGCCAGCCCCGAGCCGATCGCCGTCGCCGCGTAGGCACGACCGAGGCGCGCCAGCGCGGCGCCGCTGGCGATGCGGCCGAGGTTGAAGAAATACGGACTGACGCGGCCCGACTTGAGGGTGAAGTCGCCGAAGCGCAGCACGCCCTGGTCGCGGGCGAGGTCGAGAAAGTCGCGTTGATGGGCAAGCATCGGCGGTCCGCGGGCAGTGGTCGTCACGCGCACGCCACAAGCCGTCGTGCGCACTGCGATGATAGGCCATCGGCGCCGGCGTCTGCCCCGATTCCGGCTTCGCGGCGGCTCAGGGCGCGGCCGTCTTTCGGCTACGCTTGGATTCACCCGATGCCTGCGGGCTCATTCCGGTTGCGTGTCCGATGCGCATCATCACCTTCAACGCCAACGGCATTCGCTCGGCGGCCTCCAAGGGCTTCTTCGACTGGTTTGCCGCGCAGCACGCCGATGTGCTCTGTCTGCAGGAAACCAAGGCCCAGGAGCACCAGCTCGACGCGGCGCTGTACCGGCCGGCGGGCTATCACTGCCATTACCACGATGCGCGCAGCAGGAAGGGCTACAGCGGCGTGGCGATCTACGCCCGGCGCAAACCCGACCAGGTGTTGAACACGCTGGGTTGGGAGGCGTTCGACCAGGAGGGCCGCTATCTGGAGGCGCGTTTCGGCAACCTCAGCGTGGTCTCGTTGTACGTGCCTTCGGGTTCCTCGGGCGAGGAGCGCCAGCGCTTCAAGTTCGCGGCGATGGAGCGCCTCGCGCCGATCTTCGACGGCTGGCTGGCCAGCGGCCGCGATTACGTGATCGGCGGCGACTGGAACATCGTCCACACCCGGCTCGACATCAGGAACTGGACCTCCAACCAGAAAAACTCCGGCTGCCTGCCCGAGGAGCGCGCCTGGCTGGACGCGCTGTTTCGCGAGCGCGGCTGGGTGGACAGTTTCCGCGCGCTGAAACCCGAGGCGATCGAATACACCTGGTGGTCGCAACGCGGCAACGCGCGCGCCAACGACGTCGGCTGGCGCATCGACTACCAGGTGGTGACGCCGTCGTTGCGCGAACGCCTGCGCGCCTGCGCGATCCATCCGCAGCCGCGCTTTTCCGACCATGCGCCCTACGCGGTGGATTACGCGCTGGACGGTACCGCGTGAGCGACCCCGGCGTGGCACAACCGGCCTCCGCGCAGCGCCCGCACGGCTGGCGCGCCTTGGCCGCGGCATTCGGAACGCCGGCCGCGCGGACCATGTTCTATTTCGGTTTCTCCTCGGGGCTGCCATTCCTGCTGGTGGGCGTCACCCTGTCGGCGTGGCTCAAGCAGTCGGGTGTCGATCTGGCGCTGATCGCGCTGGTCAGTTACGCCACGCTGAGCTACACGCTGAAGTTTCTGTGGGCCCCTGCGGTCGATCGTCTGCGACTTCCCGTGCTCGGCCGGCTGGGCCAGCGGCGCAGCTGGATTCTCGCGGCCCAGCTGGTGCTGGCGGCGGCGCTGGCGGGCATGGCGCTGCTGACGCCGACGCCTTCGTTCGCGCTGTTCATCGTCTTCAACGGCATCGCCGCGTTCGCCGGCGCGACCCAGGACGTGGCGATCGACGCCTATCGCGTGGAGATCGCGCCACTCGAGGCACAGGGCGGACTGGCCTCGACCTACACCCTCGGTTACCGGCTGGCGCTGATCGTCAGCAGCGTCGGCACGCTCTACATCGCCCAGTTCGCCGGCTGGCGCATCGGTTATCTGGCGATGGCGCTGATTTTCGCGATACCGGTCGTGGCGGTACTGCGCGCGCGCGAACCGGAAAACCGCCTGCCGCGGGCGGCGTCGCTGAGCGCAGCCATTCGCGAAAGCGTGATCGGCCCGTTCCGCGAGTTCTTCATGCGCTTCGGCTGGCCGCTGGCGCTGGCCCTGCTGGTGTTCGTCGGGCTGTACAAGCTGCCCGAGCAGATGGTGGGCGTGGTCGCCTATCCGTTCTACATGCACCTCGGCTTCAGCCTGACCGACATTGCCAATGTCTCGAAGATCTACGGCGTCATCGTCAGTCTCGTCGGTGCCTTTCTGGGTGGCTACGCGGTCACCCGCTTCGGGTTGCGCGGGCCGGTCATCCTCTCGGTACTCGGCATCGCGCTGTGCAACCTGCTGTATGTGCTGATGACCGCGCACCCTGGATCCATCGCCTATTTCGCCCTGGCTCTGTCCGGCGACAACCTCGCCAACGGCTTCGGGGGAACAGTCCTGGTCGCGTTCATGTCGGGCCTGACCCATCGCGGCTACACCGCCACCCAGTACGCCCTGCTGAGCTCGCTGGCCAACCTGCCCGGCAAGCTGATTGCGGGCGGTTCAGGCGTACTGGTCGAGATGGTGGGCTACGGCGGCTTCTATGCGCTCAGCACGGTATCCGTGGTGCCCACGCTGCTGTTGCTTGCCTGGCTATGGCCGCGGTTGAAGCCCGCGCTGGGCGGGACATGAAATCCGGCGCATACGCTGCCAGAATCGGATGCACCGGGGGCAAGGCGTCAGCACCGAGGATCAGGGCCCGTGCCGGACATACTCGTACGTCACATCGACGCAGCCATGGCCGAGCGCATCATGGATCTGGCGCGCGAGCGCAAGTGGTCGATCAATGACGTGAT
>JAKAZT010000173.1 GCA_021815695.1 Pseudomonadota bacterium
TCACGCGGCAGATCGACGCCGACGACAGCGATACCGACAAGACCACGATCGCCGCGGTGAATGTGGCCACGGGCGCGGTGCGGACCATCACCGCCCACCCCACCTACGAGTACACACCGGCATTCGCACCCAAGGGCGATGCGATCGCCTATCTGTATCCGCATGGCCCCGGCCCGGTGAGCGATATGGACGTCTTCGTCACGGCGCTGGCCGGGGGTGACGGCCGCGATGTCAGCGCCGATCTCGACCGTGACGTGTATTCCGAATACGCATGGCTGCCCGATGCCCGGGGCCTGGTCGCCGTGGCGGACGATGGTGTCAGCAGCAAAATCTACGTGCAGCCGCTGCACGGTGCGGGGCATGCGCTGGCGCTGGGTGATCTGAACCCTACCTTGGTCGCGGTGTCGGCGCAGGGCGCGCTGGCTTTCGTCGCCGACAGCGCCACGCGCGCACCCGAGCTCTATCTGCTGCGCTCCCTGAAAGGCCAGCCGGTGGCGCTGACATCGTTGAACCGGGCTTTCGCGGCCTATGACTATCCGCGCAGCATCGAGGTCACCTGGCATGCGCCCGATGGCCAGCCCGATGACGGCATCCTGACCTATCCCAACCATTATCAGCCCGGCCGGCGCTACCCGCTGGTGGTGTACAGCCACGGCGGCCCCGAGGCCGCTTCGACCGAGCATTTCGATGCCGGCGAGATCGGCCCGCTGCGCGATGGGTTCGCGGCGCACGGATTCCTGGTGTTCGAGCCCAACTACCGCGGCAGCGACAACCTCGGCGATGCGCACGAGCATGCGATCTACCGCGATCCCGGCGTCGGCCCCGACAGCGACGTGATCGCGGGCATCGCCATGCTGGAGAAACAGGGCATCGTGGATCGCGCGCGCATCGCGGCGGTCGGGCATTCCTACGGCGGCTACATGACGACCTGGCTGATCGCGCACCGGCACTTCTGGCGCTGCGCGGTGGTCGCCGATGGCGCGGTGGACTGGACGCAGGAGTACGAACTCGCCGGCGACGGCAACCTGGCCTGGGTGCGCGACTCGCTGGGCGGCAGCCCGTGGGATCCGCGCAGCGCGGCGCTGTACCGCAGCGGTTCGCCGATCACCGATGCCGGGCAGATCACGACACCGACGCTGATCCTCTCCGGCACCGCCGACATCACCGTGCCGATCACCGAATCGTTCGCGCTGTATCACGCGCTGGCCAGCCGGCATGTCCCGGTGCGGTTCATCGGCATTCCCGGCGCCCATCACATGCCGCAGGACCCCGTGCATCGCGAGCTGTACTACCGCGCGATCGAGGACTGGGTGGTTGCCCGCATGCAGCCGTCAAACCGGGCCGGCTCGGCTGCGGGTGCGGTCGCACGGGCCGACACTCGACGCTCCGCTCACTGATCCGGAGCGATAATGCGAAGGCAAGTTCTCACTCACTCGGAGTATGTCGCCATGAACAAGCGTTGGATCGGTACTTTGATGGCTGGTGCGATGGCCGCATGGGTTGCGCTTCCGGCGCTGGCGGCCCCGGCGCCCGAGACGATGCCGGGACCAGGCGCCATGGCGCCTGATTTCACGCTGCCTGCCACGCTTGCGGGACACGATTACAGCTTCGCGCTGAAGCAGGCGCTCGCCAAGGGCCCGGTCGTGCTGTACTTCTTCCCGGCTGCCTACACCAGCGGCTGTGACCTGGAAGCGCACACCTTCTCGACGCACGCAGCCCAGTTCGCCAAGGCCGGGGCGACCATCCTCGGCGTATCGGAAAATTCGATCGCGATGCTCAACAAGTTCGAAGTCGATCCGAAATTCTGCGCCGGCAAATTCCCGATCGCCTCCGACCCCAGCGGCAGCGTCGGCGCCCTGTACGGGGTCAAGCTGTATCCCCCGCAGAAAGGGGCCAAGACCATCCACGGGCAAACCATCACGCACGGCTTTTTCGCGCGCACGACCTTCGTGATCGCATCCGACGGCAAGGTCGTGGCGTCGATGTCCAGCGAAAAGGACGGCATCTCGCCGGTCCAGCACGTGACGCGTTCCCTGGCTATCGTGCAGCACCTGCAGGAGCACAAGACGCCCTGATCGGCGGCACTTGGGCGCGACGTCTCGCGGGGGGCAGCGTCGAATGGGCGACCCCGCGCCACGCTCAACGCAGCAGTTCGTAAGGGCCGCCCATCGCAAGCGCACGCTGGTAGGCCGGGCGCGCGTGGATGGCCTCGAGATAGGCCTGCAGCCGCGGATGGCCGGCGCCCAGGGCGCCGCGCGCGGCGGCGGCTTCGACGGGAAAGCTCATCTGGATGTCGGCGGCGCTGAAGGCCGCGCCGGCGAACCACGCCGACTGGGCGAGCTCGCTCTCCATGAAGTCCAGATGCAACTTGATCTGCGGATTGACGTAGCTGCCCAGCACCTTGTCGGCGATGCCGCGCACCACCGGCCGCACGAAGAAGGGCATCGGTCCCTGCGGCAGGCGCGCGAAGATCAGGCTCAGCAGCAGCGGCGGCATCGCCGAGCCCTCGGCGTAATGCAGCCAGTAGGTGAACCGCATGCGTTCCGGGGTACCGGGCGCGGGGCGCAGGGTGTTGCCGCGATCGTGGCGCTCGAGCAGGTATTCGACGATGGAGCCGGACTCGGCCACGGTGGTGCCGTCTTCGGTGATCACCGGCGACTTGCCCAGCGGGTGCACCTTGCGCAGTTCGGGCGGCGCCAGCATGGTTTTGGCGTCACGCTCGTAGCGCTTGACCTCGTAATCGACGCCCAGCTCCTCGAGCAGCCAGAGCACACGCTGCGAGCGCGAGTTGTTGAGGTGGTGCACGGTGATCATGGCGATTTTCCTTTGCGCCCCTCAGGGCAGTGTGTGTGCAGCGTGGCGATGAGGCTGATTCACCCCGCCGCGTCGACGAGCATGCGCGCGATCAAGGCATCCTTCTCCAGCCACAGCGTGTTGACCCACTGCTGGAAGCGCGCGCGAAAGGCGCTGTCGTTCTCGTAGTCACCGTGCTGCAGATCGGCCGGGATCGGCCGCTCGCGCACCTGCACGCGCACTTCGCGGATGCGGCCGGCCAGCAGGTCCATCATCGTCGGCCGGCCGCCGGGGTAG
>JAKAZT010000174.1 GCA_021815695.1 Pseudomonadota bacterium
TTGAGCAGGGCCAGGTACACCGCCTGGTTGGCCTGCGAACCGGAGTGCGGCTGTACGTTGGCGTAGTCGCAGTCGAACAATTGCCTGACGCGCTCGATCGCCAGCCGCTCGGCCACGTCCACGAACTCGCAGCCGCCGTAGTAACGCTTGCCGGGATAGCCTTCGGCGTACTTGTTGGTCAGCACGCTGCCCTGCGCCTCGAGCACGCGCGGGCTGGCGTAGTTTTCCGAGGCGATCAGCTCGACGTGGTCTTCCTGGCGCTGCCGCTCGGCCGCCATCGCCTGCGCCAGCTCGTCGTCGTAACCGGCAATGCGCATGCTGCTGGGGAACATGAAGACCTCGCGCGCGCGGGCCCGGATGCGGGCCGCAACAAGCGCAAAAGTGTAGCCCAGACGGGGGTTTGCGCCTAGCGAGCCGCGGGCGTCGATGACCCCGTGCCGGGGTCGTCGCGGCCCCGGCGCCATGACAGCCTGACGTCCGATCGGCGATACTGCGCGGCTTTCCGATACGCCCGAGCGCCGCACCACCGCCGCGCCGTCCGCCGGCCGCCCCCAGGAGCGAGCATGCAATACATCTACACCATGATCGGCGTCAGCAAGATCGTGCCGCCGAAGCGCGAGATCATCAAGGACATCTCGCTGAGCTTTTTCCCCGGCGCCAAGATCGGCCTGCTGGGCCTCAACGGTTCGGGCAAGTCCACGGTGCTGCGGATCATGGCCGGCATCGATACCGAGTTCAACGGCGAGGCGCGCCCGCAGCCCGACATCAAGATCGGCTTCCTCGAACAGGAGCCCAGGCTCGATCCCGACAAGACCGTGCGCGAGGTGGTCGAGGAGGGCGTGTCCGAGGTGCTCGACGCGCAGAAGCAGCTCGAGGCGGTGTACGCCGCCTACGCCGAGGAAGGCGCCGACTTCGACAAGCTGGCCGTCGAACAGCAACGCCTCGAGGGCATCCTCGCCGCCGGCGACGCGCACACCATGGAGCGCCAGCTCGAGATCGCCGCCGACGCGCTGCGGCTGCCGCCGTGGGACGCCCGGGTCGGCCAGCTCTCCGGCGGCGAGAAGCGCCGCGTCGCGCTGTGCCGGCTGCTGCTCAGCAAGCCCGACATGCTGTTGCTGGATGAGCCCACCAACCATCTCGACGCCGAATCGGTGGAGTGGCTGGAGCAGTTCCTGAAGAACTTCACCGGTACCGTCGTCGCAGTGACCCATGACCGTTACTTCCTCGACAACGCCGCCGAGTGGATCCTCGAACTCGACCGCGGCCGCGGCATTCCGTGGAAAGGCAATTACTCCTCATGGCTGGAGCAGAAGGACCAGCGCCTGAAGAAGGAGGAATCCGGCGAGAAGGCGCGGCAGAAGGCGATCGAGCGCGAGCTGGAGTGGGTGCGCCAGAACGCCAAGGGCCGCCAGTCCAAGGGCAAGGCGCGCCTCGCCCGCTTCGAGGAGCTGAACTCGGTCGACTACCAGAAGCGCAACGAGACCAACGAGATCTACGTGCCGCCGGGCGAGCGTCTGGGCGACCTGGTGATCGAACTCAGGAACGTCTCCAAGGCCTTTGGCGACCGCCTGCTGATCGACGACCTCAGTCTCAAGATTCCGCCCGGCGCGATCGTCGGCGTGATCGGACCCAACGGCGCCGGCAAGTCCACGCTGATGAAGATGATCACCGGCCGGGAGACGCCCGACTCCGGCGAGCTGCTGATCGGCCAGACCGTCAAGCTCGCCTACGTCGACCAGTCGCGCGACACGCTGGATGCCAGGAAGACCGTGTGGCAGGAGATTTCCGGCGGTGCCGACATGATCACCGTCGGCCGCTACGAAACGCCTTCGCGCGCCTACATCGGCCGCTTCAACTTCAAGGGCGCCGACCAGCAGAAGATCGTCGGCCAGCTCTCCGGCGGCGAACGCGGCCGCCTGCATCTGGCCAAGACCCTGATGAGCGGTGGCAACGTGCTGTTGCTCGACGAACCGTCCAACGACCTCGACGTCGAGACCCTGCGCGCGCTGGAAGAGGCGCTGCTCGAGTTCCCCGGCAGCGCGATCGTGATCTCGCACGATCGCTGGTTCCTCGATCGCATCGCCACCCACATCCTCGCCTTCGAGGGCGATTCGCACGTCGAGTTCTACCAGGGCAACTACCAGGAATACGAGGCCGACAAGAAACGCCGTCTCGGCGAGGAAGCCGCCAAGCCGCATCGCGTGCGCTTCAAGAAGATCGGCTGATCGGGCGCCGCGCGTGCCACGCCGGCTTCGGCGCGGCCGAGACTGCAACGCGATCCGGCATGTTGACCTCGCGAGGCCCGTCCGAGAGCGGGGTTGCCGTCAACGCACAACCCGGCCCCGGATTCCGCCGCACCCGAACCACGCTGCCGTGAGTGGCTAGGCCGCCGCCATGACGGCACCGGCCACGCGCCCGTCCAGCATGCGCACCGCGCGCTGCGCGCGCTGCGCCAGCGCACCCTCGTGGGTGACCATCAGCAGCGTCGCGCCGGCGGCGTGCAGTTCCTCGAACAGGCGCATCACGGTGGCGGCGTTGTCGCTGTCGAGGTTGCCGGTCGGTTCGTCGGCGAGGATCAGGTCGGGCTCGCCCACCAGCGCGCGCGCGATCGCCACACGCTGCTGCTGGCCGCCCGAGAGCTGATGCGGCAAGTGCTTCAGCCGCTGCGTCAGGCCGACCCGCTCCAGGGCCGCACGGGCGCGCTCCTCGCGCTGACTGCGCGAGACGCCACCACGAAACTTCAGCGGCAGGGCGACGTTGTCCAGCACGCTCAGATCGCCGATCAGGTTGAAGCTCTGGAACACGAAGCCGATGTGGCGATTGCGCACGGTCGCCCGCGCATCGCCGTCGAGTTCGCCGACGTCGCGCCCGGCCAGCCGGTAGCTGCCTTGCTGGAATGCGGTCAGCAGGCCCAGCACCGCCATCAGCGTGGACTTGCCGCAACCGGATGGTCCGGTGACGGCGACGAACTCGCCCTTGCGCACCTCGAGATCGATGCCGCGCAGGGCGTAGGTATCGACCTCCTCGGTGCTGAAGTGCTTGGTGACGCCGGTCAGCTCGATCACGGGCGGCGTGGCGTTCATGG
>JAKAZT010000175.1 GCA_021815695.1 Pseudomonadota bacterium
CCGGTAGCAGCGACCAGCGCATACGTCTGCGGCACGCGCACCCGGAACCGCAACGGCATGCCGGCCCTGGGTGCATCCAGCAGCAGCCCGGCCACCCGCAGCCGGCCGATGCCGATGGCGAGGTAGTTGGCCTCGATGAAGGTCTGCGCGCCCGGCGGCATGCGGTAATCGTCGACCAGTGGCGTGCCGGTGCGCACCAGACCCGCCGCCACATCGTCGGGGATCAGACCCAGCTTCATGCGTTGCTGGGTGATGTTCTCGAACGCCCAGTAGATCGGGCGCATGCGGAAGATCGACTCGCCCTTGGCATCCATCACGTCGTCATCGGGCCGGGTCAGGCGCAGCACCGCGGCGAGATGGGTTTCCTGCGCGGCCGCGCGATCGCGCCACGGCGGACGCAGCGCCAGAATCACGCCAAGGTCGAACAGCAGGAACAGCAGCACCCAGAGCGGCAAGGCGCGCCGCGCGGCGATCGCCGCACGCGCATCGCGATCGCGCTCGATCAGCGCGACCAGGCCCAGCATCAGCATCGGCGTGACCGGTAGCAGGTCCTGCGCCGGCACCAGCGGCCAGTAGCTGATCAGCGCGCCGACGTAGAGCACGGCGCCGGCGAGCACCACGCTGCGCCGCAGCCAGCGTTCGGCATCCGTCGTGCGCCGCAGCGTGCGCCACAGCACACCGGCGCTGAGCAGCAGCAGCGCCGGGAACACGCACAGTCGCGCAACATGGGCGAGGCGATGCCCGCTCCAGTCGCCAAGCCCCGGCACGATGTTGTGCTGCACCGTGCAGTACCAGGTCTGCGCCCACGCACCCTCGGCGGTGAAAAACGCCGCGAACATAGCCAGCGGCACGGCCGCGGCCAGCGCAAATGCGATCGCATCGCGAGACAGCGCGGCGGCGGCCAAGCGGCGTCCGCTGCAGCGCCAGATCAGCAGCACCAGCGCCAGCGCGATCGTGCCGGCGATCAGCAACACCGTGGTCTTCAGCGACACCGCCAGCGCCAATCCGGCCAGCAGGCCGCTGGTCGCCATCCGCCGCAGGCCCGGCGTGCCGCTCACGCCGACCAGCACCGTCAGCACCCACAGCGGCGACCACAGGTCGTCGGTACGAAATTGCGCCGACAGCACGAAGTAGAACGGAAACAGCGCGGTCAGCAGCGTCGCCAGCGCAGCCGTCCGGCGCGACCACAGCGCACAGCCGATGCGCCAGCCCGCCCACAGCGCCAGCGCGTAGAACGGAATCATCGCCAGCCGCATCAACGGAACGATGTCGGCGCGCTCGCCCAGCAGCGCCAGCAACGGCGACATCAGCAGCTGGAACAGCGGCGTGTGATTGTCGAAGACATCGCGATACGGCAGCAGGCCCTGCGTCCAGGCCCAGACCACGTGCAGATGCTGCGGCTCGTCGGAATCGACCTGCAGCGTGAATGCAAACAGCACGCGCAGCGCGAGCAGCAGCGCGAGGCCTGGGAGCAGCAGCCCGCGGCGCCAACGCGCGGCGGTGGATTCGAGGGCTAGCGGCATGCGTGCGAGTGCCGGAACGGGTCAGCGAGGGCGCGCAAGGATCGCACACGCGCGCGACACTCGCGACCGCTGACCCGATCGCAACCGTCGTACAGCGGTTCAGTCATTGCGGGCCCGCATTGAGCAGCGCGGCGGCGCAACCCGTCCGGGCGAGACCGTGCAGCAGCGAGCGAGCGGGCGGCGCGGGCGTGCCGATGCCAACATCCGGCGCCACGCATCCGCAGCAAGGGTCCGGACCAGCGTTCAGACCTGCGTCGCAGCCGCAGCAGTCAGCGCGTCAAGACGTTCGCGCAGCACCGGCAGACGCAGATCCGCGGCGGCACCGGGCGAGACGCGCGCGGCGAGGCTCGCTTCGGGCGTGCGGCCCTGCCCCGCCGCCGAAGCGGCTTCGGCGGCACGCCGATAGGCCTCGCGAAACGGTACGCCGGCCGCGGCTTGCTCGATGGCGGCATCGGTGGCGTACATCGGCGGATCGATCGCGGCGCTCATCGCCTCCGCGTTCCAGGCGAATCGCGCCAGCAGGTCCGGCAGCAGCGCCAGGGCGCCCAGCCCATGCCCGAAGGCATGCACCAGCGAGCCCTTGCTGTACTGCAGGTCACGCTGGTAGCCCGAGGGCAGGGACAGCAGCTGCTCGATCTCGGTGCGCGCCGCGGCAACGGTGGCGTAACTGGCGCGCAGCAGTTCGATCACGTCGGGATTGCGCTTGTTGGGCATGATCGAACTGCCGGTGACGTACTCCGGCGGCAGCGTGACGAAGCCGAATTCGGCAGTGGTGTACAGGCTGAGATCCCAGGCCAGCCGGCGCTGGTCGAGCAGCGCCGAGGCCAGCGCCTCGATCGCCGCCAACTCGAACTTGCCGCGCGAAAGCTGGGCATAGATCGGCGAGATCTGCAGCCGCGCGAAGCCCAGCGCCGCGGTGGTGTAGTCCCGGTCCAGCGGCAGGTTGACACCGTAGCCGGCCGCCGTGCCCAGCGGATTGGCGTCGATCCAGTCCAGTGTCTGCGCCGCGCGCGCGGCATTGTCGATGAAGGCTTCCGCGAAACCGGCGAACCACATCGCGGTCGACGACACCACCGCGCGCTGCAGGTGCGTGTAACCGGGCAGCGGCAGCGATTCGCGTCCGGCGCGATCCAGGCAGCTCGCCGCAATGTCACGACACATCGCCGCCAGCTCGACCAGGCGATCCTTGAGCCACAGCCTGGTGGCCACCAGGATCTGGTCGTTGCGACTGCGCCCCGCATGCACCTTGCGACCGGTATCGCCGAGACGCTCGGTCAGCCGCGCCTCGATCGCCGAATGGCCGTCCTCATGGCGATCATCGAGCACGAAGCGCCCGGCGCGGAAATCCTCGGCGAGCACGCCCAGTTCGCGCAGCAGCGCGGATGCCTCGTCTGCGTCCAGCAGACCGATGCGCGCCAGACCCTCGACATGCGCCCTGCTGGCGACGATGTCGTGCTGAAAGAATTCGCGGTCCAGCAACACGTCGTCACCGGCGAGAAACCGCATGATGCGTGCATCGACGCGCACGCCGTCCTTTTTCCACAGCA
>JAKAZT010000176.1 GCA_021815695.1 Pseudomonadota bacterium
TTCGAGATCACCGTCGAAATGCACGCCCGCCAGCGCTTCGCGCGCCGTGGCCGCGCCCAGCGCCGTCAGCTCGTCGCGCAGCAGGTATTCCAGCCCTTTCGGGCAGGTGGCGAACAGCGCGCTCACGTACCGACCTGTTCGAGTAGCAGGCCGAACTGGCGCGCGGCAAGCGCGACATGGCGCTCCAGACGATGGCTGTCAGCGACCATGGTCAGCATGCAGCGCTCGCGCCGCGCAAACGTCAGCACCTCGGCGGCCGGGCACAGCTCGTCATCCCAGCCGTGCAGCAGGGCTGCGGGCAGTCCCGGCGGCAACGCGAACGGCCGCGGACATGCGGGCAGACGCATCGGCGTGGCCAGCAGATACACCGCCGCCACCGTGCGCTCGCAGGCCGCCAGGCCCGAGACGAAGGCGCCGAAACTCGACCCCGCCAGCACCACGCGCTGACCGGCCGGTATCGCATCGATCGCATCCAGCAGTCGCCGCAAGCGCGGCGCCGCGGCGTCCGCCAGTCCGCGCACGTCGAGATCGCGATAGTCCGGTCGCACAGTCCGCCAATCCAGATTTTCGGCGACCGTGGCGAGCGCGCTGACCTTGGTCGCCTGCGGACCGCTCTCGAGTCCGTGGGAGAGAATCGCCCAACCCTTCATGCGCTTTCCTTCAGTCCGGCGTCTCGAAGCGCGCCGCGTCGCCCACGCGCAGCGTGCCGCCCTCGAGGATGCGCGCGGTGATGCCACCGTGGCCGGTCATCGCCACACAGCCGCCCGCGCCCAGCGCCTGCTCCATGCGCGCACAGGGCTCGCAGGGGCCGGAGCCCTGCAGCAGCACGTCGCCGATGCGAAAGCGCGCGGCCACCAGCGCCTGCACATTGATGCCGGCGACCAGCAGATTGCGGCGCAACCACGCGGGATCGACCACGGCGTGCCCGGTCAGCGCGGCGATCACCGGCAGATGCTCGGCCTGGATCAGCGTCACCTGGCGGCGCCCACTGCCGGAATAGCGATCACCGGCCAATCCCGCGCCGGCTCGCGCCTCGACGGACGCGACGGCCAACATCGGCACGCCGCTGGCGGGACGCAGGCCGATCCAGCGCAGCGTGCCTGCGCGCGGAAAGTTTGCGGCCAGCTTCCGCAGCGCGGCGTCCGTACTCATGGCCGCGATGATAGCAGCGGCACGCGACGGCCTTGCCGCGCGAGGCTATGCGAGACTGCGCGCATGAGCCCCGCGAACACGTCAACGCTGCCGGTGCACGACTGGCCGTTGCCCTATGTCGATCGCCTCGCCGCGCGCGATCCTGCTGCCGTGGACCTGGTCGTGATCCATTGCACCGAGCTGCCCGACCTCACCACCGCGCGCGCTTATGGCGAGCGCGTGCTGCATCCCTCCGGCAGCGGCAACAGCGGGCACTACTACATCGACCGCGACGGCAGCGTGCATCGCTTCGTGACGACCGCGCGCATCGCCCATCACGTGCGCGGCTGCAACGAGCGCGCGGTCGGTATCGAGCTGATCAACCGCGGACGCTGGCCGGACTGGCTGGACAGTCGCTGCCAGACCATGACCGAGCCCTACCCCGCCGCGCAGATCGCGGCGCTGTGCGCGCTGCTGCAGGATCTGCGTGCGGAGCTGCCGGCGCTGCGCCGGATCGCCGGGCACGAGGACCTCGACACCGACCTCGTGCCGGCCAGCGACGATGCCGCCCGCAGCGTGCGCCGCAAACTCGATCCCGGGCCGCTGTTTCCGTGGCCGCGGGTGCTGGCGCAGACCGGGCTGGAGCGCCTGCGATGACGTGCCCCGCGCTGGCATACTTGGCATTCCCCTGCGCAAGGATTCCGCGACCATGACCCGGAGCGTGGCCGACGAACTGGCCGACCTGCTCACCCTGGAGCGCCTCGAGGACAATCTGTTTCGCGGCCAGAGCCGCGACATCGGCACCCGCTACGTCTTCGGTGGCCAGGTGCTGGGGCAGGCCCTTTCGGCGGCGCAGCAGACCGTCGATCCGTCGCGGCACGCGCACTCGCTGCACGCCTATTTCCTGCGCGCCGGCGACATCGAGGCACCGATCGTCTACGCCGTCGAACGCGCGCGCGACGGCCACAGTTTCTCCTCGCGGCGGGTGCTGGCGATCCAGCACGGCCAGCCGATCCTCAACGGTTCGGTGTCGTTCCAGATCGCCGAGACCGGCGTCGAGCACCAGATCGGCATGCCCGAGGTGCCGCAGCCCGAGGACCTGCAGCCGCCGGTACCGCTGCCGCCCGAGGAACTGGCGGCGCTGCCGGAAAAGGTGCAGCGCTGGCTGACCCGGCGCGGTCCGTTCGAGTTTCGCCCGGTCCATCCGCGCAACGAATTGCGACCCGCCCGGCGCCCGCCGTATCAGCAGATCTGGTTTCGCCTGACCGGCACGACCGCGGGTGATGCACTGATGCAGCGCGCGATGCTGGCCTATGCGTCGGACTTTCACCTGATCGGCACCGCCATGCTGCCGCACGGCGTGTCGTACCTCAGCCACGAATTGCAGGTGGCCAGCCTGGACCACGCGCTGTGGTTCCATCGCCCGTTCCGCGTCGACGACTGGCTGCTCTACAGCTGCGACAGCCCCAGCGCGCAGGGTGCACGCGGTCTGACACGCGGGCAGATCTACAGCCGCGACGGCCGGCTGGTGGCTTCGAGCGCCCAGGAAGGGCTGATGCGCCTGCACTCCGGGGACTGACCATGCGCCAGATCTACACCTCGCCGCGCCTGCACAACATCGACCGCATCGTCGCGTTGATGGCCGAGCACGGCATCGAGACCTCGGTCACCGACCGCAGCAACTATCGGCACGCCAGCTACGATCGCCCCAGCTACACCGCGCGCGACAGTGGTGCCGGCTGGCCCAAGGTATGGGTGGTGCATGCCGACGATTTCACCCGCGCGCGCGCATTGATGCGCGAGATCGGCATCGAGCCGCAGGGCCGCCACGCCGATGCCCTGCCCGCGCCGGCGACGCCATCGGCTGCCCGGCCGGCAAGCCCGCGCGGCCTGCTGACGCAGCGTTTCCGCCTGGC
>JAKAZT010000049.1 GCA_021815695.1 Pseudomonadota bacterium
TAGCCGACCATGCCCTCGCCGCTGGCCAGGCCCTCGGCGCGCGAATACACCGTGCCGCCGGGCGTGTAGTTGAAGATCGAGGAAGGCTGGAAAGCGTTGCGCCGGATCAGCCGCTCCAGGCTGTCGATGATCCACGGCATGTGCCGCACGCAGGCAATCACCCGGGCCTCGGGCACCAGGGTCTTCAACACCCGCAGGCGCGCGCACCAGGCGCGGCTGGTGTCGAAGACCACCGCGGCGGATACATCGGCATAGTAATTGTCGAGGACGCCGCGCAGCACGCGCTGGCGCTGGGCGTCGTCGATGAACACCGAAAACTCGTTGCGCCCGCTCATCTCGCCCAGCAGGCTGCCCAGCAGTCCGGCTACCGGACCGCTCATGCCGGCGTGGAATCGGGGGTTCTGTTTCAGGAGTGCCGCGAGCAGGGTCGAGCCGGATCGCGGCAGGCCCGAAATAAAATGAAACCGTCGCATCGCGCCCCCGGATACCGAATGCAGATCCTGGTCATGACGCCGCAGCGCCCGGACAGGTGGCGCGGTCGCGTGTCGTGACTGAGTTCACACTCTACCCAGAAGCCGCGAAAAATCGGGCACGAGAAGTCATACGTTTCCGTAAGGTACGTGATTTTTTGCAACCCTCCGAACCGCTTGCCTGCGCTCCGCGCTGGCTGGCGTGACCGGCATGGTCGCGAGGCGCGCACGGCGCGATACCGACCCGATGCGAGCTTGCTCCGGCGCATCGATCGCCGCGGCGATGCCGCCGGCGATGTTCGGCTGCAGGCGCGGACGCGCGGCAACCGCGCGTCACGCTTGCTGCGAAAGGCAAAGACAGGTCATCGCGCCGGCACGTCCCTGTGCCGACGACTGGCGCAGCGCGCTAGAAGTTCTGCGTGAAGCGGATGCCCACGGTTCGCGGCTGGTTGGTGACCGTGTAGACCTGTCCATTCGGATAGGCCGGCACCACGTTGTGGGCCGCGCAGACCGCGGCCGCGCACTCGGCGTACTTGAACAGCTGCGCGCGGTTGTCGAACAGGTTGTTCACGTACAAATCCACCGACCAGCTGTCATTGCTGATGCCGGCGGAGAGGTTCACCGTGTTGTAGGAAGCGAGGTCGCCGATCAGGCTGTTCTGCAGGACGCGCAGATCCGACGTGCGGGTGCCGACATGCACCACCGCCGCCTGGACAAAGGCTTCCTTCTCGCCGACATCGAAGGTGTAGCGCGCGATGAGATTGCCCTTGAAGTGCGGCGTCACCGGCAACTGGGTGCCGCTGGGCGCCTGCGGTCCGGTCACGGCGGTGCCGGTCAGGGGATTGATCGTGCCGGCCGGACAGACCGTGATCGGCGTGCCGCTGGGATCGGTGAAGCCGCAATAATTCGCGGTCAGCTTGGCGTCGTACAGGGCCATGCCTGCACTGAGTTGCAGGTTGTAGGTGGCCGCCCAGTTCAGCTCCGACTCGATGCCGTAGATGCGCGCCTGGTTGGCGTTCTTGATCTCGGTCAGGCCGTTGGCACCGAGGATGCTGAACTGGAAATTCTTCCAGTCCTGGCGGAAGACGGCGCCGTTGAACGACAGCCGGTTGTTGAACCAGGTTGTCTTCCAGCCCGCCTCCAGATTGGTCAGGTAATCCGACTTGTAGGGCGGCAGGATGCCGCGGCGGTTGATGCCGCCGGGACGATAGCCCTCGGACCGGGTGATGTAGAGCAGCTTGGTCGGCGAGACATTCCAGGTCAGGTTGACCTTGCCCAGCGATCCGGTCTCCCGGACCGTCTTGTTGAAGTCCAGGCAGGGCGCGCCGTTGTAGGGCGTGGGCGAGATGCAGCCGGCGACACCGTAGTTGGACGTCGGAGCAAATCCGTTGCTGAACCCGAAGAAGCCGCCCAGGCTGTTGTCGGAGCGGAAGAAACGCCCGCCGACCGTGCCGGTCAGCGTGTCGGGGATCAGATCGTAGGAAAGCTCGCCGAACACGGCCTCTTCCTTGTCGACACGGGTCTGCTCGGTCAGCCAGAGGGTGTTGGGCCAGCCGGGGATGGACAGGCTGTTGGCCAGCCCGTCGATCATGTAGCGCTGCTGGATGTCGTGCACCTGCTTCTGCCAGAACAGGCCGCCCACCAGACGCAGGCGGTCGGATCGCGGCGACGCGATGCGCAGTTCGTGGCTGTTCATCGCGTAGCCGTCCCGGGCCGTGATGTGCTGGGACGGATTGATCAGCGCGCCGCTGTTGTCATAGATGTAGTGGCCGTAGCCGTACAGGGTGTCGTACCAGAACGAGTAATCACTGTAGTCGTACTGCTCATCCTGGTGCCGGCCGAGATGGGCGTAGGCATAGGTCAGATCGAAATTGCCGATCTTGCCCTGCACCGTCAGGGCTGCCTGCCACCAGCGGTCCGAGGTGCGCTCGGGGTAGAAGTGCATGATGGACAGGTCGCCCACCGACGGATCGGTGGCGGAGTTGCCGTTGGCGATCGTCTTCTGCGCACTGAGCGACGCCAGGACCGACCAGTCGGCGTTGAGGTCGACCTTCAGTTCCGCGCGGCCGCCCTCGGTATCGACGGTGTTGTAGTTGTTCCTGGCCGCGTGCGTGCACACCAGAAGGCTCGACGGTGTGCAGCTCGGGGCGTTGCTGACCGAGCCGCCCCAGCTCGGATACGTGCGCGTGCCGGCCACGTTGTCGATGTAGCCGGCGTCGTGTTCCTTCCAGCCGACCAGCCGGATGGCCGCGCCCTTGTTGATCGGGATATTGACCATGCCCTCGGCGACATGGCCCACGCCGCCGCTGGCGACGCTGTCGACGCCGACGCTGTAGTTGGCGGCAAACCCGCTGGGGTCGGGCTTGTTGGTGATGATGCGCAAGGCACCGGATTCCGCGCTGGCACCGTAGAGGGTGCCCTGCGGACCCGCCAGAGCCTCGACGCGCGC
Source organism: Pseudomonadota bacterium (assembly GCA_021815695.1). GTDB lineage: Bacteria > Pseudomonadota > Gammaproteobacteria > Xanthomonadales > Rhodanobacteraceae > Metallibacterium. The sequence goes on from JAKAZT010000049.1 coordinate 2,920, forward strand.
GATGTCGTACATGTGGATATCGAGCGGCCCCTGGATGGTGGTGACCGGCTCCTCGTCGAGATAGACGCCGACGCTCGGTTGCGGCCCGGAATGGTTGCCGTCGCCGCCGCTGGCCACGCCGCGCATGTAGATTTCGGTGAAGTCGGGGCCGTAGCTCTGGTAGGAGACGCTGGGCAGGTACTGCGCATAGTCGTTGAAGCTGTTGATGTGCAGCTGCTCGAGCTTCTGCGTATCGAGCACCTGGATGCTGATCGGAACCTTCTGCAGGTTTTCCCGGCGCTTTTGCGCGGTCACGGTCACCGCGCCCAGCGTCACGACCTTCTCTTTCGCGGCCGGCGTCCTGGCGGGCACCGCGGGCTGCCCCGCGTCCTGCGCATAGGCAGGCGCCGACATGGCGAGACAGATCGCCACCGCGAGCGGCAATCGGGTCAGTTTCGCGTGTTGCATTCTCGTTGCTTGTTGCGGCTTTGCCCTGCGCATGAGCGACCCCCTCGAGTCATGTTGATCAGCCGACATTGGCTACATCGCTTCTTGTTCCGGAACGTCGGGATATCGCTCCGCGACTTGTCCCAACGCCGTTTCCAGCGGCGCCAGCCATGGCGCGTAGTGACGCCAGTGATCCACCCCGTCCCGGTAGATCGGTTTGCGTACCTGTTCCGAACTGGCCGTGCGTACCGGACGCGCGTTCTCGAAGAACCGCAGGCACGTTGCCTCGAACGGCAGGCCGCAGTAGTCGAGCAGGCTTCGCACCTCGGCCTCGGTGTCCTCGACCATGCGCTCGTAGAAGACCCGATGGATGCGCCCGGGCAACACCGCGTCGTAATGCGCCATCAGCGCCACGTAGTCGCGGTAGTAGCGGCCGAGATCCTCGAGGCTGTAGCTGAAGCTCTGGCCGCGCGCGAAGTGCTGCTTGAAGCCCGAGAAGCAGCAGGCCAGCGGATGCCGGCGCGCGTCGATGATTTTCGCGTTCGGCAGGATCAGATGGATCAGGCCGACATGCATGAAGTTGTTCGGCATCTTGTCGACGAACAACGGCGCCGCGGACTTGCGCAGGATGCGGGTGTGGGCGAGGTAATGCTCTCCGAGCCCGCGCAGGGCATCGGCGTCGAGTGCGGCCAGCGCCTCGTGATAGGGCATCGTGCTGTCGGGATCGCCCTGTTCGCGCAGCATCCGCGTGATCGAGATGATTTCGGGCAGCTCCATCGTGCCCTCGACCTGGCTGTGGCTGGACAGGATCTGCTCGATCAGGGTGGACCCGGCGCGCGGCAGGCCGACGATGAAGATCGGATCGCGGGCCGGACTGCCGGCGCCGGCGCGCGCGGCGAAGAAATCGCGCGTGTACATCGCCCGGATGTGGCGCACGCGCAGGCTGGTGTCGTCTGCGCGGTAGCGAAGCTGCGCGCGGCGGATCGCGTTGCCCTGCGCGTAATGCCGGAACGAGGATTCGAACTCGTCCGCGTCTTCCAGCGCCTTGCCGATCGCGAATTCCAGGTGCAGGCGATCCTCCTCACCCAGATCGTCGCGCGCCAGCTGCCGGCGCATGACGGCGAGATCGTCGGCGCCGAAACGGAAGGTCTTGAGATTGGCCAGACTCCACCAGACCTCGCCGAAGGACGGCTCGTCCTGCAGGCTGCGGCGATAGGCGTCGATGGCACGGTCGCCGTGGCCGGCGGTCTTGAGCGCGTGGCCGTAGCTCATCCACACCTTCGGATTGCGCGGATGCTGTTCGAGCAAGCCGGCATAGATCCGCAGTGCGGCCTCGTAGTCGCCGGTCCGGCACAACACCACCGCCTTGAGATTGCGGTAGCCGGGATGTCCGGGCTCCGCCGCCAGCAGGCGCTCGATCTCGGCCAGTGCCTGCTCCGGCTGGTTGTTGCGATGCAGCGCCTGGGCATAGTTCTGGCGCGCGGCCTGAAAGCTCGGTGCCAGCTCCAGGCAGCGTGCCAGCAACCGGCAGGCGTCCTCGTACCGTCCCAGGCGCGCGGCGACCTCGGCGAACATGCGGATCGCGGCGACGTCGGTCGGCGTCCGCTTGAGGTGCTCGCGCAGCAGAGCCTCGGCCTCGGGCAGTCGGTTTTCCGCCAGCGCCGCGGCCGCGGCGAGCAGGCCCGGGTCGCGGGTGGAATGGCGCACGTGGTTGGCGTACGCCGCATCCGCAGCGCCTTCCTCGCCGGCAGCCAGCAGCTGATCAGCGAGCGCGCGCCAGGCCTGTGGCAGGTCGGGCTTCAGGGCAACCGCCCGGTGCAACGCAGCGATGGCGTCCTGGCCGCGTCCGCTGCGGCCCAGGATCAGCCCCAGATCGAGATGGGCGGCGGCCCAGTTCGGCTGCGCCCGCGCGAGCGGCCCCAGAATGTCGAGGGCCCCGGGCAGGTCGCCCAGCGCCGCCTTCGCCGCCGCCAGCAGACGCAACGCGGCGGGATGGTCGGCGGCCACCTTGAGGATCTCCGTGGCCTGCTCGCCGGCCAGTACCGGGTCGCTGCCCAGCAAGTACTCGGCGTGGGTCAGCGCCTGTTCCAGCGTGCCGGTGGGCGCGGCCTCGCTCACGCAGCCGGCATCCGCAGGCGTGCAGCAGGCGAAGCCGGGCAAGGCGGCAGGGGCATCGGGGCAACGGCTCCTTACAGGTCTTATAGCGATCACTTACAGCTTCGACCGCAATCTAACGTTGATTTCACGAAACCGGTAGTGGGGCGTCAAAAAAAGTTGCGCCTTCGCGGATCACGCGAGCGGTTCGCGGCCGCCGGCGCTCGCCGCACGCGGCGGGAACCGTGCACCCCGCCCGGCAGCGGCCTCGGGCCCGACGCCGCTGCCGCCTGTGCGTTAATGCGCCGAGACCGCCCCGCAAGGCCCGTGCACGATGAGAGACCCGCGCTACGACATCCTGTTCACGCCCGTTCCGATCGGCCCGGTCACGGCGAAGAACCGCTTTTTCCAGGTTCCGCATTGCAACGGCATGGGCCACGCGATGCCGCTCGCGCACGCCGCGATGCGCGAGATCAAGGCCGAGGGCGGCTGGGCGGTCGTCTCGACCGAGGAATGCGAGATCCATCCGAGCAGCGACCTCACCCCGTACGTCGAGGCGCGTCTGTGGGACGACCGCGACATTCCGGCGCTGGCGCTGATGTGCGACAAGGTGCATGCCCACGGCGCGCTCGCCGCGCTGGAGCTGTCGCACAACGGCCCGACTGCGTCCAACCTGTACTCACGCGAGGTGCTGCTGGCGCCCTCGCACCAGCCGTCCAAGTACGGCTACCCGTCGCAGGCGCGGGCGATGACGCTCAAGGACATCCGCGAGTACCGGCGCTGGCACCGCGATGCGGCGCTGCGCGGCCGGCGCGCAGGCATGGACATCATCTATGTCTACGCGGCGCACGACCTGTCGCTGCCGATGCACTTCCTGCAGCGCCGGCGCAACCAGCGCGGTGACGCGTACGGCGGCTCGCTCGAGAACCGCGTGCGCTTGCTGCGCGAGGTCCTGCAGGACACGAAAGACGCGGTCGGTGACACCTGCGCCGTCGCCCTGCGCTTCGCCACCGAGGAACGGCTCGGACCCGGTGGCGTCGAGCTGGCCGAGGCGAAGGACATCGTCGGCATGCTCGCCGAGCTGCCCGACCTGTGGGACGTCAATCTCGCTGCCTGGTACAACGATTCGGTGCCCTCGCGTTTCGCCGCCGAGGGCGCGCAGGAACCGTTCATCGATTTCGTCAAGAAGACCACCGGCAAGCCGGTGGTGGGCGTCGGCCGCTTCACCTCGCCCGACACCATGGTGTCGCAGATCCGGCGCGGCGTGCTCGACCTGATCGGTGCGGCGCGTCCGTCGATCGCCGATCCGTTCCTGCCACGCAAGATCGAGGAAGGCCGGATCGACGACATCCGCGAGTGCATCGGCTGCAACATCTGCGTGTCCGGCGACATGACCAGCTCGCCGATCCGCTGCACGCAGAACCCGACCATGGGCGAGGAATGGCGACGCGACTGGCATCCGGAGCGCATTCCCGCCGCGCGCTCATCGCGTCGCGTGCTGGTGGTCGGAGCGGGTCCGGCCGGGCTGGAAGCGGCGCGCGCGCTGGGCCAGCGCGGCCATCAGGTGAGTCTCGCCGAGGCACGTCGCGAACTCGGCGGACGCGTCACCCGCGAGGCACGCCTGCCGGGTCTGGCCGAATGGGCTCGGGTGCGTGATTGGCGCGTCGGTCAGATCGGCAAGCTCGCCAACGTGGCCGTCTACCTCGACTCGGCGCTGTCCGCGCAGGACGTGCTCGACTTCGGCGCCGAGCATGTCGTGATCGCCACCGGTTGCCGCTGGCGCCGGGATGGCTACGGGCGCAGCAACAGCCCGGGCATCGCCGGGTTCGCGGACAACCCGCGCGTGTTCACGCCCGACGACCTGATGGACGGCCGCCTGCCCGAAGGACGCGTGGCGGTGTTCGACGACGACGGTTTCTACTACGCCAGCGTCGCGGCCGAACTCCTGTGCCAGCGCGGCTGCGAGGTGACCTATGTGACCGCGGACGACAGCATCGCTCCGTGGAGCCAGCACACCCTCGACTACCGGCATATCCGCAAACGCATGGCGGAACTGGGGATCCAGCCGCTGGTGTCGCACAACATCGCCCGTTACGAAGACACCGCGCTGACGCTCGAGAACACGTGGGATCACCAGCAGCGCGAACTGCGCTGCGATGCGATCGTCAGCATCACCGCGCGCGTACCGCACGATGGGCTGTACCTGGATCTGCTCGGGCGCGAAGCGGCATGGGCCGCGGCCGGCATCCGCTCGCTGCGCTGCATCGGAGACGCCGAGGCGCCGGGCCTGATTGCGCACGCGGTCTACGCCGGTCACCGCCTTGCGCGCGAACTCGAAGAGCCCGTCAGCGGAAACGTCGCCTTCAAGCGGCATTTCCATGCCGCGTCCGCCGACGATCCGCTGCCCGGCCATCCGGCGTGACCCGTCACGACCGACTGCAATCGACATGGTGCCGTTGAGAGGAGTCGAACCTCCGACCTACTGATTACGAATCAGTTGCTCTACCAACTGAGCTACAACGGCCAAGCGGCGCATTTTAGGCGCGCGCCGCGCGGGTCACAAGCAGCCGCGCCCACGGCGTGCCGCGCGGCTCACCAGCAATCGCCGTTGCCGGTGCCGCCGGACTCCCCCTTGACCCCGGTGTGGTCGAGCGTCAGCGCGGCGCAGGCATCGCCGGCCTGCACGCCCTGCGGCATGGCACTGAGGATGTAAGCCTGCGCGCTGCGCGCGGTTGCCACGCTGATCGTGTAATAGCTCCGTTCGGAATCACCGCTGCCCAAACCGAGATCCGCGAGCGTGTCGGCGTAGCGATGGAAGCTGGTGTAGTGACGTTCCTCGGCCAGTGCGACGCGCAGCAGCAGATCCTTGCCGTCGCTGCGGCGCGCGCGGAACGCCTGGCTCTGATATGCGGGAACCGCGACCGCGGCGAGGATCGCGATGACCACCAGGACGATCATCAGCTCGATCAGGGTGTAGCCGGAGCCGACACGCCGGCGGATGCGCGCGGGCGCGCCGGCTTGCGCGAACCGGACGATCCTCACGGCGCATCCTGCAACGCGCGCCACGAACGGCGGCGCCAGTAGGCATCACCCAGACTGAAGGTCGTGCCGTCCGGCAGGGTGATGCCCGGCAGCAGCAACCGGCCGCCGCCGATGCGCGCCGCCACCGGCAGCATGCCTGTCAGTGGCGGATGGGATACCGCCGCGCCGGCGATGCCGTAGCCGGTGCGTACCGGCCGCCCGCCGGCCAGCGCATCCAGGCCCGCGCCGGGCCCGCCGTTGGCGGCATTGACCACCAGCACGGCGCCGTCACGGCCGGGGCTGCACGGATCGTCGCCACCGGGGATCAGCGTGACCAGGATCGCGCGCTGGCTGTCGAACAGCGCAGCCGGCGTGACCACGCTGCGTTCGCCGGCACGGGTATCGAGCAGGAAAAACCAGCCGTCGTGGCTGCCCGTCAGCGGCGCGTCGGTGAGGATGCGCGCGCCGTTGGCGAGCGTGTCCAGGTCCTGCTGCAGCAGCGAATCGTCGCTGATCGGATAGGCCGCCGCATGGCGACCGTAGTCGCGCAGACCGTAGAACGCTTGCGCCGGCGTGCCGCGGGTAGCGCGATCGGACAGGCCCAGATACTTGCCGGTGCCGAAAACGACGTCGAACCGGCGCGTCAGCGCGTCGGAAAACAGGCGCGGCATCACCGTGATCGGGCGGCTGCCCGGAGTCAGCGGCCGGAACAGCAGATCGACCGCCCAGCGGGACGGACTGGCATCGGTCAGGTCGAAACGCCAGAGATGACCTTGCAGATCGCCGGCGAAAGCGACATCGTCGATCAGGTCGCCCTGATAGTCGCCCAGCACCGGGGCTGCCAGGCCGCTGCTGATGACAGCGGGTTGCGGTGCCGATGCCGTTTTCAGCTCGCGGATCAGCGCGCCGGTTCGCGCATCGAGCACGAACAGCGAACTGCCGGTGTTGCTCGCGGCCGGATCGGCGGAGCCGTGCGGGAAATAGCCGCCCGCGACCAGCACCACCCACCGGCCGTTGGCCAGTCGGGCGACGTTGGGCTGCGCGTAGGTATAGCCGAGGTTGGCGCCGCCGACCGACGTATGGTTGAACTCCCACAGCACCTTCGCACCCGGGGTCGCTTCGCTGGCCTCGGGATCGGTGATGTCGAGCGCATACACGCCGCGCCCGCCGAGGCCCAGGGTGCCGACCAGCAGGGTGCTCCACTGCCCGTCGATGAACACGTCGCGCGCGACCGGTGTGTTGTCCGGCATCGGCTGCAGCGAGTAACTGAGCGCCGTGAGTCGTGGCAGCCGGGCGAACACCGTGTAAGGCACATAGGCCCAGCGCTCCCGTCCGCCTGCGACGCCCGCGGCAAAGGCATGCAGCATGCCGTCGGCGGAAGCCACGTAGAGCGTCGGCGCACGGCCGCGGTGGTGATGGGCGAAGCGCTCATAGGTGTTGCCGGCCGCAGCGGCGACCGCTTCCGGCGAACCGGCCGGAAAGGTATCGCTGTAACCGCCGTCGGGGGCGCCGACATGCAGCGACTGGGCGTTGACCACGGCGCCGAGCAGCGAACCTCGCGCGCGGAACAGCGTGCCTTCGTTGCCGCGATCGCCGCGCAGGAAATCCAGCCGCTGCGCGCCGAGTCCGTCGGCCGCGCCGGAAGCCGGATCGAGGTCGAGCAGGTGCCGCTGCGCGGCCGACAGCGACGCCCAGCGCAAGGCCACGCCCTGCCCCGGACCGGTGCCCTGCGCGGTCAGCACGATCCGCGTGTCCGGATCGCGCGCCGCGCCGGCGTCACCGCCGGTGGTCCGGCAGCGGCCGCCGGTGAGCAGGCAGCCGGCGTCCCACAGCGCGCTGCCGAATGTGCCGCTGTCGGGATCGACGCGCCGCGCCGTCGCGCTGCCGCTCCAGTCGCCCGAGTCATAGCCGGTGTGATAGCCGAGCGTACCCACGGTCAGCACGCTGCCGCCGAGACTGCCGGCGGCCGGCTCATCGCGGCGCGCCGCGATGGTCTCGAGGATGCCGGTGAGCCGAGCCACCAGCGCATCCGGGTCGGACGCGGCATACAGGCCACCGCGCCCGTTGATGGCGGCGTGCCAGGTATCGTCGAGCGCCTGCGGTGCGTTGCTGACCGGCTGCGGCCATGCCTTGACGCCGCGGCGCAGCGCCGGCAGGTCGCCGGGAAAGTCCAGTTCGCCGGCCACCCCGAGGGTGACCATGAATTGCACGACGTGCTGCCAGGTCGCGGGATCGTTGGCGGGGTTGAAGTAGATCTCGGGGACCGCCGCCGGATCGGGAATCGGCCCGCGGACCACCGCGCCGGTCATGCCGGTGCTCCGGTCCGGCACATGCGCCGGCACGCGATCAGCCAGGTCGGGGCGCAGATCGCGAGCCCAGTTGTGGAAGGCGATGTTCGCAAGTGACGCGTCGGAGGCCGCACCGCTGACGTTCCAGAAAATGCGGCTGGCGGGATCGCCGGTCGTGTAGGCGACGCCGTCCGGCAGGATGCGCGATGTCTGCGCGCCAAACGCCGGCGCGGGCGGGTCCGGCTCGTTCCAGTAGCCGTCGGTCACCAGCAGATGGAAGTTCTGCCGGCAGACCAGATCGGCCCGCCCGGCACCGGTGAGCCCGTTCCAGTACGGGTCGGCCTCGGTATGCTGCCGGCCGCCGGCCGCCGCGCCACCGGCAAAGTAGTTGCCCACGCGCAGAGTGGCTGCACGTGCCGGGGTTTCGCCCCGGGTCGGCAGCTGGTGGAGCCAGTCGAAGAACCGGGTGCGCGTCGCGCCCGAGAAGGCGCCGATCGGCGTCACGTCCGGACGCAGGAAGGGACAGGGATCGGCATCGCTGTTGAGGTTCTGGCAAACCATGCGCAGATTGCTGTCGAAACGGCCGAACACCCGCGACAGTGCGGTACGCGTCATCAGGTTGCGGGTGCGGTAGTAGGCCCACCAGTTGGCCCAGTTCGGATACTCCGCGGCAGGTACCGCCACCGCCTCCCAATGAGTGGCGTCGTACAGGGCCGCGAGATCGACGGCGCCCGTGGTGCCGATGTCGACACCGGCCTTCAACCGCCAGTAGTAGGGTCCGGCGCCGACCGGGTTGCGGTCGGCGCCGGCGCAGGTCCAGGCACCGCTGAAACCGGTGGTGCCGCCGGTCGTGGTCGGCGCCAGCGGGCGGTTCCACTCGATGCCGTCGTTCCAGACCGCGGTCAACGTGGCATCGGCTTCGGGGAACGGACGTCCATCCTCCTGCAGCGGCGGCAGGTAGCGGATCCGCGGGTTGTAGTAGACGCCGTTCATGACGTGGCTGCGCAGCTCGGCAGGCGCATCGCTGCGTGGATCGATCACGGCGGCGCAGCGCCAGACGCCGTCCCAGCCGGCGTGGTCGAAGGGCCGCCCGTCGCCCATGACGTCGGCACTCATCGATCCCGAGTCGTCGAAGCTCACGGCGATGTTCGGCTCCGCCGAGCGGGTCAGGTCGGGCGGCGTCGCGCTGAGATCCACGGTGACCGCCCGCGCTGGCACCATCTGACCGGCGACGAGCGTCAGGGCGAGCGTCAGCTGCGCCGCAAACGGGCTGCGATGCACGGGAACATCGGTCATGGTGCGGACCCTCAGTTGCTCCTGGCGGCGAAGGTGCTCTGCAGCACGCGGACCGCGTCCGGATGGCCGCCGCGGCTGCGCGCGGTGATGCGATAAAGATGCCGGGCGCCGCTGCGCGGGCCGGCGCCCGGCATGCCGCTGGCGCCCGATTCGCGTGCCGGCCCAAGACCCGGCGGCCGATCGATGCCCATGTCCTCGATCAGGAACACCGGATTGGCAGCCAACGCGCCGGATCGCAGCGATCCGCTCAACGCCGTCATGTCGGTGGCGGCATAGGTGGTCGCGCCGGCCGTGACCCAGTCGCGGGCGTTGATGAAGTTCTGCACCGTGGCATTGGGTGCTCCCGCCACGTAGGCATAGCAGCCCGCCAGTGCTTGTTGTCCGCAGGTCATGACGCTCGCGGTGTCACTGCTCGCGGACCACAGGCGCGATTCGGCGGCACGCAGCGCGCTTTCGGCGCCGAGGCTGGCCAGATGCTGATTGCGCAGGCCGCCGACCATCTTCTCCTCCAGCAGCGACGTGCGCATCGAGGTCACCGCCAGCAGCGACAGCAGCAGCAGGAACACCATCGCCACGACCAGCACCACGCCACGCTGGCGCGGATTGCCGGAACCGCCGAAGGAATGTATGGGATCCATGGCCGCGCCCTCAGGGGTTGTAGTTGCGCACGCTGATCACACCGGTGAATTCGCGCCGCAGCAGGCGCTTGCCGAGCCCGTTGTCCAGCGGAGTGGTCAGCGGCGCGGCCGGCGGCGCCGCGTCGGCATTGCTGGTGCAGGTGACGCTGGCGTCGCAGCTGTAGCGGTAGGCCAGCTCGCCGGCGGCCAGTGTCGGCAGCTCGTCGCTGCTGTTGACGAGCAGATGCAGTTCGATAGTCTTGACCGCACGCCACAGGCAACCCTTCGTGGTCGCGCTGGCGGGCGGTTGCGGAGGACAGGCGATCGCGACGCCGGCGGCGTCGACACCGGCATCGACCTGGTCGGCGGTGAGGTAGAGCGTGCCGCCTTCGTCGTTCTCGATGCCGTAGAGAAAATCCAGGCGCTCGACGCCGCGCGCGATTTCCTGCGCGGCATCACCGTTGACCTTGCGCATCAGGGCGGCAACCCGGTGGCCTGGGGGTGCGTCCGGATCGGCATCGGCGACCAGCTTCAGGTAGTACGTCACAGTGACGAAATCGCGGTTGAAGTCAAACAGCCGCACATCGGTCAGGGTATCGACGCCAGCGGGCACGGAACCGGGAAAGCGGGTTTCCGGAGTGAACCGGGTACCCGCGCGCGTGACCGGAAAGATCTGCGCCTGCGCGCAATCGGCGAGCAGCGCCAGATCGCCGACGGCGAAGGTGCCGAGCGGTGGATCGCCGGTGGACGACACGATGTCGAATGGCGCCAGCGGGCTGGCAGCGTCGGCGCGGACCGCCCAGCCGCGGCCGCTCAGGTAGCGCACCGTCAGCACATCCGCGCCGCGCACGCGACTGCCCGCGCCGCTGCCCATCGCCGGCGCGATGGCGAGCGGCACGTCGGGCCGGCAGTCGGTGGTCGAGCACTGGTAACCGCGCATGAAAAAGCTCGACGGCAGCGCGAACGGCGCGGTGGGCGTGGTCGCCAGCGTCACGCTGTTGTCGGGCAGCGACAGATCGGCCACCGGCACATACGACAGCGGGCTGCGCAGGCGGTCCTGGTAAGCCCAGGTCCTGGCGGTCGCCAGCCCGCCACCGTTGCTGCAGTACTGCGCGCCGACCATGCCCAGATCCTCGCCGATGCGCCCCACCGCATAGCGCGCCTCCTCCTGCAGACGCGCCATCCGCATCTGCACGCTGCCGGCCTTGCCGGTCGACACGAACACGCTGACGATGCCGGCCGTGAGCAACAGTCCCAGTGCCATGGCGATCATCACCTCGACCAGGGTGAAGCCGCCGGCGCGGCCGTGGCCGATCGGCAGTCGCCCGCCGCTCACGGCTGGAACACCGTGGCGAAGGTCTGCGGGGCCGGCACACCACCGCGCGCCAGTGAATGCTCGACCCAGGTCAGCGTCAGGCTGCAGGTGCCCGGATACGGCGGCCGCAGGATCGACGGGATTGCCGCGATCGCGGAGCCGGAGACAGCCGGACGGCAATCGATCGTCGCCGTCGCCTGCGGCAGGAATTGCGCGAGCTGGCGACTCCAGTGCAGTCGGTCGCGGCGGGCAACCTGCGCCGGCGAGCAGCCGCCGGCACTGGCGCAGTCCGGCGGCGTGCCGGCGATCGGATAGCTGCTGCTGTCGTAGCCGCCGCCCCAGACACCGGCGAGATTGGCACGCATGCGGTCGGCCATCGCCTGCGCGAGAAAACTGGCCTGGGTACGCAGGTAGGCCGCGCGATTGGCCTGCGCCGCAATGATCAGCATCCCGGCCAGACCGATCAGGCCGATGCTGAAGACCAGAACCGCGACCAGCACCTCGATCAGGCTCATCCCCTGCTGGCGTTCACGCATGGTCGCTGCGTCCGCGCACGGCCACGATGCGGCGCGGTTCTCCCGGAGCGACTGCAACGATGCGGCCATGGACCTGCGCGCCGGATGTCACCGGCGCCCTCGCGGATGGTCCTGTCTGTTTAGCGCCCGCTGCGGGCCGTTTCTGTCAGCGGCGGCCGATGTGCCTGTGAGCCCTGACGGATGCGGGGGATCGGCCGATGGCGGCGGGCGGGGACATGGCACCAGCCGCTGCGTGCGCTCCGGCCGCCGAGCACGGGTATCGGCAGCCCACCTGCCGCCCCGCAGGCGGTGCGAGTGCCGGGCCGTCAGCGGAGGATCAGGAACCCCAGCAGTCGGTACCGGGTCCGGTCGACGTCTTGTTGCCCGCCTGGTCGAGGCTGAGGCTGGTGCACTGCGTGTCGCCCGCCTGCGGGCCGATCGGGGTTGCCGTCAGCTTGTAGGTCGTCGAGGTCGCCGCTGCCGGCTGGCTGATCTGGTAATAGCCCTCGGAAGTAGTCGCGGAGATCGCGGGGCAACTGCCGCCGCCGGTTGGATTGTAGGAAAAGTACTGCGCATAGCAGCGCTCGAAGATCGCCTGGTCCTGGTTGAGAGCCGCATACGCATCCGAACGCCGGCTCTTGTAGACGTAATGCGTATAGGCCGGATAGGCGATCGCCGACAGGATGGCGATGATCACCACCACGATCATCAGCTCGATCAGGGTGAATCCACGTTGGCGGGTCATGTCGGTTTGCTCGGATCAGGCACGCCAGCGACCCGCAGGTCGCTGGCGCACGGTGGACGGAAGGCCGTCATCATTGCACCTGCCACCAGCCCAGACGCTGCCGGCCGGCGTATTTCTCGGGTGTCGGG
>JAKAZT010000177.1 GCA_021815695.1 Pseudomonadota bacterium
GCGCGCAAGAACTCCTGAGGACTCCGCCATGTACAGCCCGCTGCGCATCGACCCGCTCAAGGCCCTCGAAGAGATCGAAACCTTTCGCCGCAAGCTCGCCGCCGGCCTGCCCAGCCTGCGCAGCCTCGGCGAGGTGCGCTTCGGCACCACGCCGAAGGAGGCGGTCTACCGCGAAGACAAGCTGGTGCTCTATCACTTCCGGGGCGAACGCAAGCCGACCGCGAAGGTGCCGCTGCTGATCAGCTACGCACTGGTCAACACGCCGTGGATGACCGACCTGCAGGCCGATCGCTCGCTGGTGGCGCGGCTGCTGGAGCAGGGCGAGGACGTGTATCTGATCGACTGGGGCTACCCCGATCTCGCCGATCGCTGGCTGACGCTCGAGGACTACATCGAGGGCTATCTGGGCCGCTGCATCGACGTCGTGCGCAAGCGCCATGGCCTGGATGCGATCAATCTGCTGGGCATCTGCCAGGGCGGCGCGTTTTCCCTCTGCTACGCCGCGTTGCATCCGGAGAAGCTGGCCAACCTGATCACGATGGTGACGCCGGTGGATTTCCACACGCCGGACAACATGCTCTCGCACTGGACGCGCGAGATGGACGTCGATGCCTTCGTCGATTCGCTGGGCAACATCCCGGCCGACCTGATGAACTTCTGCTACCTGACGCTCAAGCCGGTGCGTCTGAACCAGCAGAAGTACGTCGGCCTGGTGGACATCCTCGACGATCCGAAGGAGGTCGAGAACTTCCTGCGCATGGAGAAATGGATCTTCGATTCACCCGACCAGGCCGGCGAGGCGTTTCGCCAGTTCATCAAGGATTTCTACCAGGGCAACAAGCTGATCAAGGGCGAAGTCGAGATCGGCGGCCGCCGCGTCGACCTCAAGCGGGTGAGCATGCCGGTCCTCAACATCTACGCCGAGCAGGATCATCTGGTGCCGCCCTCGGCGGCACGCCCGCTGCGCGACCACGTCGGCACCCGGGATTACACTGAGCTCAGCTTCAAGGGCGGCCACATCGGCATCTACGTCTCCAGCCGCGCCCAGCGCGAGGTGCCCGGCGCGGTGCATGCCTGGCTGGCTGCACGGGGCGGTTGAAGTCGCCTCGCGGCATGGAAGCCGGCGCGATGCCTGCACGACCCCGCGCAGCCCGTCTCGCCATGCCGCTGCGTCCGTTTCTCGGCCGACGGACGTGTCGCCGACCACGATCGTGGCCGCGCATCGGCAGTCATTGCATCACCCCCGTCGATCACCATGCCGTGATTCGGAGCGGACGCACCGCTGGATCCTTGCCGCGCGCGCCGAACTCCTTGCCCGCGGAGGCGTCTATGCCTCATCGTGACGGGAGCGGATCGGCGGCGCCCTGATCGCCCGCAGCACCCGAGGACCCGATGACAGCAATGACCGGACACGACCGCGTGCGCGCCGTGCAGTGGCAGGGCGACCATCTGCGTCTGCTCGACCAGCGTCGGCTGCCGCAGCACGAGGCCTGGATCGAATGCCGCACCGCGGGCGAGGTCGCAAGCGCGATCCGGGATCTGGCCGTGCGCGGCGCACCGGCGATCGGTATCGCCGCAGCCTGGGGCGCCGTGCTGGCTGCCGCTGGCGATGTCGCCCCTTTCGAAGTCGAACTCGCTGGCCTGCGCCGCGCGCGGCCGACGGCGGTCAATCTGATGTGGGCGCTGGACCGCATGGCCGCCGCCGCGTGCGCCGGTCGCGACCTCGCGCTCGAAGCCCAGGCGATCCAGGACGAGGATCTGGCCGCCAATCGGCGCATGGGCGATCTGGGTGCTGCACTGCTGGGGCAGGGCGTCGGCGTGCTCACCCATTGCAATACCGGATCGCTGGCGACGGCGGGTTTCGGCACCGCACTGGGCGTGATCCGCGCCGGCGTCGCCGCGGGCCGCATCGCGGCGGTGTACGCGGGCGAGACACGCCCCTGGCTGCAGGGCGCGCGCCTGACGATGTGGGAGCTGGCGCGTGACGGCATCGATGCCATCCTGATCGCCGACTCCGCCGCAGCGCACCTGATGCAGTCCGGCGCGGTGCAGTGGGTAATCGTCGGCGCCGACCGCATCGCAGCCAACGGTGACACCGCCAACAAGATCGGAACCTGCGCACTGGCGATCGCGGCACGCCACCACGGCGTGCGCTTCATGGTCGTGGCGCCGGCATCGACGGTGGACATGGCGACAGCGGACGGCAAGGCAATCGCGATCGAGTTGCGCAATGCCGACGAGTTGCTGACGTGGGCCGGGCAGCGCCATGTGGTCGCGGGCGCGCGTGCCTGGAACCCGGTATTCGATGTCACTCCGGCCAGCCTGATCGATGCCATCGTCACCGAGCGTGGTGTGATCGAATGCCCGGATCCGCAACGGATGCAGACGCTGTTTGGAGATCGCGATGCGTGAGATCGGATTGTTCTTTGTCGGTGGCGTGATCGGCTTTTTCGTCGATGCCGGCATCGTCCAGCTGCTGGTCAGCAAGGCCGATATGGATCCGTACCTTGCGCGCGTGTTCTCGTTCCTGTGCGCGGCCACGGTGACCTGGCTGTGGAACCGCCGCTACACCTTCGCCGCGCACCACAGCCAGCACAGCAAGCGCACCGAATGGATGCGCTGGATGGCCGCGATGAGTGGCGGCGCGCTGGTCAATTACGGTACCTACGCGCTGGCGGTGTGGCAGTTCCCGCTGGTGCATGCATGGCCCGCGCTGGGCGTCGCCGCCGGCTCGGTGACCGGCGCCGGCGTCAACTATCTGGGCGCTCGCCACTTCGTCTTCGCCAAGCCTCGGGCCGTCGTCAAGACGCGCACGTAAGTACCCGCCAGCAAAGACTTTTTTTGCCTATTCTGCGGGTCACCTGTGCTACACTTCACGGATTGTTTGCGGGTCACCGCGGCCGTCCTGGGGCGGTCGCGTTCCGCCACTGCCCGGAAGCCGCCTGATGGCCGAACTTGCCAAGGAAATCATTCGCGTCAACATCGAGGACGAGATGCGCCAG
>JAKAZT010000050.1 GCA_021815695.1 Pseudomonadota bacterium
GGCCAGCGCCTGCGGATTCGCCAGCGCCTCGGTGTTCTTCACCGGACGGCCGTTGACCACGTCGCGCACGGCGATCTCGCTGATCTTGCCCGAGCGGGTGCGCGGGATGTCGGGCACCTGCTCGATCACCGACGGCACATGGCGCGGGGTGGTGTTGGCGCGGATCTGCGTCCGGATGCGCTCGCGCAATGCGTCGTCGAGCGCAAGCCCATCGCGCAGGCGCACGAACAGCAGCACGCGCTCGTCGTTGTCGGTGTGCTGGCCGACGGCGACGGCCTCCAGCACCTCGGGGATCTGCTCGACCTGGCGGTAGATCTCGGCGGTGCCGATGCGCACGCCGCCGGGATTGAGGGTGGTGTCGGAGCGGCCGTGGATGATCACGCCGTCGTGGGCGGTGATCTCGACGTAATCGCCGTGGCACCAGACGTTGGGAATCCTGGCGAAATACGCATTGCGGTATTTCTCGCCGTCGGGGTCGTTCCAGAAGCCGACCGGCATCGACGGGAACGGCGCCAGGCAGGCCAGCTCGCCGGGTCCGCCGCGTACCGGGTTGCCGGCGTCGTCCAGAGCCTCGACCTTCATGCCGAGGCCGCGGCATTGCAGTTCGCCGCGATGCACCGGACGCAGCGGGCAGCCCAGCGCGAAGCAGGAGACGATGTCGGTGCCGCCCGAGATGGAGGCCAGCATCAGGTCGGATTTCACGTCGCGGTAGACGTAGTCGAAACTCTCCGGCGCCAGCGGCGAGCCGGTCGAAAGGATCGTCCGCAGGGCCGCCAGCGTGTGCGTCTCGCGCGGCTTGATGCCGGCTTTCTCGATCGCGGAGATCCACTTGGCGCTGGTGCCGAAGATGCTGATGCCGACCGCGTCGGCCAGATCCCACAGCGCATGGCCGTCGGGATGGAACGGCGAGCCGTCGTAGAGCACCACGGTGGCGCCGACGGCGAGGCTGGAGACCAGCCAGTTCCACATCATCCAGCCGCAGGTGGTGTAGTAGAAGATGCGGTCGTCGCGCTTGAGATCGGTGTGCAGCACCAGTTCCTTGAGGTGCTGCAGCAGGGTGCCGCCGACGCCGTGGACGATGCACTTGGGTGCGCCGGTGGTGCCCGACGAATACATGATGTAGAGCGGGTGATCGAAGGGCACCGGCTCGAATTCGAGCGGGCGTTCCCGGGTGCCGGCGAAATCGGGCCAGGCCACCGCGCCGCGAATCCCGGCCAGATCGAGTGCGGCTCCGGAATAGGGCACCACCACGGTGTGCTCGATCGCGGGGATCCGCGCGAGGATGCCGCGCACCTTGTCCAGACAGTCGAAACGCTTGCCGCCGTACGGATAGGCATCGGCGCAGAACAGCACCTTGGGGGTGATCTGGCCAAAGCGGTCGACCACGCCCTCGACGCCGAAGTCCGGCGAGGTCGATGACCACGTCGCCCCGAGAGCCGTGGTCGCCAGCATCGCGATCACGGTTTCCGGCAGGTTGGGCAGGAAGCCCGCCACGCGATCGCCGATGCCGACGCCGGCCTGCTTCAGTGCATGCGCGACCCGTGCCACGGCGTCGTGCAGTTCGGCATAGCTGTACTGGCGCGCGTGCCCCCATTCGTTGCGGAACACGATGGCGGCACGTTCGTCGCGGTAGCGCAGCAGGTTCTGCGCGAAGTTCAGGCGCACGTTGGGATACCAGCGCGCACCGGGCATCTTGTCGCCATCGACCAGCACCGGCGTGTGGTCGCCGCCGGCGCGGATGCCGCAAAAATCCCACACCAGCGGCCAGAACTTCTCCGGCTGGCGGATCGAGAACTCGTACAGCGGCGCGTAGCGGCGGATGTCGACGTTGCCGGTCTGTTCCTGCACGAAGCGCATGAAGCGGCTCAGGTTGGAGCGCTCGATGCGTTCGGTACCGGGTTCCCAGATCGGCGGGGTCATCGGGCGCTCTTTGCGGCGGGGGATGCGCGCATCCTAAGAAGCACGGGCCTGAAAGGGAACTGCGGGCATCGCCGCGGGAAGGGATCGCGAAGACCCTTCGCTGCGCTCAGGGTGACAACGAAGCTGTCATCCTGACGCAGTTGTCATCCTAGCGAAGTTGTCATCCTGAGGGCGAAGCCCGAAGGATCTGTCGGGCGACGGGGCCCCGCCGCACGGCCGGCCTGGGTAGCTCAGCCGGCCAGATGCTTCGCTGCGCAGATCCTTCGCTGCGCTCAGGATGACATCCGTTTTTGTTGTCATCCTGAGCAACGCGAAGGATCTGGTCAACGACCGACGCCGGACGAACAGGCCATCGGCACCATGCCTCCCTGCGTCGTGCCCCGGCCACGCCATCCCTGGCGCGGCGTTCGTGGGCGCGCGAGCGCCCCCTCACCCTTCGCTGTGCTCAGGGTGACCGGCTGCGCTTCATGTGTCGCTGCAGGCGCGAGCGGGAACGCCCCGGGTTCACCCCAGCGCCTGTTCCAGTTCGGGCACCAGCTTGAACAGATCGCCGACCAGGCCGAAGTCGGCGACCTCGAAGATCGGCGCCTCGGCGTCCTTGTTGATGGCGACGATGGTGCCGGCGTCCTTGATGCCGGTGAGGTGCTGGATGGCGCCGGAGATGCCGATGGCGACGTAGAGTTCCGGCGCGATGATCTTGCCGGTCTGGCCGACCTGCATGTCGCTGGGCACGTAGCCGGCGTCGACTGCGGCGCGCGAGGCGCCGACCGCGGCTCCCAGCTTGTCGGCCAGCTTGAAGATCAGGGCGAAGTTTTCCGCCGAACCGACGCCGCGACCGCCGGAGACCACGCGGCTGGCGCTCTGCAGGTCGGGACGATCGTTCTTGCCCTGCCGGAGTTCGACGAAGCGCGTGTGCGAGGGCAGCACGACATCAAGCTGCAGCGCCTCGATCGGCGCGGCCTGCGCGGCCGTGCCGACCGCCGGCCACGAGGCCACGCGCACGGTGCCGATCACCAGGGCGTCGGCAGGCGCTTCGACGCGCAGGATCGCGTTGCCGGCGTAGATCGGACGCTGGAACGCGTGCGCGCCATCGACGGCCATGATGTCGCTGACCTGGGCCACGCCCCGCAGCGCGGCCACGCGCGGCAGCAGGTCCTTGCCGAACGTGGTGGACGGCGCAAGCAGATGCGTGCAGTCGCTGGCCGCCGCGGCGACCTGCGGTGCCAGTACCGCGGCCAGCGCGTGGGCGTTTTCGCCGCGTTCGACGACCAGCACCTTGCCGACGCCATCGAGCCTCGCGGCCTCGGCGGCGATGGCACCCGCGGCGTCAGCCAGCACCAGCACGTGGATCGCGCCCCCGATGGCGCGGGCGCAGGACACGCACTTGGCGGTGGCGGGATTGAGCTTGCCGTCCCGGTGTTCGGCGACGATCAGGATGGTGTTCATGCGAGGGGCCTTCGGTGGTGCGCAAGTGGAGCGGATCGGGATCGTGTCACCCTGGGCGCAGCGAAGAATCGTTTTGCATGAGACCTGCCCAGTTACAGCCAGATCCTTCGGGCGATGCCCTCAGGATGACAGCGACTGGCGTCCTCAGAGTGACAACGACTGGCGCCTTCAGGGTGACAACGACTGGCGCCCTCAGGATGACAACGACTGGTGCCCTCAGGGTGATAGCGTTTCGGGAGTCGCCCCGGTTGCAGCGAGCGGCTTTTGTTTTTGGTGTCACCCTGAGCGCAGCGAAGGGTCTTTCGTGCATGGAGATGTCGTTCTTGGGGTGGGGTCGTTGCAGCCAGATCCTTCGACCTTCGGCCTCAGGATGACAGCGCTTTGGATGTCACCTTTGGTCTCAGGATGACAGCGCTTTGGGTGTCACCTTCGGTCTCGGGATGACAGCGTCTTGGGGATGCCGGCGTCATGCGGCTGCCGTCGTCCGGGGACGTCGAGATCCGGTGTGGCACGATCGCCTCACAGCAGCCCCTTGGCCTTCAGCGCGGCGACCAGTTCGGGCACGTCCCTGACCATCACGCCTTTCTGCCGCCTGGGCGGCGGCGCAGTACCGGTGGCCTTGAGATGGTCGGCGGATTCCACGCCCAGCGCTGCCAGCTCGATGGTCTCGATCGGTTTGGACTTGGCCTTCATGATGTCGGGCAGCTTGATGAAGCGCGGCTCGTTGAGGCGCAGATCGGTGGTGATCACCGCCGGCAGATCGACCTCGAGGGTTTCGAGACCGGCATCGACCTCGCGGGTGACGCGCGCGACGTTGCCGCTGATCTCGACCTTCGAGGCAAAGGTCGCCTGCGGACGGCCCCACAGTGCGGCCAGCATCTGCCCGGTCTGGTTGTTGTCGTCGTCGATCGCCTGTTTGCCGAGGATCACCAGTCCGGGCTGCTCGCGCTCGACCAGCTTGAGCAGCACGCGCGCCGCGGTCAGCGGCTGCACCGGAGTGGCGCTGATCACGTGAATGGCGCGATTGGCGCCCATCGCCAGACCGTTGCGCAGATGCGCGGTGAGATCGGCCGGCCCGATGCCGACCACGGTGACGTCGGTCGCGATGCCCTTCTCGCGCAGGCGCAGGGCTTCCTCGAGCGCGATTTCGTCGAACGGATTGGCGGACTGCTTGACGCCCTCGGTGACCACGCCGGAGCCGTCCGGCCTGACCTGGATGCGCACGTTGTAGTCCACGACGCGCTTGTAGCCGACCAGGATCTTCATCGGGACTCCTTCGCACGGGCCCGCGCGCGCGGGCGATGACAGGCAAACCGCAATTCTAACCCAGGGCGCTGAAGCGGCCGTGGGGCAGGGCGTCGCAGCGCGTGTAGGATGCGCTGCCATCCGAGGAGACGATCGCGGCGTATGCGAATCCTGGTCTGCGGCGGCGCCGGCTACATCGGCGCGCACATGGTCAAGTGCCTGGCCGGGCACGGGCACGAGATCACCGTGTTCGACAATCTGGCGACCGGGCATCGCGCGGCAGTGCAGTGGGGCACGCTGGTGGTCGGCGACGTGCTGGATCGTGCGGCGCTGGACGCGGTGTTCGCGCTGCAGCGCTTCGACGCCGTGATGCACTTCTGCGCTCGCTCGCTGGTCGGCGAGTCGATGGCCGAGCCCTACGCCTGTTACCGCAACAACGTGGCCGGTACGCTGACCCTGCTCGAGGCGATGCGTGCGGCCGGCGTCGATCGCATCGTGTTCTCCTCGACCGCGGCGGTGTTCGGCCATCCGCTGCGCGAGCTGATCGACGAGGACCATCCGGCCGCGCCGATCAATCCCTACGGCGCCAGCAAGCACATGTGCGAGCGCCTGCTGGCGGACGCCGCGACCGCGTACGGGCTGCGTGCCGTGGCGCTGCGCTACTTCAATGCCGCCGGCGCCGATCCCGACGGGCGCATCGGCGAGTCGCACCAGCCGGAAACCCATCTGGTCCCCAACGTGCTGCGCGCGGCGTTGGGGCAGGGCCCTGCGCTGCAGATCTTCGGCGACGACTATTCCACCCGCGACGGCACCTGCGTGCGCGACTACGTGCACGTGGACGATCTGGCCGCGGCGCACCTGGCCGCGCTCGCGTTGATGGCGGACCGGCCGGGATTCCATGCCTTCAACCTCGGCAACGGTGCCGGATTCAGCGTGCGCGAGGTGATCGCGGCGGCCGAGCGCGTCTCCGGCCGGCGTATCGCATGCACGCTGGCGCCGCGCCGCCCGGGCGATCCGCCGACGCTGGTGGCGTCCGCCGTGCGGGCGAGCGGGCAGCTGGGCTGGCGGCCCCGGTACCGCGAACTCGACGCCATCATCGAGACCGCGTGGCGCTGGCATCGCGCGCCGGCCTATTGAGTCCCGTGCGCCCTCCGGAGCGGTCTTGCGCCGCGGCATCCGGCTGCGAGTTGTTGCTCAGCCGCGCGGCAGTGCCCGCGCCAGCACCGCGGCGGCGAAGCGCTCGACGCTGCCGGCTGCGCTGGCGAAAAACAGCGAGGGCTCGGCCAGTTCGAGTTCGAGGACCACGGGCCGGCCGCGCGCGTCGCGCAGCAGATCGATGCGTGCGTAGAGCAGCGGGCCCGCGAACGGAATCGCTGCCAGCGTCCGCCTTGCGAGCGCCAGCTCGTCGGCGCCCGGCGTGCGTGCCTGGATGTGCTCGGGCGCGAACAGCGCCCGCGTCGGGCCCTCGTCGCGGCGCAGCAGCGGTCCCTTGCGGATGGCGTGACTGAAGGCGCCGTCGAAGAACAGCAGCGCCGTTTCGCCGTCGGCATCGACGCGATCAAGATAGGGCTGCAGCAGCGCGCTGCGGCCGGCATCGAGCAGGCGTCGCAGGTGCGCGTCCGCCGCGTCCGGGTCGTCGCGGCGATGGCGCTGCGCATCACGCGAGCCGGCACCGACGCAGGGCTTGATCACGAAGTCGGTATGGGCCGCGTGCGCGGCGAGGAACGCGCGCAGCGCCGCGTCCGCATCCGCACCGGGTTCGACGAAGGCGCCCGGCACCACCGCCACGCCGGCGCGCGCCAGCTCGCCGAGGTAGTGCTTGTCGGTATTCCAGCGCACGACCTCCGGCGGATTGAGCAGGCGGGTCCGGGTC
Source organism: Pseudomonadota bacterium (assembly GCA_021815695.1). Taxonomy (GTDB): domain Bacteria; phylum Pseudomonadota; class Gammaproteobacteria; order Xanthomonadales; family Rhodanobacteraceae; genus Metallibacterium. Next base: position 6,485 of record JAKAZT010000050.1, read on the forward strand.
GTCACCCGCGCCACCCAGGCGAGAAACTCGGGCAGGCGCAGGCTGTAGTCCCAGGTCGAGCGCAGCAGGGCGAGATCGAAGCCCGACCAGTCGATCGTGGCATCGTCCCAGTCGGCGATCGTCACCACCGCGCCTTGCGCTGCCAACGCGGCAGCGAGCGGTGCGAGATCGTCATCCAGCGTGCGCGCGGCGGCGGCGGTGACGAGGGCGATGCGGGGTGCTGCGGCAGGATGCATGCGGATTCAGGCCGGAAGGTCGTCGAGGGCGCCGAAGTAGCGCCGATAGAGATACAGATACAGCGCCTGCAGCGCGGCGGCGATCAGGAACGGCGTGGTGAACTGGCCGGCGTGGATCAGCCAGCCGCCCAGCACCGGGCCGGCGGCGCGCGGGATCTGCAGCGACAGGTTCTGCACGCTGGCGGCGAGGCCACGACGCTCGGCGCGGGTCAGCCCGGCGGCAACCGCCTGGCGCGCGCCCGCGGTGCCCTGGTTGAACGCGGCACGCAGCGCGTACAGCACGACCGCCAGGCCGAACACCGGCGCGTACGGCGTCGCCAGCAGCAGCAGCAGACCGATCAGGCGCATCCACACCACCGAGCGCACCGCGCCGAAGCGCAGGCTGAGCTTGCCGCTCAGCACCGAGCCGGCTGCCGCGAGCACGAAGCTGGCGGCCAGCGCCGGACCGATCGCCGCCGGGCTTTGGGCGAAGCGGCGCGCGAACCAGTACGCCATCAGCGGGCCGATGATGCCGATGGCGAGCCCGTTGATGGCGTTGGTCAGTGCGAGGCGCCGCAGCTGGCGGTTTTCCGCGCGCGTCACGTGCGCCGCGGCGCGCGCGGCCGCACGACCCGGCGTGGCCGGGGGCAGCGGCGCCGGCTCGCGCGCGCTGCCGAGCAGGGCGATCGAGACCAGCGAACCGGCCAGCGGCAGCAGGAACAGCAGGCGGTAATGGTCGACATCGGCAAAGCCGTGGCCGAGCAGCGCCGGCAGCGCCACCAGCGCGGCGCCCGCGGCCATGCCGAGAAAGCCCAGCGTGGCGTTGAGCGCGAAAGTGCGCCGCCGCGCCGCGCCGTCGACCTCGCGCGCCAGCCACGCCTGCTCGACCGGCGCGAACGGTCCGGCGGCACCGTTGGCGCCGCGGCCGAAGCCGGCGACGGTGGCGGCGACGATCAGCACCCACTCGCTGCGCGCGAGCATTGCCGCCAGCGCCGCGCCGGCCGCGGCCACCTCGTAGCCCAGCAGCAGGCCGCGGCGGCCGCGGCGGTCGCTGAGCGGACCGACGATCAGCGTCATCAGCGCGCCGAACAGCAGGCCCGCCATCAGCACCGTGCCGATCGCCGCGCCGCTGTAGCCCAGCGCGTGCAGGTAGAGGCTGAAGCTGGCCACGGTGGCGCCCTGGCCGACGCTGCGCGCGGTGCGCGCGGCCAGCAGCAGGCGCACGTTGCGCGGCAGGTGCCTGTCACTCATCGCGTGAAGTTCCTGCGCGCGGCGCGGCGTAGGCGTCTTCCTCGCTCGCGATGCCGCGATGCAGGGCCTCGTGGTAGATCGATCGCGGCCGGATCGCGCGCGAGACGTGATAGGCCGCAAGGCATGACAGCATCAGTGCGGGCACCAGCTGGTACTCGAGGGTCATCTCGAACACGATCAGGAACGACATCAGCGGTGCATGCGTGGTGGCGGCGAGGAACGCGCCCATGCCGATCACCGCGTACACCGCCGGCAGCGACGAGCCCGGCCACAGCGCGTGCGCGGCGCTGCCGGCCAGCAGGCCGAGCAGGGCGCCGACGAAGAGGGTCGGCGTGAACACGCCGCCCACCGCGCCCGAGCCGGTGGTGGCGGAGGTCGCCAGCACCTTGGCGATCAGCACGGCGAGGATCAGCGCCAGCGGCCAGGGGTGCTGCAGCACGTCGTTGACGACGCTGTAACCGTTGCCCCAGACCTCCGGGCGCCACGCCGAGATCGCGCCGACGATCAGACCGCCCAGCGCGAGCTTGAACGGCAGGCCCAGCGGCAGGTGCCTGAACAGGCCGCGCGTGCCGTCGAGCGCGCCCATGAACAGCGGTGCCAGCGCGCCCAGCGCCAGCCCCATCAGCAGGAACAGCGGCAGCTCCCACAGCGAGGCCACGTGCAGTGCGGGGATCTTGTACACCGGCTCGTAGCCCAGCACCTGGTGCACGGTGACATTGGCGACCACCGAGGCCACCATCAGCGGGCCGAGGCGGCGGATCGCCAGGGTGCCGTAGACGATCTCGGCGATGAAGATCGCGCCCGACAGCGCGGCGTCGTAGGCCGAGGCGAAGCCCGCGGCGGCGCCGCAGGCCAGCAGCAGGCGCAGGTCGTCGCCGTCGAAGCGCCCGAGCTGGCCGATCCACGAGCCGGTCGCGGCGGACAGCGACACCATCGCGCCCTCGCGACCGATCGAGCCGCCGGAGGCGATGGTGCACAGCGAGGACAGACTGCGCAGCAGCGTGCCGCGCACGTTCTGGCGGCCGTCACCGACGGCGATGGCCTCGAGATAGTCCGACTGTTGCCGACCGTTGGCGATGCGCCGCGCCAGCCACAGGAACAGTCCGGCGGCGACGCCGCCCAGTGCCGGGGTGATCACCCGTCGCCACGGTCCGAGGGCCTCGGCCGCGCGCACCAGGCTGCCGGGATGCTGGGTGGCCAGACGCTCGGTGAAGGCCATGCCCTCGTGAAACGCCACCGTGGCCAGCGCGCCGACCACGCCGATCAGGGCAGCCCACAGCAGCAACCAGCGATCGTCGCCGTGATAGCCCGGCGCGCGTGACGCGGATGGCGCGCGCTTCATCGCGGCGTACTCAACGGGGCATGCTCAATGCGGCGGGCTCAGAGATTCTGGTAGTTGGGGCCACTGCCGCCCTCGGGCGTCACCCAGTTGATGATCTGGTAGGGATCCTTGATGTCGCAGGTCTTGCAGTGCACGCAGTTGGCGGCGTTGATCTGCAGGCGCTTGCCGGCCGCGTCATCGACCATCTCGTAGACGCCGGCCGGGCAGAAGCGCGTGCACGGATTGGCGTATTCGGTGGCGCAGCGGCCGACGCAGATGCCGGTGTCGGCCACCTGCAGATGCACCGGCTGGTCCTCGTCGTGCTCGGTCGCGGCGAAGTACACGCTGGCGAGGCGATCGCGCGGCGGCAGGGTGCGCTCGCCCCAGTCGCGCCGCGGCGATTGCTGTGCATCGACGCGCGCCAACTGGGCGTGATCGGCGTGGTTGCGCAGCGTCCACGGCGACAGCCCCGCGCTGACGGTCTCCCAGCCGGCGTTGGCCAGGCCCAGCCACAGTCCCTTGTTGAAGCCGGGGCGGATGTTGCGCACGCGGCGCAGTTCGGCGACCACCGCCGAGGCGCGCAGGCGCGCATCCCAGCCCTCGCTGCCGCCACGCTCGGCGATGTGCTCGGCGGCCAGCATCGCCGAGCGCATCGCCTGGTGCGTGCCCTTGATCTTGGGCACGTTGAGCAGGCCGGCGGCGTCGCCGATCAGCAGCGCGCCGGGCATCTCGACCTTCGGCAGCGATTGATAACCGCCCTCGACCAGCGCGCGCGCACCGGCGGAGAGGATCTGCCCGCCCTCCAGCAGGGGCTGCACGCTCGCGTGGCGCTTGAACTGCTGGAACGCCTCCCACGGCGAGAACAGCGGGTCGCGATAGTCCAGCCCGACCACGAAGCCGACCGCCACGCGGTCGCCGTCGAGGTGATACAGGAAACTGCCGCCGTAGGTCGCCGGGTCCAGCGGCCAGCCCAGCGTGTGCGTCACCTTGCCCGGTTCGCCGCGCCCGGCCGGCAGCTGCCACAGTTCCTTCAGCCCGATGCCGTAGGTCTGCGGATCGACACCGCGATCGAGCCCGTAGCGCGCGATCAGCTGCTTGCTCAGACTTCCGCGGCAGCCCTCGCCGAGCACCGTCAGCGGTGCCTTGATGTCGATGCCCTGGGCATAGCCGGACTTGCGGCTGCCGTCACGCGCCACGCCCATGTCGCCGATGCGCACGCCGGCCACCGCGCCACGGTCGTCGATCAGCGGCTCGGCGGCGGCGAAGCCGGGATAGATCTCCACGCCCAGTGCCTCGGCCTGCGGCGCCAGCCAGGCGCACAGCGCGCCGAGGCTGACGATGAAATTGCCGTGGTTGTGCATCTGCGGCGGCGTCGGCATTTTCAGCGCCTTGTCCGGGCCGCGCAGCCACCAGAACTCGTCTCTCGTCACCGGCACGCAGACCGGCGGCGGGGTCTTGCCCCATTCCGGCAGCAGCGCGTTGAGCGGCTCCGGCTCGATCACCGCGCCGGAGAGGATCTGCGCGCCGACCGTCGAGGCTTTCTCGATCACGCACACGCGCGCATCGGGCCTGAGCTGCTTGAGCCGGATCGCGAAGGCCAGCCCGGCCGGGCCGGCGCCGACGGTCACGACGTCGTACTCCATCACATCGCGTTCGCTCATGGCGCGCTCCGGGCTTGCCGCGGGGATCACTCGAACAGGCGTTCGATTGTCCGGCTTCGGCGCGACGCCGGCAATGCGGGCGTTATGATCAACGCTTTGCCGGGGAGGATGTCGATGGATGCAGAGTCACCGCTCGCCGCCGCGCAACTGCGCCGCGCCGGCCTGTTTCAGCTGCTGCACGGACTGGCCGGCGGCCGCACCACGCCGACGGCGCTGGCGGAGATCAGCCTGGACACCGTGGCCCGCCTCGATCCGCTGCTGCATGCCTTCGTCGATGTGCGCCCCGAACTGGTGCGCGAGCAGGCCGAGGCCGCCGAGCGCCGCCGTCGCGAAGGCGTACTCGGACGTCTCGACGGCATTCCGGTCGCGGTCAAGGACAACTTCGACATCGCCGGCTGGCCGACTCGCGCCGGACTGCCCGGCCGCGGTGATCGTGTCGCGGCGCACGATGCCCATGTGGTCGCCCGTTTGCGTGCCGCGGGCGCGGTGATCCTCGGCAAGACCGCGCTGGACGAGGGCGCGCTGGGCGCGGTCACCGCCAATCCGCACTTCGGTGCCACGCACAACCCGCATCGCAGCGGCCACACCGCGGGCGGCTCGTCGGGCGGTTCGGCGGTGGCGGTCGCGACCGGCATGGTGGCGGTGGCGCTGGGTTCCGACACCCTGGGCTCGGTGCGCATTCCGGCCAGCTACTGCGGCGTCTGCGCGCTCAAGCCCACCCACGGCGAACTGTCCGCGCGCGGCCTGGTGCCGGCGGCGCGGCGTCTGGACTGTGTCGGCCTGCTGGCGCGCGAGGTCGCCGATCTGACCGTTCTGCTGCAGGTGCTGGCCGGGCACGATGCCGACGACCCGCGTTCGCGCCGCCGCCGCGTGGCGCTGGCGCTGCCGGACTGGGAGCCGGGCCGGCTGCGCACCGGCGTACTCGCCGATCCGCTCGCGGCCGGCATCGAGGCGCCGATGCAGGCGCTGTTCGACGCGGCCCTGGCGCGGCTCGAGCACGAGCTGGGTGAGCGCCAACGCGTGGACTTCAGCGACTGGCCGTATGCGCGCATGCGCCGGGCCGGACTGCTGCTGATGGAAGCCGAGATGCTGCATACCTACGCCGCCGATCTCGCCGACTCCCGGCATCCGGTATCACCGGCATTTCGCGCCATGCTCGACTACGCGCACGGCCGGAGTGCCGTCGATTACGTGCTCGCCGACCGCATGCTCGATGCTGCCCAGCTCAAGGCGCGGCGGCTGTTCGCACAGGTCGATGTGCTGGTGCTGCCGACCACGCCGCAGGGCGCGTTCGCGTTCGATGCCCCGGTGCCGGATTCGCAGGCCGACCTCACCGCGTTCGCCAGCCTCGCCGGCTGCCCCGCGGTGAGCATCCCGATGGGCCTGCTGCCCGACGGTCTTCCGGCCGGCCTGCAATTCGTCGGTCCGCCGGGTTCGGACCTGCGCCTGCTCGAACTGGCCGGCGTCTGCGCCGCGGCGCTGGATGGCGCACCGGCGTATCCGGTCGAGCCCGTGCTTCCCTGAGCGCGATCTCCGCAGCGATCACCGGGTCGATCCGGCGCCGCATGAGCGTCGGAAGCGGTTGCGCATGAACTGAAGCCGCCTGCGTTCGCGTCGGCCAGCGCCGCGTACGCCCGAATGCCGCGTACGCGACGGTTTCGGGGCCGGCCTGTCCCGTGTCGATCTCAATAGATTCAATCGCCTTGGTGATCTTTCTCACAGGAGGCTCGAAGAGAGGTCCGAGTTTCGCCTTTCTCCTTGATCCATAAGCGAAAAACCGGTTGACAGTCGCAAAACCTGCGACTAAGGTGGCGATCGGTGTGAATTTGTGGAAAAAGGTGGGGACGTGTTTCAAGGCGAGACCGCAATCAGCGTGGACGACAAGGGCCGGCTGGCCATCCCCGGCGCCTATCGGGAGCTGGTTGCGCGAATCTGCGCCAATCGTCTGGTCTGCGCCTACAACCCGTTCGAGCAGGGTTGCCTGTGGCTGTTCCCGCTCGCCGAGTGGGAGCGTGTGCGCGACCAGGTCAACGCGCTGCCCAGCGTCAAGGCGGTGCATCGCGCGCTGCAGATGAAACTGGTCGGCGCCGCCGCACACCTCGAGCCCGATGGCGCCGGGCGCGTGCTGCTGCCGGCCAGCCAGCGTGCCGCGGCCGGCATCGAGAAGCGTGCGGTGCTGCTCGGCATGGGCAGCAAGTTCGAGTTGTGGAGCGAGCAGGCGCACCTGGCCAAGATCCGGCAGACGATCGGCGAGGGCGACATCAGCGAGGACATGGCGGAACTGAGGCTGTAGCGGGCTGCCGCGGCAGCCTGGCCGCGGGGCAGGGATGCCGCGTTCGTGCACGGGCTCACGCGGACTGCATGCATCGGGAGCGGATCCGGACTGGCACCGGTCCGGCGACGCTGAAAGCGGCAGGACGCCGATTTTCAGCACCCTGACAGCGGAGACAGTGGATGCACGGGGTGGCGGCGATGACGGAGCGGATGGGGCGGCACATCCCGGTGATGCTGGACGAGACCGTTGCCGGTCTCGCCGTGCGCCCCGACGGTTGCTATCTCGACGGCACCTTCGGCCGTGGCGGTCATGCTGCCGCGATCCTCGAACGCCTCGGCCCGCACGGACGCCTGTTGCTGATGGACCGTGACCCGGCCGCGATCCGCGCGGCACGCGCGGCCTTCGGCGCCGACCCGCGGGTCGCCATCCGCCACGGCAACTTCGCCGATCTCGCCGACTGGAGCGAGACCGCCGCGGGGCTCGACGGCGTGCTGCTCGATCTCGGCGTGTCGTCGCCGCAGCTCGACGAGGCCGCGCGCGGCTTCAGTTTCATGACCGATGCGCCGCTGGACATGCGCATGGACCCCACGACCGGCGAGAGCGCGGCGGAGTTCCTGGCGCGCGCCGACGCGGAGACGATCGCCGACGTGCTGTGGCGCTACGGCGACGAGCGCATGAGCCGGCGCATCGCCCGCGCGATCGTCGCCCGCCGCGAGACCGCGCCGCTGGCCCGCACCGGCGAACTGGCCGAACTGCTGGTGCGCGCGCTGGGCCGGCGCGAGCCCGGCAAGCATCCGGCGACGCGCACGTTCCAGGCGCTGCGCATCCACGTCAACGGCGAACTGGACGCGCTGCAGCGCGGGCTGCACGCCGCGGTGTCCGCGCTCAGGCCGGGCGGGCGCCTGGCGGTGATCAGTTTCCACTCGCTGGAGGATCGCGCGGTCAAGCAGTTCATCCGCGGACCGCAGCCCGAACGCGTGCGCCGCGGTCTGCCGCAGGCGGCGGTCGCCGCGCCGCCGCTGGTGGCGATCGGGCGCAAGCAGTTTCCCGGTGCCGCCGAGATCGCCGCCAACCCGCGCGCGCGTTCGGCGGTGCTGCGTGTCGCCGGGAAGCGCGCATGAAGGGAGCCTGGCTGCTGCTCGACGGCGTGCTGCTGATCGCGATGCTGACCAGCGCGATCGCGGTGGTGTGGTCGCGCAACGAGAGCCGCGAGCTGTTCATGCGGCTGACCGTGCAGCAGAACCAGCGCGACGCGCTGAACGTCGAATTCGGCCGGCTCGAGCTGGAGCAGGCGACCTGGGCCGATCCCGCGCGCATCGAGCAGGTCGCGCGCCGGCAGCTGGGCATGATCAATCCGTTGCCGCAGGACATCCGGGTGATCCGCCGATGAGCCTGCGCCCCGGCCCCGAAGCGTCCGTGCCGCGCCCGCATCGCAGCCAGGGTCCGAGCGCGCGCCGGCGTCTGGCGCTGGTGGCCGCGCTGCTGGGGCTGGCCTCGGTGGGACTGGTCGCGCGCGCGATCGACCTGCAGGTGGTGCGCAAGAAATTTCTGCAGGAGCAGGGCGACGCGCGCTTTCTGCGCGAGGTGCCGATTCCGGTTTCGCGCGGCACCATCTTCGACCGCAACGGCGAGCCGCTGGCGGTGTCGACGCCGGTGGAGTCGCTGTGGGCCAATCCGCAGGTGCTGCTGCAGCATGCCGACCGCATCGCGCAACTGGCCAAGGCGCTGGGTGCCGATCCGGCCGAACTGCAGCGCCGGCTGGAGCAGCGCGACGATCGCGAGTTCGTCTATCTCAAGCGGCAGATGAGTCCCGAGGCGGCCGACGCGGTGCTGGCGATGGGCATCCCCGGCGTCAATCGGCAGCGCGAATACCGCCGCT
>JAKAZT010000178.1 GCA_021815695.1 Pseudomonadota bacterium
CCGTAGCGCAACGTCCAGCGCGGTTGCACCAGCGCGGCAACGAAACCATTGCTGTAACCACGCGTGTCAGCGGCGTAGTCGTAGGCGGCGGCGTTGATGAAATCCCAGTTCAGGAACTGCTGGCGGGTGTCGTTGGCGTAGCGGTTCTTGTCGAAGTCGTCGCCGACCGCGAAGCGGCCCAGCTTCAGCTCGATGCGCGCGTCGGCAACCGCGCCGGGCAGTTGATCCTGCGCGGCCGCAGTGGCCGTGTCGGCGCCGGACAGCGGCAGGTTCCAGTCGAGGTAGGCGCGCGCGATGTAGGGAATCTGGCGCCCGCCCGGTCCGGCGCGCACGGCATCGCCGTTGACGTAGCCGGCCAGGCCGGTGCCATCGTTGAGACCGCGGCCACGGAATAGCTCGGTGTCTAGATACAGCGCCAGGTGTTGCGGCAAGCGCATGCCGAGGTACACGCCCCAGGTGCGCGTCAGCGCCTGATCGCCTTGCGCGCGCAGGCTGAGCGGACCGCTGTAGGCGGCGCGGAAAGAATCGAGCTTCTGCCCGATCCAGGTGGTCTGCGCGCCGAGAAACTGCGGCACGAACAGAGGTGGCGGGGTGGCGGCGTGCGCGCGTGTGCGGGTGCTGCCGAGTAGTGCCAGCGCGGCCAGCAGGGTTGCGGCACGGGCGGGCCGGAGGAGCGTGTTCAAGTACATCGGCGGATTCCAGGTCGACGCGCAGCGTCGGCACGCCGGCGCTGCGCAAGCTTGATCGTGGGATGTGTCAGCTCGTGCGCGTCCGGAGCGTGTACAGGCGGCCAGCGGCCGCTGGCGTCCAGCACAGCATCGGACGCGGCCGCTCGGATTGCGGCGCCGGTGTCACGCGCGGAACCAGAACCGGGCAAACGCGCGGGCCGCGCGCATCAGGCGCATGGCGGCGATCGAACCCGTCGAGATAGAGAAACAGCATGGCTCACCTCCAGTCCGCGGACGGAGGCGAGCGGGACGTTACGAGTGCCCGCCCGCGCGCGCGGCGCGGTCTGTCGTCAGGGCAGCGAGACGCGCACGGAGCACGCTCGCTGCGGGGGTACTCGGATAGCTGTCCATGGGACTCGGCATCGGCCTTGAAAACGCTTCGGGGCGACCCGCGAAACGCGCGCACTTTAGTTTGTGCGCGGCGACAGGGTCAACCGTTTGCTACATACGGCTTGCGTGCGTTCGCGTCGCGCTGACCCGACATCACGCCCCTCTGAATACGGCCTTGCGCCGCTCGATGAAGGCGCGCGTGCCCTCGCGCATGTCGGCGCTGGCAAAACACAGAGCGAAGGCCTGCTGCTCGAGCAGCAGCGCCTGATCCAGCGCGCATTCGCCGCCCTCGATCACGCTGGCCAAGATGTGGCGCAGCGCGATCGGCGCCGACCGAGCCAGCTGCTGCGCGACGCGTTCGACCTCGGCATCGAGCTGCTCGGGCTCGACCACGCGTGTCAGCAGGCCCAGCGCCTGCGCGCGTGCGGCATCGACGGGCGCGCCCAGCAGGCACAGCTCCAGCGCCGCGCCGCGCCCGCACAGGCGCGGCAGCCGCTGCGTGCCCCCGAAGCCCGGGACCAGCCCGAGATTGATCTCCGGCTGGCCCAGGCGCGCGTGCGTGCTGGCGATGCGCAGATGGCAGGCCATGGCCAGCTCCAGGCCGCCGCCCAGCGCATAGCCCTGGATACGCGCGATCACCGGCTTGCCCAGCGTCTCGATGGCGCGCATCAGTGCCTGACCCTGCCGCGCGAAGTTCTGCGCCTGCGCGGGATCGAGGTCGGCCATTTCGGCAATGTCGGCGCCGGCCACGAAGGCCTTCTCGCCGGCGCCGGCCAGCACCAGCACGCGCACGCTGTCGTCGTGGCGCGCCTGCTGCACGGCGCCGGCGAGTTCCGCCAGCACCTGCCGGTTCAGCGCGTTGAGCTTGTCCGCGCGATCGATGGTCAGGCGCCGCACGCCAGCATGGTCCTGGCTGATCAGGGTGGTGTAGGACATCGCGATACTCCATAGATCAATTCGCAAAACCGGGCATCTTGCCGCCCGATTCAAAGCGACTACATGCCAGCAAACAGGCGCGGCAAAGCCGCACCACCTTCGTCGCGACCGGCACTGGCGTGCTCGTCGCGGCGGCACATCGGAGCGGTTTTGAGAACTGCCCATTTTGCTATGCGCAGTCGCGGTCCGCGCGGCGACTTGACCCGATGGCCGCGTGGTCCGAATGTTAAGGTGCCGGGAACCTTTGGGGTCCGGCATGACTCTACGCTCGGCACGGTTTCGAGCCGAGCACGATCCCATCCGAGAGAGAACCGCATGCGCATGCTTGCCCAGTCCACCGTGCTGCTTCTGGCCGCTAGTCTGCCCCTCAGCGCGTTTGCCCAACCGGCATCGGCGCCGGCCGCCGCCAGCTCGGCGCCCGCGCAGGTCGCGCCGATTCCCGTCAACCGCGAGCAGCTCTCCTACGCCATCGGCTTCGAGGTCGGCAGCAACCTGGCCAACAACAAGGTGGATGTGGACAGCAAGCGCCTGATCCAGGGTTTCGACGATGCCTACGCCAAGGAAACCCCGGCGGTTCCCATTGCCGACATGCGCCAGCAGTTGGCCGGTCTGCAACAGCGCATGCGCGCGCAGGCCATCGCCGCCTACCGCAAGGTGGCGGCTGCCAATCTGCAGGCCAGCGAAACCTTCCTGGCGCAGAACAAAGCCAAGCCGGGCGTGATCACGCTGCCCGACGGCATCCAGTACCGCGTGCTGGAAAAAGGTACCGCCACGCAGCATCCCACCGCGACCTCCACGGTCACGCTGAACTACCGCGCCGCGCTGCCCAACGGCCAGGAGTTCGCCAGTTCCTACGCCAACGGCAAGCCGATCACGTTCGTGGTCGACAAGATGATCCTGGGCTGGCAGAAGGTTCTGCCGCTGATGGTGCCGGGCGACCGCTGGCAGGTGTTCGTACCGCCGCAGTTCGCGTTCGGCGCCGCCGGCCA
>JAKAZT010000179.1 GCA_021815695.1 Pseudomonadota bacterium
CGACGCCCTGCGTCGATGCCGCGCTGGCCGTGCTGCAGGACGGGGGTGCGGCGCTGGTGCGCGAGCGCATCGCGACCGTGCGCGGCGAGCGCACCCGGCTCGCGGCGGCGCTGCCGTCGCTGCCCGGAGTGCGCGCGGTGCTGCCCTCGCAGGCCAACTTTCTCGCCGTACGTTTCACCGATGCGGCGGCGGTGTATGCCGATCTGCTGCGGGCCGGCATCGTGGTGCGCGACATCCGCCGCTATCCCGGGCTGGCGGACGCGCTGCGCATCAGCATCGGCACGTTGGAGCAGAACGACGCCCTGCTGGCCGCGCTGGCTGCGCGCCGGGAGGCCGCATGAGTCCGCGCAAGCTACTGTTCGTCGATCGCGACGGCTGCCTGATCGAGGAGCCCGCCGACGAGCAGATCGATGCCTACGAGAAACTGGCGCTGCTGCCGGGCGTGATCGCCGCGTTGCAGCGCTGCGTGGCCGCCGGCTACGAGCTGGTGATGGTCAGCAACCAGGACGGCCTCGGCACCGACGCGTTTCCCGAGAGCGCCTTCGAGGGTCCGCAGCGGCTGCTGCTGCAGGTGCTGGAGTCGCAGGGCATCCGCTTCCGCGAGATCCTGATCGACCGCAGCCTGCCGCACGAGGGCCGCGACACCCGCAAGCCGGGCGTCGGCATGGCGCGCCACTATCTGGCCGACGACGGCTGGAGCCGCGCCGCCTCGGCGGTGGTCGGCGACCGCGACACCGACCTGCAGTTCGCCGCGAACCTGGGCGTGCGCGGGCTACGGGTCGGCGCGCAGGGCATGCCGTGGATCGAAATCGCACATCTGCTGTGCGATGCGCCGCGCATCGCGCGCGTCGAGCGCGTCACCCGCGAGACGCGCATCGCGGTGCGCGTCGATCTGGATGCACCGATGCCGCCACGGGTGCACAGCGGCCTGGGCTATTTCGATCACATGCTCGAGCAGCTGGGCAAGCACGGCGGCTTCGCGCTCGAACTGGAAGCCCGCGGCGACCTCGAGATCGACGAGCACCACACCGTCGAGGACTGCGCGCTGGCGCTGGGGCAGGCGCTGCGCGAGGCACTGGGCGACAAGCGCGGCATCGGCCGCTACGGCGATGCCGAGGTCGCGGCCGATACGGACGCTCCTGCCATACCGACGACCACGGCGACGCAGGCGACCCGCGTGCGCCTGCCGATGGACGAGAGCCGGATCAGCGCGCTGCTCGATCTGTCCGGACGGCCGTATTTCGTCTTCGACGGCAGGTTCCCGCGCGAGCGCGTGGGCGACCTGCCCACCGAGTTGGTGCCGCACTTCTTCCGCTCGCTGTGCGACAGCCTGGGCGCCAACCTGCACCTGGAAGTGCGCGGCGAGAACGCGCATCACATGGTCGAGGGCTGCTTCAAGGCGGTGGCGCGCGCGCTGCGCACGGCGCTGCGGCGCGAGGGCGATGTGCTGCCCAGCACCAAGGGCGTGCTGTGAGCGCGCGATCGCCGGATGTGGTGCTGGTCGAGGCCGGCGGCACCAACATTGGCTCGCTGCGCTATGCGCTCGCGCGCCTAGGCGTGGACGCGCAGCTGACCGCCGAGGCCGCACGCATCCGCGCGGCCTCGCACGTGATCCTGCCCGGCGTGGGCGCCGCCGGGCCGGGCATGCGCCTGCTGCGCAAGGCCGGACTGGTGGAAGTGCTGCGCGGCCTGCGTCAGCCGGTGCTGGGCGTGTGTCTGGGCATGCAGTTATTGTTCGAGCGCTCCGAGGAGAGCGACACCGAATGCCTGGGCCTGCTGCCGGGCACGGTGCGTCACCTGCCGCAGCAAGCCGGCCTGCGCGTGCCGCACATGGGCTGGAACCGGCTGCAGGTGCTGGCGCGCGATCCGCTGCTCGCGGACCTGGACGATCCCGCCTTTGCCTATTTCGTGCACAGCTACGCGGCGCCGGTCGGCGCGCACACGCTGGCCTGCGCCGACCACGGCGGCGCCTTCAGCGCCGTGGTGCGCGAGGGCAACATCTGCGGCATGCAGTTTCATCCCGAGCGCTCGGCCACGGTGGGCGCGTGCCTGCTGCGGAATTTCCTGAGCTTATGAACTTCACGATCATCCCCGCGATCGACCTGCGCGAGGGCGGCGTGGTGCGCCTGCAGCAGGGCGACTACGACCGCGAGATGCGCTACGCCGCCGATCCCGTGGCGCTAGCGACGGACTACCGCGATGCCGGTGCGCACTGGCTGCACGTGGTCGATCTGGATGGCGCGCGCGCCGGGCATTTTACGCAGCTGTCGCTGATCGGGCAGCTGACGCGTATCGGGCTGCAGGTGCAGGCGGGCGGCGGCGTGCGCGATACGGCCGATGTGCGGCGCCTGCTCGATGCCGGCGCAGCGCGCGTGGTGGTCGGCAGCATCGCCGTGCGCGATCCGCAGACCGTGATCGGCTGGCTGCGCAATTTCGGCGCCGGACGTCTGGTGATCGCGCTCGACGCGCGCCAGCGCGACGGTGCCTGGCGGCTGCCGACGGCCGGATGGACACAGGCCGGCGAGGCCACGCTGGACGAGCGCGTGCAGGCCTATGCGGCTGCCGGTGCGCGTCACCTGCTGTGCACCGACATCGACCGCGACGGTATGCTGGGCGGCCTCAACATCGCGTTGTACCGGCACCTCGGCATGCTGGCCCCGACGCTGGCCGTGCAGGCCTCGGGCGGGGTGCGCGATCTGGACGACCTCCGTGCCGCGCGCGCGGCCGGCGCGGCCGGCGTGATCCTCGGGCGCGCCCTGCTGGAAGGACGCTTCACGCTGGCTGAGGCCCTGACATGCTGACCCGCCGCATCATTCCCTGTCTGGACGTGAAGGATGGGCGAGGCGGGACAACGCGAACGGCCTTGAAGGGCCGTTCGCGCCGCCGAGCGCCCGGCCCAGGGAGGGCCGGGCCGGCGCCACGCACCATGGATGGTTCGCAGCGACGGC
>JAKAZT010000180.1 GCA_021815695.1 Pseudomonadota bacterium
TAACGCAAGCAACGGACGTCCGGACATCCGGACGTCCGCTTGGTCCGACCCGTCGGGCGCCCTCGCGGCGCCCGTTTTTTTGTCACCCCGCCGCGCGCAACGCGCGCGCGATCACGTCCAGCGCCAGATCGATGCCGGCATCGTCAACGTCGAGATGGGTCACCGCGCGCACGCGCTTCGGACCCATCGGGCACAGGCGCACACCCTCGACCAGCGTGGCCGCGGCCAGCCGCGCGGCGTCCCATCCGGCCGCGGTCAGTTCGAAATAAACCAGGTTGCTCGCCACCGTGGCCGGATCGATGGCGATGCCGGGGATGCTCGCCAATCCCTGCGCCAGTCGTCGCGCGCGGGCGTGGTCGTCGGCCAGGCGCACGACGTGATGGTCGAGCGCATACAGGCAGGACGCGGCGATGATGCCGCTCTGGCGCATCGCGCCGCCGAGGCGCAGTTGCCAGCGCCGCGCCTCGCGCACGAAGCCCGCGCCGCCGGCGAGGATCGCGCCGCCGGGCGCACCCAGGCCCTTGCTGAAGTCGATCCAGACCGAGTCGTAGCCGCGCGCGAAGTCGGCCGCGCTCGTGCCGCTCGCGACTACCGCGTTGAGCAGCCGCGCGCCGTCCATGTGCGTGGCCAGTCCGGCGCCGCGCGCCGTGTCGGCGACTGCGTCCAGCGCCGCGCGCGACCACACCGCGCCGCCGCCGAGATTGGTCGTCTGCTCGACCGCGACCAGCCGCTGCAGCGGCGCCTGCAGATTGTCGGCGCGCAGGTGGCGCTCGAGCTGATCGGCATCGAACATCCCGCGCGTGCCGGCGATCGGCTCCAGCATCACCCCGGCCAGCGCCGCCGGACCGCCGGCCTCGAAGCCGACGATGTGCGCCGTGGCCTCGCACAGCACCGCCTCGCCGGGCCGGCAATGCACCGCCAGCGCGATCTCGTTGCACATCGTGCCCGAGGGCAGATAGACCGCCGCCGGCTTGCCCAGCAGCGCGGCGCCGCGCGCCTCCAGCGCCGTGACCGTCGGGTCCTCGCCGGCGCGCTCGTCGCCGACCTCGGCGCCGGCCATCGCCGCGCGCATCGCCGGTGTGGGCCGGGTCTTGGTATCGCTGAAAAGATCGACGCGCAGGGGATTCATCCGCAGACTCCGCAGGATCGTGGACAGGCCGCGATGGTGCCGCAGACAGCCGGCGCATGACCACCGCCGGTGTAGCATCATCGATGCGCCGGAGGCTGCCATGCGCCACGTGATGCCGTTGTTGCTGCTGCTCCCGCTGCTCGCCGCCGCGCCGGTCGCGGCGACGACCGTGTACCGCTGCATCGGCGCCGGCGGCGTGGTGGCGTATCAGGACCAGCCCTGTGCCGCGGGCCAGAAGGCCAGCACGATCGTCCTGCCCGACAGCGTGCCCAGCGCGCCGGTACCGCCGCCGCCCTCCATGCCCGCAGCCGCGCCCGCGCCACCATCGCCCGCCGCGCCGCCGCCCGCCCCGCTGCCGCAGCTCTACGCCTGCTACCGCGCCACCGACGGCAAACGCTACGTCAGCTCCGACGGCAACCCGCCGTCCTACCTGGCACCCATCGGCGTGCTCGGAGCGATCTCGATGCCGCTGGCGCGCACCTACGGTCCCGGCGGCGCCGGCATCTCCGCGCCCGGCGTCGGACCGACGCCGCACGTCGCCAGCCGCATCGCCGGTTACTACACCTCGGTGCAGGACCGTTGCGAACCGCTGCCGCGCGCCGAGATCTGCCGGCGCGTGCAGCAGCAGTACGACGCGGTCGAGCACAAGCTGCGCAACGCCTTCCAGGACGCCAAGCCGGCGCTGGAGGCCGAGGCGTCCCACCTGCGCTCGCAACTGCGGGGGTGCCAGTGACCGCTGCGCATGCGCAGCCCGGGGGCGGCCCCGGCCGGCCTGCGGCAACGAGTACCCCATGACGCCGCGCCAGGCGGCCGCATTCGTGCGCAAACACGGCGTCGTCCTGGAGGCGGCGACGGGATCGGTGCCTGCCCTGGCCGCTGCCATCGCGGGTGCACCGATCCGCGGGAACTGGTGGGCGCATCCGCGGCGCCAAGCGATCTACGAACTCACCCGTGCGCTGCGCGACTCGCGCGTCATCCTCGTATGCCGCCTCGTCGACGGCCGGATCACCTATGTCCATCGGCGACTCTGGCCGGCGCTCGTCCGCGCGGCACGGCACTTCCCGATCCGGTGGCTCGCCCGGGTTGACGAGATCCACACCGCCTCCGGGAATCACGTCACTCGGGAGGTTGCCTTTCCGGCGTGGGTTCCGGATGCGATCTCCGCGCAAGCATCGGCGATGTCCGAAGAACAGGCCGTGCTCGATCTGGGCCGCTGTGTTCGCATCACGCGGGGCAAGCAACCCGGTCCCGCCGTCCCGCAAACGCGCCGCAAGCGGCACGCCGCCGAAGATTGAGAGCCGCAAGACCATGCCCGCACGCATCGATCTCCGCCCTCCCGCCGTTTCGGACCAGGCCGAGTTCCTGCGACTCGCCCGTACCAGCCGCGCCCTGCACGGCGCGTGGGTGCAGGCACCAGCCACGCCCGCGCAATACGCAGCCTATCGACGACGCATGGAGCAACCGGGCAACCAGGCATTTCTGGTCTGCCTGCGAACGACGCGGCAAATCGTCGGCGTGGTCAACCTCACCCAGGTCGTGATGGGCGTGTTCTGCAGCGGGTATCTGGGTTACTACGCCTTCGCCGGCCACGAGCATCAGGGGCTGATGCGCGCGGGACTCAAGGCCGTGGCACGCCATGCCTTCACCGCACTCAGGCTGCATCGGCTGGAGGCCAATATCCAGCCGGGCAACGTCGCCTCCATCGCGCTGGTGCGCTCGTGCGGGTTTCAGCGGGAAGGCTATTCGCCGCGCTATCTCAAGATCGGCGGGCGCTGGCGCGATCACGAGCGCTGGGCGCTGCGGTCCTC
>JAKAZT010000181.1 GCA_021815695.1 Pseudomonadota bacterium
CCGCACGTTCAGGTCCAGCGCTGGCTGAGCAGGTCCAACAGGACCAGCTCGCCGCGCAGCGGCCCGCGCAACTGTTCGCGGGCATGATTGGCCTGCGCATACAGCGCGCTCAGCGTCGCTGCGCCGGTGCTGCCGCCGAGCGGGCCGCGCCGGCCGGCTGCCCGCGCGCGCAGTTCATCGGCCAACGCCTGTGCCGCAAACCACAACCGCTGCACCGGTTCATCCTGGTGCCAGTCATGCGCCAGCGCCTGCGCGTCGGCGCTGCCGCCGACCAGGGCAGCCAGATCACGGCGCACCGCCTGGCGACGGGGAAGCGCGCCGTCCGCCGCCTGACGCAAGGCAAGACCGGGATTGCCGGCCGCCGCATCGAGCGCGGCCGCCGCATCCGGCAGCTCCTGCGTGGCCAGCCAGGCTTGTGCTTGCGCGCGCGTCGGCACGCGAAACGGCAGCCGCTGGCAACGGCTGCGGATCGTCGCGGAAAGCCGCATCGGTGCGTCGGCGAGCAGCAGCAGCAGGGCGTCTCGGGTTGGCTCCTCCAGCGTTTTCAGCAGGGCGTTGGCGGCGGCCGCATTCAGCGCATCGGCCGGGTCCAGCAATGCCACCTTCCAGCCGCCGAACTGGCTGGACAGCGTCAGCCGGTCGCACAGGCGCCGCACCTGGTCGATCACGATCTCGCTGCGCGGCTTGCCCTCGCGATTGGGTTCCAGGCCAATCCGCAACAGGTCCGGATGGGTGCCGGCGACATACAGCACGCAGCCGCGGCAGTGGCCGCAGGCCTCGCCCTCCGCCGCCGGCGTCGTGCACAGCAGACGCCGCGCCAGGCGCTCGGCGAACGCCCGCTTGCCGACCCCGGCGGGGCCGCCGAGCAGCAGCGCATGCGGCATGCGGCCGGCCTGCAGGCGCCCTTGCATCTGGGCCCACGGCTCGGCATGCCAGGGCGGCGGGATCATGCCCCGCGATCCTCCAGCAGCGGACGCAGCGCCGCGCAGGCGGCGTCCAGCACCGCGGCGGCCGGCGCGCGCGCGTCGAGCACGCGAAAGCGCTGCGGCTCCTCGGCGACGCGCGCACGGTAGGCGGCGCGCACGCGCTCGAAGAAGGCGTCTTCCTCGCTCTCGATGCGATCCGCGTCACCGCGGCCGCTCCTGCGCGCGCGACCCTCCTCCACGCTGAGATCCAGCAGGAAGGTCAGATCCGGCTGCAGGTCCAGCGCGGCCCAGCGCTCGAGCTCTCGGATACGCGCCGCAGGCTGGCCGCGACCACCACCCTGATAGGCGTAACTGGCGTCGGTGAACCGGTCGCAGAGTACCCAGCGACCTGCAGCCAATGCCGGCACGATCACCTTGCGAACCAGCTCTGCGCGCGCTGCGAACATCAGCAGCAGCTCGGCTTCCGGCGACATCCCCCGGAACGCATGATCGAGCAGCATCGCCCGCACGGCTTCACCCAGATCGGTGCCGCCCGGCTCACGCGGCAGTGGCAGCACAAGCGCGACACCGTGCGCCTCGAGATGCGCATGCAGACCTGCCAGCAGCGTGCTCTTGCCGGCGCCTTCGCCGCCCTCCAGCGTGATCAGCCGTCCGCGGCTCATGGCTTGTGGTGCAGCTGATAGAGCGCCACTGCACGGTTCTGCTCCTCGAGCGTGGCGGAGAACACGTGCGTGCCGTCGCCCTTGGCGACGAAATACAGCGACTTGCCGGCCGCGGGATGCAGCACCGCCTCCAGGGCCGGCTCGCCCGGCATCGCGATCGGCGTCGGCGGCAGGCCGCCGCGGGTGTAGGTGTTGTAGGGCGTGTCGGTTTCGAGGTCGTGGCGCGTGATGTTGCCGTGGTACGCCGCGCCCATGCCGTAGATCACCGCCGGGTCGGTCTGCAGGCGCATGCCGATCTGCAGACGGCGCTCGAAGACTCCGGCGATGCGCGCGCGCTCGTCGGACTGCGCGGTCTCCTTCTCGACGATCGAGGCGAGGATCAGCGCGTCGTACGGCGTCTGCAGCGGCAGACCCTGCGCGCGCGCGGGCCAAAGCCGGGCCAGCAGCGCGTTCATCGCCGCATGCGCGCGTCGCAATACATCGAGATCGCTGTCGCCCATGACGTAGGCGTAGCTTTGCGGCAGGAACCAGCCTTCGGGATCGGGATGGGTGGCCGGCAGACCGACCGCCTGCGCGATCGCGGCGTCACTCATGCCGGCACTGAGGTGGCGCAGCTTGGGCGCCCGCGCCAGCGCCGCGCGCACCTCGGCAAAGTTCCAGCCATCCACGAGCGTGAACAGATGCTGCACCACACGGCCTTCGGCCATCTGCGTCAGCAGCGCCCGCGGCGTGACGCCGGGCGCGAGCGCGTACTCGCCGGCGTGCAGCCGGCTGGACACGCCCATCGCCGTGGCCAGCAGGCGCCAGTAGGGCCACGGCGCGTCCGTCAGGCGCCGCTGCCGCAGCTCGGCGACGATGCCGCGCAGACTGGTGCCGCGCGCCACGTCGAGGGTCTGCGCGCTGGCGCCGACCGCCAGCGGGACCGCCGTGAACCGGCGATAGTCGTGAACCAGCCAGGCGCCGCTGGCGATCGCCAGCGCCAGCAGTCCGGCGACCGCCACCAGGCCGATGCGCCACGTACCGTGACGACTCATGACGCGCGGCCCGGCAGCAGTCCGCGCACGCGCCAGTGCGCCTGCAGCGCGCGCGTCACCGGCCCGACCGCGAGCGCGCGATCCGCGAGCATCGTTACCGGCAGCACGCCGCGCACGGCGGAGGTCAGGAATATCTCGCGCGCGCGCCCCAGTGCGGCGGGATCGAGATCCAGCTCGGTCGTCGGCTCCTGCGCCATGACCTCGGCGCGGGCGACACCCGCCACGCCGCAGCGGTCGAGCCGCGGCGTGCACAAACGGTCGTCGATCACCGCAAACAGATTGGCGGCGGTGGCGGCGATCACGCGTCCTTCG
>JAKAZT010000051.1 GCA_021815695.1 Pseudomonadota bacterium
GGCGAGCCAAGGCCACCGGCGCCGATCAGCGCGACCCGCGACTCAGACAGCCGCGCCTGACCGGCTGCGCCAACCTGCGGCAGGCGAAGCTGGCGCGCGTAGCGGTCCTGCGCATCGGCATCAGGCATGCCGGCCTGCACCGGCAGCCCGGCGGCCAGCCAGCGCCCGAAGCCGCCCGCCACCGAGGCAACCCGGCGATAGCCGCGTGTCCGCAGGGCCTGCGCTGCCCGCAGCGAGCGCTGCCCCGCGGCGCAGATCAACAGCAGCTCGCGATCCGGCGACGCCAGCGCGGCAATTTCGCGCAGCAGGCGCTCACCCGGCATGCCGACTGCGCCGTCCGGCAAGCCGAGGGCGCGCTCGTCGTCCTCGCGCACGTCGATCAGGAGCGCGCCGTCCAACTGCCGCCGGCGCGCCTCGCCTGCATCCAGCTGCTCGATCGCGCCAGCAACGTCCGGTGCGCTCATGGCCACAGCGCCGGCAGCGGCAAGACCTCGATCACGCTGCCCGCCACCAGCTCGCGTGCGCCTTCCGGGATCAAGCCGAGACTGTTCGCCACGGCCAGCCCCGAGAGCTGTGCGGACCCCTGCCGCGCATGAGCTGCGAACGCCAGGCGGGCATCGGCGCCGCAACCCAGACGGCCACGCAGGAATTCCGCGCGGTCGTGGGACTTGCTTACCGCATGCGTCAGCACCGCGTGCAGTACGCACGGCGGCTCGCGCCCACCCAGCTGGTGCAGCACCGGACGCACCAGGCCGAGAAATGTCGCCGCCGCGGACACCGGGTTGCCGGGCAGCGCGAACCACAACGCCGACCCGATCCCGGCGGCCAGCACCGGCATGCCCGGCTTGATTCGCACTTTCCAGAAATGCACCCGGCCATGCTGCTGCGCCAGCTGCGGAAGCAAATCCGCATCGCCGACCGAAGCGCCACCGCTGGTCAGCAGCACGTCGGCCATCGCTGCCAGCGCTCGCAGCGATTGCTCGGTGGCCTGCGCGTCATCGCCGACGTGGCGCACCGCCACCACCTCTGCACCACTTGCCGCCGCGAGCGCGGCCAGCATCGGCCCGTTGCTGTCGCGCAACTGGCCGAAGCCGGGTGTGGCCGCCGCCGGCACCAGTTCGTCACCGGTAGTCAGGATCGCCACCCGCGGACGCCGATGCACGTTGACCTCGAGCACGCCGAAACTCGCCAGCAGCGCCAGCGCACCCGGGTCCAGCACGCGCCCGGCCGCCAGGACCTCGGCACCCGCTGCGAAGTCCTCGCCGACGGCGCGCACATTGGCGCCGGCGGCGGTTCCGGCGCCGACAATGACGGCATTGCCCTCGACGCGCACGCGTTCCTGGATCGCCACGGTATCGGCACCTGCAGGCAACGGCGCGCCGGTGGTGATGCGCACGCAGGTGCCGGGTGCCACCTCCGGTGCCGGCGCCATTCCGGCCAGCTGCCGGCCGATCAGGCGCAGCGTGCGCTCGCCTGTCGTTGGCAGGTCCGCGGCGCGCAGCGCATAGCCGTCCATCGCCGAATTGGCGAAAGCCGGCAACGCACAAGGTGCGTGCAGCGGCTGCGCCAGGATGCGGCCGGCAGCGGCCCCGACGTCGATGCACTCGATTGGCCGCGCACGCGCCGCCGCCAGCGTCTGCACGATCGCGCGCGCCTCGTCGAAGCTGATGCGCTGTGGTGCACTGGCAAGGACGGTTGCGCTCATGAGTACAAGCTTAGTGTGGTGTCTCGGAAATACGCATCCATCATTCCCGCGTCTTTCGGCGCGATACGGCGTTGAGCCCCGTCGCCATGGCGCGGCCATGATTCCTCGTCGCGCCTGGTCTCGCACCGAAATCCATCGGCAATCGCTGGCGCGTACTTCCGAGACACCACACTAGCGCGGCGCGGCGGCGATGTCGTCAGTGCTTGCCGCGCACGTGCTGCAACAGGCGGCGGCGCTTCTGCTGTTGCCGTTCGCTCAGCACGTTGCGGCGGCCGGCGTAGGGATTTTCGCCATCCTGGAATTCGATGCGCACCGGAGTGCCTTCCAGCTTGAAGCGCTTGCGGAAGAAATTCTCGAGGTAACGCCGGTAGCTGTCGGCGATGTGCGCGGTACGCGAGCCGTGGATCACGATCGTCGGCGGGTTGCGTCCGCCCGGATGCGCATAACGCAGCTTGGGCGCATGGCCGCGCACCAGCGGCGGCTGGTGGCCGGCATACGCCTGCTCGAGCGCGCGGGTGAGCGCCGAGGCGGTCAGCTCGCGGGTGGACGCGAGATGGGCGCGATCGACGGCACGCATCAGTTCGCGCAACCCCGATCCGTGCAGTGCGGAGACGAAGACTGTCTTCGACCAGGCCACGAAATCAAGCCGCCGTTCGAGCCCGCTGCGACACTGCTGACGCTGGTAGGCGTCGAGCCCGTCCCACTTGTTGGCGGCGATCACCAGCGCGCGGCCGGCATCGAGAACATGGCCGATCAGGGCCAGGTCCTGATCCGTGATGCCTTCGCCGGCGTCGATCAGCAGCACCGCCACCTCGGCCGCCTCGAGTGATTGCAAAGTCTTGATCACGCTGAATTTCTCCAGCGCATCCTCGACCCGGCCGCGACGCCGCACGCCGGCGGTGTCGATCAGCACGTAGTGGTGCCCGTCGCGCTCGAGCGGCACGCGGATCGGATCGCGGGTGGTCCCGGCGACGGCCGACACCACCAGGCGGTCCTCGCCCAGCAGACGGTTGACCAGGGTCGACTTGCCGACGTTGGGGCGTCCGAGGATGGCGACGCGCACCCCGGCGTCGACGACTGCCTCGGCTTCGGTTCCGGCCGCAGGCGGCAGGTGCCCGGCAAGAGCGTCCAGCAACCCTTCCAGTCCGCGCGAGTGCGCCGCCGCCAGTGGCAGAGTGGCAGCGATGCCGAGCGCTGCGAACTCGGCGAGGGCGTCCTGTTCATCGAGGCCGTCGGTCTTGTTGACCGCGATCAGCAGCGGCTTGCCGCTGCGGCGCAGCTCGTCGAGCACGCTGCGATCCTGCGGCAGCAGGCCCTCACGGGCATCGGTGACCAGCACCAGCACCGTCGCCTCGGCGATCGCGAGGCGCACCTGGCGCGCGGTCAGCACGTCGATGTCCGCGTCGTGACCCGAAAGACCGCCGGTATCCACCACCACGAACGGCGACGCACCGAGTCGGCAGACGCCGTAATGGCGATCACGGGTCACACCGGGCCGATCCGCGACCAGCGCGTCTCGGCTGCGGGTCAGCGCATTGAAGAGGGTGGATTTGCCGACGTTGGGACGTCCGACCAGGGCGACAACAGGCAGCATCGGCGGCGGCGGGGCGTCATTGCGCCTGGATGCGGTAGGCAGCGATGTGGCCGACGTCATCCGCGACCACGGCAATATCGCCCACGATCAGCGGTCGCGCACGGATCGCCTTGCCGGAAAGGTGCTCGCGGGCCGCGAACTGGCCGCTGGCAAGATCCAGCCAGTGCACATAACCCTGCAGATCGCCAACCACCACGTACTTGCCCTGGATCGCCGGCGCGGACAGCCAGCGCCAGTCCAGTGCGTTCTGCTTCCACACGTCCGCACCACTGGTCTTGTCCAGCGCCCAGACATTGGAAGCATCGTCGATTGCGATCAGGGTGCCGCCGCCGACGGCGACACCGGTATAGCCCGACAGCGGCCGTGACCACAGGATGCGGCCACCCTCGGCCTGCACCGCGGCGACGCTGCCGTGGTAGGCATTGGCGTAGAGCACGCCATCGTCGAGCACCAGGCTGCCATCGGAGTCGTCGAGACGCTGGATTTCGGTGCGGCCCTCGCCGGTCGCCAGGCGCTGCTCCCACAGCGAACTGCCATCGGCGAGATTGAGAGCCACCAGCTTGCCGTCGTCGCTGCCGAAGAACACCGCACCGCCCGCGACCAGCAAGGTACCGTTGCCGCGCAGGCTCAGGGTCGGAACGCTGCCGCGGTCGTACAGCCAGAGCTGCTTGCCGTCACTGGCCGCCAGCGCGTAGATGTGACTGTCGTTGCATCGCACCAGCACGCGATCGCCGACGATGACCGGCGGGCTGATCACCTCGGACGAAACCGTAACCTGCCAGCGCGGCTTGCCGGTCTTGGCGTCGAAGGCGTAGACATGACCGTCGAGCGTGCCCACCACCAGCAGATCGCCAACCACGGCCGGCCCGCTGCTGTAACGGGTGTCGCGCTTCTCCCGCCAGTGGGTGCCGACCGACCACAGTCGCTTGCCGCTGGCGAGCGCCAGCGCCTCGATATCACCGTTCGTGCTGACCGCATAGACCACGCCGTCGGCGACCGCAGGCTCCAGGCGCACTCCGGAGTTGCCGGCGCCGTTGCCGACACCGGTTTCCCACAGCTGCTTGACGGTCAAGGTCGGCGTGAATTTGGCCAGTGGCGTCGGCGGCTGGATGTTGTCCTTGGTCTTGAACAGGCCACAGCCCGACAGCGCCAGCGCACCGAGCATCACCACAACGAATTTGCGCATCATGAACCCTGCTTCCCGGCGGTGGCCAAATCATCGAACTTCATCTGCACCAGTGCGCGCTCGGGCGCATCCGGCTTGAAGGCCGCCAGCGCGGCGGCATAGGCGGTGCGTGCCTCGGCGGGGCGCTTCAGCGCCAGCAGCGCATCGCCGCGCAGGGCCTGGGTCATGCCGGCGTAGGTGCCCGCCGGCAGCTTGTCGAGACGTGCCAGCGCCGCGGCAGGTTGTCCCTGCGCCAGCTCCAGCCGGGCCAGGCGCAGCTCGAACAGGTGCTTGAGCGCGGCATCGCCGGCATGCTGCTCGGCCCAGTCCAGCGCGGTGATCGCCTGCGCGTACTGCCCCGCACTGGCGGCGTGTTCGGCACGTCCGGCAGCCGCGAACGTTGCGAAGATCGTGTCCGGATAGTCCTTCATCAGGCGCTCGGTCGCCGCCGTTGCCAAGGCGTCGTTCTTGTCCTGCAGCGCCTGCTGCAGCACCTGATACTGCTCGGCCGCCGCCATCCGATAGCGCTGCTGATGCGCACGCCACTGCTGCCACCCGAAAATCAGCAGCAGACCAAGCACGATGCCAACCAGAATCGAGGCGGCGTTGGCGCGGAGCCACTGGCGAACCTGCTCGCCCTGCTCGTAATCGTCGTATGCGTCGAAAGCCATCAAGTCACCGGCAACGATGGGGAACACGCGCGTCGCAAGCGCCGCGCGGGGAGCGCGGAGGATAACGCAAAATGGCGCTCAGGCGCGGCCCGACGGGGCGTCGATGCTGAAGCTGGCGACGTTGGCGCGACGATGATCGTCGAGCGGATACGGCTTGCCGTCGAGTTCCACGCTGGCCGCATCGGCATTGCCGATGCGCACCTGCAGCGCCTGCGCGCTGCGATAGGTGCGGGTGGTGCCCGCCGGCAGCAACGCGTACTCCAGGTGCTTGCCATCGGCGGCGGTAACCTCGACCCAGCTTGGCGCCGACAGGCTGATCTGCAGCAGGTTGTCTGTGGCATCCGTGGCCGGCAACGCCGGCGCCGGCGCTTTCGCACCCTGCTCCAACGCAGGAAACGCCGCGATCGATGCCAGCAACGGCTGCTCGCTGCCGACTGCCGCCGCGGGTCGCGTCCGCGGGATGTCGGCATGTACCGACTGCCTCGGCACTGGCTGCGCCTGCGCCAGCGCAGGCGCGTCCAGCGGCTCGATGCGGACCAGATCGCGATCCAGACCGCCGCGCAGGCCGATCCAGACCACCGGCACCGCAATCACCGCCGTCAGCACGATGTAGGTGGCCGCGGTTGCATACCGCTCGATGGCCAGCCGCAGATGCGACACGTTGCCGGTCATCACCAGCGGCGGCTCGCGTGTTGCCAGCTGAGCCAGGGCGGCGTCGACCTCGGCCGCCGGCACGCCCAGCAATCGCGCGTAGCCATGCAGCTGGCTGCGCAGATAGATGGGCGAATCGCCGGAATCGATGCCGTGCTGCTCGATCCGCTGCAGTACCGCGGTCGGCAGCCGCAGTTTCTGCGCGCAGCTCCCCAGGCTCAAGCCACGCGCCTGACGCGCGACCATCAGTCGTTCACCCAGCACAGTGTCCGCTGGCGTCCCGGTGACGGCGAGGCGCATCTCGACAGATCCGGCAGCACCGTCGTGATGGCGGGCGAACGATGCGGGGGTTTCAGCGGAAGTCATGGCGGCGAACCGGAGGGGAGACTGCGGGCCTGCTCCGAGTCCGGGAACTGGTCGCGCAACCGACGGGCATAGGAACGGGCGGCCTCCTGGTCGCCCAGTTTCGTCTCGATGTCATAGCCGAGCTTGAGCACGGCGGGACTGGCCAGACCGAGCGCCTCGAAACGCTGCACGAAGGCGCTCGCGTGAAAGTCATCGCCCTGCTTGTGCAGGATGACGGCGGTCTGGTACAGGGCATCGGAATTCTTCGGATTGAGCGCCAACGCCTGCTTGAAGTCGGCCAGCGCCGGCTGCAGCTGGCCCACCTTGAGCAGGCAGGTTCCTGCGTTGGCGTAGGCGACATCCGGCGTGTGATAGAACGGATCGGCTACCGCGCGCTTGAAATAGGGCAATGCCTCGTCGACCTTGCCGATGCGGCACAGGAACGCACCGAGGTTGTTGTTGGCGTCGCCCTTGGTCGGTTCCAGGGCATAAGCGCGCTTGTATTCGCGTTCGGCCTTGGGGTATTCCTTGATGCGCTCGTAGAGCACGCCCAGCACGGTATGCTCGGGTGCATAACTGTCATCATACTTTTCCGCCAGCAGCAGCTTCTGCAGGGCGGTCTGCAAATCGCCGCGCTGCAGGTACTGCTGACCCAGTTCGGTGTGGACCTCGGCAGCCTGGCGTGCCTTCTGCTGCGAGGTCTCGCCACGCAGCCCGCCCACCGACTGGCAGCCGGCAAGAGCGAGGCCGCACACACCTACCAGGATGATCGCGTTATGCCGCATGAGCCGTGGCCTCCTCGATGCGCTTGCGGAATTCGGCCTGGCGCCGGGTGCGGTCGAGCACCTGTCCCTTGAGCTGACCGCAGGCGGCGTCGATGTCGTCGCCGCGCGTGCGCCGCAGCATGGTCAGCACGCCGGCCTCGAGCAGGATCTTCTGGAATGCGGCAATCACATCCGGCTCGGAACGCCGATAGCCCGTGCCCGGGAACGGGTTGAACGGGATCAGGTTCACCTTGGCCGGCAGCCGCCGCATCAGCTTGACCAGCTGGCGCGCCAGTTCGGGACTGTCGTTGACATCCCGCATCATGGTGTACTCGAAGGTGATCGACGTGCGCGGACGCTTCGCCGCATAGCGCGCGCAAGCCGCCAGCAGCTCGGCGATCGGGTAGCGCTTGTTGAGCGGCACCAGTTCGGTGCGCAGCTCGTCGTTGGGCGCATGCAGCGACACCGCCAGCGACACGTCGCAGACCTCCGACAGACGGTCGATCAGCGGCACCAGACCGGCGGTGGACAGGGTGACGCGCTTGTTGGCCAGTCCGAAGCCGAGGTCGTCGCGCATCACGTTCATTGCACGCACGACGTTGTCGAAGTTCAGCAGCGGCTCGCCCATGCCCATCATCACCACGTTGGTGATGCGCCGCTGCTGGTGCGGCTGGTTGCCCAGCGCCTTCGCCGCCACCCACACCTGGCCGATGATCTCGCTGGCGGCAAGGTTGCGGTTGAAGCCCTGGGTGGCGGTGGAGCAGAACCGGCAGTTCAGCCCGCATCCGACCTGCGAGGAGACGCACAGCGTGCCGCGCGTCGGCTCGGGAATGTACACGGTCTCAACCGCATTGCCGCCGTCCATGCCCAGCAGCCACTTGCGCGTACCGTCGACCGAGTGCTTGTCGAGCAGCGTAGCGGCCGGCGCGATCTCGGCGATGTCGGCGAGCTTGCCGCGCAGCGCCTTGCCAAGATCGGTCATCTGCCCGAAATCGTCGACGTGGTGGTGATAGATCCACTTCATCACCTGATCGGCGCGGAACGGCTTTTCGCCGATCCGCGCAAACAGCGCGCGCAGACCCTCGCGGTCGAAGTCGAGCAGGTTGACCTTCGTCGCCGCGGTCACGTCATCGTCCTCAGCCTCGTGGGCAGATCTCGGTCGCAGCAAAGAAATAGGCGATCTCGGCTGCCGCGGTGTCGACGGCGTCGGAACCATGCACCGCGTTGGCGTCGATGCTGTCGGCGAAGTCGGCGCGGATGGTGCCCGGCGCCGCCTTCCTCGGATCGGTAGCGCCCATCAGGTCACGGTTGCGGGCAACGGCACTCTCGCCTTCCAGGACCTGGATCATCACCGGGCCGGAAATCATGAACTCGACCAGCGCGGCGAAGAACGGCCGCTCCCGATGCACGGCGTAAAAGCCCTCGGCCTCGCGACGCGAGAGATGCCGCATTTGCGCCGCGACGATGCGCAGACCGGCCTGTTCGAAACGCGCAAGGATTGCGCCGACTGCATTCTTTGCGACGGCGTCGGGCTTGATGATGGAAAGGGTGCGCTCCAGCGTCATGCTGCGGTGCTCCGGAAAAAGGTAGGGGGAATCAGTCAGGTGCCGGCGATGATGGGGCAAACTTGCGTCAAATTGCGGGCTTAGATCACGGATTGTTGACGTTTTCGAGGCCCGCGGCAAGCCCTTTGTCCGCCTCCTGCAGACGGTTTGACCACACCGCAAAGCGCTCGTATCCTTCAAACGGTCGTTTGATCGAGTACCGGCTGCCGTGAACGCTTCCCAGTTTTCCACCAAGCAGCGCATTCTCGGCGCCGCGGAAGTGCTGTTCGCCCGCTACGGCTTTGCCGGCGCCTCGCTGCGCCAGGTGACCGCCGCCGCCAATGTCAACCTGGCCGCCGTGAACTACCACTTCGGATCCAAGGAAAACCTGATCGAGGAGGTGTTCCGCCGCCGCCTCGACGACCTCAACGCACGCCGCCAGGCTGCGCTGACCAAGGTCGAAAAGCGTGCAGACGCCACGCTCGAGGACGCGCTCGACGCCTTCATCCGGCCGGCGCTGCAGCTGTCGCTGGATCGCAGTGGCGGCGGCGCCTTCATGCGCGTGCTGGCGCGCGCCTATGCCGAACACGACGATCGCCTGCGCCGATTCCTGTCCGACAACTATGGCCACGTGCTGCGCGAGTTCGTGGTGGTGTTTCATCACATGCTGCCGCACCTCGACAAGGAAGAGCTGTACTGGCGACTGGACATCGTCGCCGGCGCACTGACCTACGCGATGGCCGACTTCGGTGTCATCAAGCGCAAGGGCGGCACCAGCGAGCAGAGCCATCGCGAGCGCGCCGCCGAGCATTTGGTGCGGTTCGCCGCCGCCGGCCTGCGCGCACCCTGATTGCCGATCCCCGTCGCCCCGGCGCGACCGGGGAGTCACGTTTCCTTCCCCCATCCCGGAGCTTCCATGAAACCCATCCCTCTCCGCATCCGCAAGGCCGCCGTGCTCGGCGCCGGCGTGATGGGCGCGCAGATTGCCGCCCATCTCGTCAACGCCGACGTCGAGACGCTGCTGTTCGATCTCGCCGCAGGAGAGGCCCCGAAAAACGGCATCGCAACGAAGGCGATCCAGAACCTCGCCAAGCTGTCACCGGCGCCACTGGCCGACAAGGCGCGTGCGCAGACGATCGTGGCGGCCGACTATGAGGAACATCTGGCGCTGCTCGCCGATTGCGATCTGGTCATCGAGGCGATCGCCGAGCGTCTCGACTGGAAGCTGGACCTCTACGCGAAGATCGCGTCGCATCTGAATCCGCGCGCCATCATCGCCTCCAACACCTCGGGGCTGTCGATCAATTCGATGGCGGAGGCGCTGCCGGCGACGCTGCGCCCGCGCTTCTGCGGCATCCACTTCTTCAATCCGCCGCGCTACATGCATCTGGTCGAGCTGATCCCCGACCGCGCGACCGATCCGGCGGTGCTGGACGCACTGGAAGGTTTCCTCACCACCACCTTGGGCAAAGGCGTGGTTCGCGCCAAGGACACGCCCAACTTCATCGGCAACCGCATCGGCGTGTTCTCGATGCTGGCGACGATGCATCACACCCGGCAGTTCGGCCTCGGCTTCGACGTCGTCGACGCGCTGACCGGCCCGGCGATCGGACGGCCCAGGAGCGCCACCTACCGCACAGCCGACGTGGTCGGCCTGGACACCATGGCGCACGTGATCAAGACCATGGCCGACACCCTGCCCGACGATCCCTGGCACCGCCACTTCAAGGCGCCGGATTGGCTGGCTGCGCTGATCGCCAAGGGCGCCCTGGGTCAGAAAACCGGCGCCGGCTTCTACCGCAAGGCCGGCAAGGACATCGTGGTCCTGGACGTCGAGACGCAGGACTACCGTGCCTCCGCGCAAAAGGCCTCCGACACGGTCACCGCGATTCTCGCCATCAAGGACCCCGCCGAGAAGTTCGCCCGGCTGCGCGCCGACGCCGATCCGCAGGCGCAGTTCCTGTGGGCGACCTTCCGCGACCTGTTCCACTACACCGCCTATCACATCGCCGACATCGCCGAAACGTGCCGCGACGTCGATTTCGCCATCCGCTGGGGCTACGGCTGGAAACTGGGCCCATTCGAGACCTGGCAGGCCGCCGGCTGGCAACAGATCGCCGGCTGGATCAGCGAAGACATCAGGGCCGGCAAAGCCATGAGCGATGCACCGCTGCCGGCATGGGTGACCGATGGACGCAGCGGCGTGCACGGCACTGATGGTTCATTCGCGCCGAAGGCGGGCAAGTCGCTGCCGCGCTCGGCGCATCCGGTCTACACGCGCCAGCTGTTCCCCGACCCGCTGCTGGGCGAGCGTTTCGATCGTGGCAGCACGGCGTTCGAGAACGACGGGGTGCGCCTGTGGCATCTGGGCGACGACGTCGGCATCGTCTCCTTCAAGACCAAGATGAACACGGTCAACGACGCCGTGCTCGACGGGCTGCAGCGTGCGATCGGGGAGTCCGAGCGCCGGTTCAAGGCGCTGGTGATCTGGCAGTCGGGCGAGCCGTTCTCGGCTGGCGCCGATCTCAAGGGCGCGCTGGGCCTGCTGCAGGCCGGCAAGGTCGCCGACTTCGAGGCGATGATCGCCAATTTCCAGGTCACCAGCATGCGCATCAAGTACGCGCAGTTGCCGGTGGTGGCTGCGGTGCGCGGCATGGCGCTGGGTGGCGGCTGCGAATTCCAGATGCACTCGGCGCGCACGGTCGCGGCGCTGGAAAGCTACATCGGTCTGGTCGAGGCCGGCGTCGGCCTGCTGCCCGCGGGCGGCGGCCTGAAGGAGATCGCCACGCGCTGCGGTCTCGCGGGTGATCCCTTCGAGGGCGTCAAGCGCATCTTCGAGACCGTCGCCATGGCCAAGGTTTCGGGCTCCGCACTGGAAGCTAAACAGATGGGCCTGCTGCGCGACAGTGACGTGGTGGTGCTCAACGCGTTCGAGCTGTTGTACGTGGCGCAGAACGTCGCCGCCTCGCTCGCCGAGTCCGGCTGGCGCCCGCCGCTGCCGGCACGCGCGATCCCGGTGGCCGGCGACGTCGGCACCGCCAGCCTGAAAATGCTGCTGGTCAACATGCTCGAAGGCCGCTTCATCTCCGAACACGACTACGAGATTGCCGCGCGCATCGCCGATACCCTTTGCGGCGGCGCGATCGAGCGCGGCGCGACTGTCGACGAAGAGTGGCTGCTGCGTCTCGAACGCAGGCACTTCATGGCGCTGGCACAGATGCCCAAGACCCAGGCGCGCATCCAGCACACCCTGACCACCGGCAAACCGCTGAGGAATTGAGAGCCTCTGGCCGCGAAGACCGCAAAGCGCACGAAAGACCTTCATCGGACTGACATCTTCGCGTTCTCGGTGTCCTTTGCGGATCCCCGAATGCAGTTGTCCGCGAAGGGCGCGAAGGATCTTGATTGGACTGACATCTTCGCGTTCTTTAGCGTCTTTTGCGGACCCCTGAATGCAGTTGTCCGCGAAGAACGCAAAGGGCGCAAAATTTCAGGGCTTGATGCTTTTTTCGCGACCCTGGCGTCCTCCACAAACCCGTACTTCCCAGCCATCGAAACCCAAGTCCACCGGTCCACGACGCGCGCGATCGCACAAGATCCATCATCGGGAAAGCCTTCGCGGTCTTCGCGTCCTTTGCGGACCCATGAATGCAGTTGTCCGCGAAGAACGCAAAGGGCGCAACATTTCAGGACTGATGCTCCTTTAGCGACCCTGCCGTCCTTCGCAAACCCGCACTTCCCAGCCCTCGAACCCAAGTCCACCGTCCACGACGCGCGCGAACGCACGAGATCCATCATCGGGAAAACCTTCGCGTTCGTCGCGGACCAAATGCTCTGGAGATCATCCATGTCGAAACAGATCCAGGACGCCTACATCGTCGCCGCCGTGCGCACACCGATCGGCAAGGCGCCGCGTGGCGTGTTCCGCAACACCCGGCCCGACGATCTGCTGGCGCACGTGATCCGCGCCGCGCTGGCCAGGACGCCGGGTATCGATCCGCAGCGCATCGGCGACGTGATCGTCGGCTGCGCCATGCCCGAGGCCGAGCAAGGCATGAACGTGGCGCGCATCGGCCTGCTGCTGGCCGGGCTGCCGGATACGGTGCCGGGCGTGACCGTCAACCGCTTCTGCTCGTCGGGCGCCCAGGCGGTGGCGATGGCCGCCGACCGCATCCGCCTCGGCGAGGCCGACCTGATGCTGGCCTGCGGCACGGAGAGCATGAGCATGGTGCCGATGATGGGCCATCGCCCGGCGATCAACCCGGCCGTGTTCGACAACGAGCATGTCGCCATCGCCTACGGCATGGGCATCACCGCGGAAAAGGTCGCCGAACGCTGGAAGGTCAGCCGCGAGGACCAGGACGCCTTCGCCCTGCAGAGCCATCAGCGCGCACTGGCAGCGATCGCCGCGGGCGAGTTCGCCGAGGAAATCGCGCCCTACGCGCTGGATGACCGCTACCCCGATCTGGCCACGCAGGCGATCAAGGCCGATCAGCGCCGCATCGACACCGATGAGGGCCCGCGCAAGGACACCAGCCTCGACGGCCTGGCCAGATTGAAAACCGTGTTCCGCGCCGGCGGCAGCGTGACGGCCGGCAACAGCTCGCAGATGTCCGACGGCGCCGGCGCGGTGCTGCTGGCCAGCGCGCAGGCGATCAAGGACTACGGCCTCACGCCGCTGGCGCGCTTCGTCGGCGCATCGGTGGCCGGCGTGCCGCCGGAGATCATGGGCATCGGTCCCAGGGAGGCGATCCCGCGTGCGCTCAAACTGGCCGGCATCAGCCGTGACCAGCTCGACTGGGTCGAGCTCAACGAAGCCTTTGCCGCGCAGGCGCTGGCGGTGATGCGCGACATCGGCCTCGATCCGGCCAGGGTCAATCCGCTGGGCGGTGCGATCGCGCTGGGTCATCCGCTGGGGGCGACCGGCGCCAAGCTGACCGCGACGGTCGTGCACGGCCTGCGCCGACGCAAGCAGAAGTACGGCATGGTCACCATGTGCATCGGCACCGGCATGGGCTACGCGATGGTGCTCGAAGCGGTTTGAGGCGTCAGCATCCCGGATCCGCCAGAGGCTTCCATCACCCCGTCGAAGCCGGCATCGGGCGTCTGCACCCGTCACTCACATCCGCAGCGCACTGCCAAGCAACGGGGCGAACAGGGCAAGCACGACCAGTGCGGCCGCGATCATCAGCGTGGTGATCACCGCCTGCACGACGTAGTGCACCGCGATGTCGTTGACCGCGGCGACAGCCTTGTCGAAGCTCTCGGGCGCCGCAGGCTGAAGGCGCGCACTGTCGAGCCGCGACGCGGCGCGGAATTCGAGAAAGGCCACCCAGGCCAGCGCGGCGGCGAACGGCAACCCGATGATGGTCAGCCCCAGCAATGCGGCCAGCACGCCGTTGAACACGCCGCAGGCACGGATCCACGGTGTGGCGCGCGCCAGCGGCGCGATGGTGTCGGCGAACAGCGCGACCTCGCCTGCAGCCGGCGGCGCGGTCTCCGCAGGCGTCGCGGACGCGGTTTCAGAGCCCATGGGCCACCTGCGCAACGGCCTCGATGGCGGCACCGATCAGCAGCAGCAGTCCGAGCGCGCTGGTCAGCGCCGACAGCATGAAGTAGCGCGCCAGCGCGGCAAACCCGGCCCGGGCATCCCCGGGCCGCAGACTGGCGTGCGCCAGGCTGAGCACCGAGACGGCGCGAAACAGGAACCATGCCGACAGCGCCCCGGTCAGCGCCACCAGCGCATCCAGCCAGTTGCCGTGCCAGAGCTTGAGCACGCCGAAACCCAGCAGCAGCACGGCAAAGCCCCGGCACCACCCGCGCCGGCGATGCAGCGGCGCGCCGAGTGCACGCACCCAGCCCGCGGGCACGGCAGCCCCCGACAGGGTGGCCGGGGGCGTGGCCCGCGCAGGCGGGCCGGAAGGCATCGGAGGATTCATGGCGAACGTGCACCGCAGCGCGCAGACGGGCCGGCATCTTGCCACGCGGTCGCCGCGACACACATGAACGTCGATTGCGTCGCGCGGGCTGCCGCGGGTCGCACGGCGGCCATCCCGGCGCCCTCGCCGGACAGCGACGATCAGGCGTCCCGGCGCTCCTTGCGCGCGTCGAGATGCTGCAGCCAGGCATAGCGCGCCTGTGCCGCCAGGTAGCCCAGCGGGCGTTGCGCCGAAACCAGGCCGAATGGCTCGAACAGGCGCCAGGCGTCATCATCCCGGCTGATCGCCGCGGCCAGCAGTTCGCCCGCCAGCGTGGTCGGCGCCAGGCCATGGCCGCCGAAGGCCTGTGCCC
>JAKAZT010000052.1 GCA_021815695.1 Pseudomonadota bacterium
GCGGTGCGCGCACTCAAGAACGCGGCGCCGGCGGTGGTGATCCTCGGCGATGCCGCCAGCCAGCATCCGCAGGCCTCGTGGTTGCGGGCATTGGCGCGCTACATCGCGCACGCCACCGGTGCTGCCTGCAACGAGGTTCCGGCCGGAGCCAATGCCGTCGGCCTGGGCCGGGTCGGCGTGAGGCCGGGGCAGGGTGGTCTGGCCGCGATCGCGCAGCTGGCGCAGCCGCGCAAGGCCTGTGTGCTGTACGGCGCCGAGGCGCCGGAGGACTTCGCCGACGGCGCGCAGGCGCTGGCGGCGCTGCGCCAGGCCGGCAGCGTGATCGCGTTTTCCGCGTACGCAAGCGAGACGCTGCGCGCGGTTGCCGACGTCATCCTGCCGATCGGACTGACGCCGGAAATCGACGCCACCCTGGTCAATCTCGACGGCCTGGCGCAGAGCGTGCCGGCCGGTGCCCGGCTGCCCGGCGCGGCACGGCCCGGCTGGCGCGTGCTGCGCGCGCTGGGCGGATTGCTCGGCCTCGCGGGTTTCGAGTTCACCACGCTGGACGAACTGCGCGCCGAGCTGGCGCCGCTGCTGGCGGCGGGCCCGTCGCCCGTCGTGCCGCCAGCATTGCCCGTGCGCGGCCCGGCGCCGGCACTGACCCGCCTTGCCACGGTGGGCATCTATTGCGGCGATGGCGTGCTGCGCCGCTCCCCGGCGCTGACTGCGCATCCGCTCAGCCGCGCACCGGCGGTGCGCCTGCATCCCGCGGAGATCGCCGCGCGCGGACTCGTCGCCGGCGCGCCGGTGCGCATCGGCGACGTCGTGCTGCCGCTGCAGGCCGATGCCGCCGTGCCGCGCGCAACCGCGTGGATCGAAGCCGGCCACGCCGCGACCGCCACGCTGGCGCCGTACGGCGCGGCCCTCACCCTCGACAAGGCCTGAGCCCCATGCATGACGATCTGATCCTGGTCGCCTGGACGCTGGTCAAGGTGCTCGCCATCACCCTGCCGCTGGTGATCGCGGTGGCGATGTTCGTCTACTGGGAGCGCAAGGTCATCGGCTGGATGCACGTGCGCCTGGGCCCGAACGAGATCGGGCCGCTGGGTCTGCTGCAAGCCTTCGCCGACGTGGTCAAGCTGCTGATCAAGGAGATCGTGGTTCCGGCCAACGCCAATCGGTTCCTGTTTTTCATGGCGCCGCTGATGGCCCTGATCCCGGCGCTGGCGGTGTGGGCCGTGGTGCCGTTCGGCCAGGGCGTCGTGCTGTCGAATGTCAACGCCGGCGTGCTGTATCTGCTGGCGATGAGCTCGATGGGCGTGTACGGCATCATCCTCGCCGGCTGGGCATCCAACTCGCGCTACGCCCTGCTGGGCGCGATGCGCTCGGCGGCGCAGGTGGTGTCCTACGAGCTGGCGATGGGCATGGCGCTGGTGTGCGTGCTGGTGCTGGCCGGCAGCCTCAACCTGACCGCGATCGTCAACGCCCAGCAGGGCGGCCTGCTGCACTGGTTCTGGCTGCCGCTGCTGCCGGTGATGGTGATCTACTTCGTGTCCGGCGTGGCCGAGACCAACCGCGCGCCGTTCGACGTCGCCGAGGGCGAATCGGAAATCGTCGCCGGTTTCCACGTCGAGTATTCCGGTGCGGCATTCGCGATCTTCTTCCTGGCCGAATACGCCAACATGATCCTGGTGTCGTTCCTGGCGCCGATCCTGTTCTTCGGCGGTTGGCTGAGTCCGTTCCCGACCAGTTGGGGCCTGCTCGGCGCGCCGGGCTTTTTCTGGCTGTTCGCCAAGGCTTTCGTGTTCGCGTTCCTGTTCCTGTGGTTCCGCGCCACCTTCCCGCGCTACCGCTACGACCAGATCATGCGCCTGGGCTGGAAGGTGTTCATTCCGATCACGATCGTGTGGGTGCTGGTGGCCGGCTGCCTGAAGTACTTCCACATCGTCACGCCGGGAGCCTGACCATGTCGCGCGTCGTCCGCTATCTGAAGAGCCTGCTGCTGCTGGAACTGTTCAGCGGCATGGGGCTGACCCTGAAATACCTGTTCCGGCCCAAGTTCACGATGCGCTATCCGCAGGAGCACATCCCGAAGTCCAACCGCTTCCGCGGCCTGCACGCGCTGCGCCGCTATCCCAACGGCGAGGAGCGCTGCATCGCCTGCAAGCTGTGCGAGGCGGTGTGCCCGGCGCTGGCGATCACCATCGATTCGGCACCGCGCGCCGACGGCCAGCGCCGCACCACGCGCTACGACATCGATCTGTTCAAGTGCATCTTCTGCGGCTTCTGCGAGGAGTCCTGCCCGGTCGATTCGATCGTCGAGACGGACATCCACGAGTACCACTTCGAGCAGCGTGGCGAGAACATCGTCAGCAAGGCCCAGCTGCTCGCGATCGGTGACCGCTTCGAGAAAGAGATTGCCGCCGCGCGTGCGCAGGACGCGGCTTACCGCTGAGCGACGGGACGACGAACCGATGAGCATCGAGCTGCTGGCCTTCTACCTGTTCGCCTCCGTCGCGGTGGTCGCCGCGCTGGGCGTGATCAGCCTGCGCAATTCCGTGCATGCGGTGCTCAGTCTGGTGCTGACCTTTTTCAGCATCGCCTGCGTGTGGCTGCTGCTGGATGCCGAATTCCTGGCGCTGGCGCTGGTCGTGGTCTACGTCGGCGCGGTGATGGTGCTGTTCCTGTTCGTGGTGATGATGCTCGACATCAAGGTCGCGGCGACGCGCGAGGGCTTCATCCGCTTCCTGCCGGTGGGCATCGTGGTGGCGGTGGTGATGCTGCTGGAAATGCTGGCGCTGATCGGGGTGCGCGCGATGCGCGTCGCAGCGCCGTCCGACCCGGCGACCGCGCACGGGATGGCCAACATCCAGTGGCTGGGGCAGGCGCTGTATACGCGCTTCCTGCTGCCGTTCGAGGTGGCGGCGCTGATCCTCACCGTCGGCCTGGTCGCCGCGGTGGCGCTGACCCTGCGCCGGCGCGAGGGCGTGCGCCACCAGGACGCCGCGCGTCAATCGCAGGCACAGGCGCGCGATCGCGTGCGCCTGGTCAGCATGCCGGCCGAACGCAACGAGGAGTCCCGACCATGATCTCGCTCGCGCACTACATCGTGTTCGGCACCGTGCTGTTTTGCATCTCGGTGGCCGGCATCTTCATCAACCGCAAGAACGTGATCGTGCTGCTGATGGCGATCGAGTTGATGCTGCTGGCGGTGAACACCAACTTCATCGCCTTCTCGCGCTTCATCGGCGACCCGGCGGGGCAGGTGTTCGTGTTCTTCATCATGACCGTGGCCGCGGCCGAATCGGCGATCGGGCTGGCGATCCTGACCCTGCTGTTCCGCAACCGGCGCACGATCAACGTCGCCGAACTCGACGATCTGCGCGGTTGAGGAGTCGCACCCGATGACGCTTTCGACAGGGATCCTGCTGACCATCGCACTGGCGCCGCTGGCGGGCGCGCTGCTGGCCGGCCTGCTGGGCCGCCAGATCGGCCGCGCCGGCGCGCACACGGTGACCATCGCCGGCGTGGCGCTGTCCTGCGTGCTGTCGTTCTATGTGCTCTGGCAGCTGGTGTGGGGCGGTGCGCCGACCTACAACGCGAACCTCTACACCTGGTTCCAGATCGGCCCGATCAACGCCAGCGTCGGCTTTCTGGTCGACCACCTGACCGCGCTGATGATGGTGGTGGTCACCTTCGTCTCGCTGATGGTGCATGTCTACACCGTCGGCTACATGGCGGACGACGACGGCTACCAGCGCTTCTTCGCCTACATCGCGCTGTTCACCTTCTCGATGCTGATGCTGGTGATGAGCAACAACTTCATGCAGCTGTTCTTCGGCTGGGAAGCGGTCGGTCTGGTCTCCTACCTGCTGATCGGCTTCTGGTACAAGCGACCGACCGCGATCTACGCCAACCTCAAGGCCTTCCTGGTCAACCGCGTCGGCGACTTCGGTTTCGTGCTCGGCATCGCCGCGGTGCTGTATTTCCTCGGCACGCTGGACTACGCGCAGGCCTTCGCCCACGCGCCGGCGCTGGTCGGCAAGGGTCTCGGCGTCGACGGCCACGTGTGGCCGGCGGCGACGGTGATCTGCGTGCTGCTGTTCATCGGCGCGATGGGCAAGTCGGCGCAGGTGCCGCTGCACATCTGGCTGCCGGACTCGATGGAAGGTCCGACGCCGATCTCCGCACTGATCCACGCCGCGACCATGGTCACCGCCGGCATCTTCATGGTGGCGCGGATGTCGCCGCTGTTCGAACTGTCGAACACCGCGCTCAGTTTCGTGCTGGTGATCGGCGCCACCACCGCGCTGTTCACCGGCCTGATCGGCATCGTGCAGAACGACATCAAGCGCGTGATCGCCTACTCGACGCTGTCCCAGCTCGGCTACATGACCGTGGCGCTGGGCGTTTCGGCGTATTCGGCGGCGATCTTCCACCTGATGACGCATGCCTTCTTCAAGGCCCTGCTGTTCCTCGGCGCCGGCAGCGTGATCATGGCCATGCACCACGAGCAGGACATGCGCTACATGG
Source organism: Pseudomonadota bacterium (assembly GCA_021815695.1). Lineage (GTDB taxonomy): Bacteria > Pseudomonadota > Gammaproteobacteria > Xanthomonadales > Rhodanobacteraceae > Metallibacterium. The sequence continues at coordinate 4,516 of JAKAZT010000052.1, forward strand.
GCGGCCTGCGCAAGTACATGCCGATCACCTGGCTGACGATGTGGGTCGGGTCGCTGGCGCTGTGCGGCATTCCGCCGTTCGCCGGGTTCTACTCCAAGGACGCGATCATCGAGGCGGTCGCCGATTCGCAGCGCTGGGGCTCGGGTTATGCCTACGTCTGCGTGCTGGCCGGCGTGTTCGTCACCGCGACCTACACGTTCCGCCTGATGTACCTGACCTTCCACGGCCGCGAGCGCTTCACGGTCAAGGCGCATCACGGTCACGCGGCGCAGGACGGCCACGATCACCACGAGCCGGGTGTGCTGGCGCATCCGCCGCACGAGTCGCCGTGGGTGGTGACGCTGCCGCTGGTGCTGCTGGCGATCCCGTCGCTGCTGGTCGGCGCGCTGACGGTCCGGCCGATGCTGTTTGGCAACTTCTTCGCCGGCGCGATCAGCGCGGCACCCGGCGGCGTGCTGGCGACCATGGCGACCCGCTTCCACGGCGTGCTCGGCTACACGCTCGACGGCTTCCTCGGTGCGCCCTTCTGGGTCGCCGTCGCCGGCATCCTCGCCACCAGTTACGTCTACCTCGTCAACCCCGCGCTCGCCGGCCGCATCGCCGGATCGCTGGGCTGGTTCTACCGGCTGCTGTGCAACAAGTTCTATCTCGACGAGGTCTTCTATGCCGTGTTCGCACGCGGCGGCCTGCGACTGGGCCGCGCATTCTGGCGCGCCGGCGACGAAGGCCTGATCGACGGCGCGGTCGTCAACGGTTCGGCATCGCTGGTCGAGCGCATCGCAGGCACCGCACGCGCGCTGCAGTCGGGATTTCTCTATCACTACGCCTTCGCCATGATCATCGGCCTGATCGTCCTGCTCGCGGGCTACGTGCTCGTGGGCCACGCCTGAGTCCGCACAAGGAAGCCCACCGACGATGTCCTCCTGGCCCCTGCTCAGCCTTCTCGTCTGGCTGCCGATCGTCGGCGCGCTGCCGGTGCTGCTGGCCGGCGCCCGCCGTCCGCGCGCGGCGCGCTGGATCGCGCTGCTGGTTTCGCTGGCGACCTTCGCCGTCAGCCTGCTGATGCTGCACGGCTTCAACGCCGACAGCGGCGCCATGCAGTTCACCGAAAGCCACGTCTGGATCGCGGCGCTCAATGCGCACTATGCGCTGGGCGTGGACGGCATCTCGGTCGCGCTGATCCTGCTGACCACGTTCACCACCATCCTGGTGATCGTCGGTGCCTGGGAGGTGATCCAGGACAAGGTGCATCAGTACATGGCGGCGATGCTGGTGCTGGAAGCGCTGATGCTGGGCGTGTTCTGCGCGCTGGATGCGCTGCTGTTCTACGTGTTCTTCGAGGCCATGCTGATCCCGATGTTCATCATCATCGGCGTCTGGGGCGGTCCGCGGCGCGTCTACGCGACGATCAAGTTCTTCATCTACACCTTCCTCGGCTCGATCTTCATGCTGATCGGGCTGATCTACCTCTATCTCAAGGCCGGCACCTTCGACATCGCCACGCTGCAGGCGTTGCACCTGACGCTGCCCGAGCAGACCTGGCTGTTTTTCGCTTTTCTGCTGGCGTTTGCGGTCAAGGTGCCGATGGTGCCGGTGCACACCTGGCTGCCGGATGCCCACGTCGAGGCACCGACCGGCGGTTCGGTGGTGCTGGCGGCGGTGATGCTGAAGATCGGCGGATACGGGTTCATCCGCTTCTCGCTGCCGATCACGCCGGATGCCGCTTCGCACTATGCGTGGCTGGTGATCGCGCTGTCGCTGATCGCGGTGGTGTACATCGGCTACGTCGCGCTGGTGCAGGAGGACATGAAGAAGCTGGTGGCGTATTCGTCGATCGCCCACATGGGCTTCGTCACCCTCGGCCTGTTCATCGTCTTCGCGCTGCTGCGCAGCAGTCCCGACGGCGTGATGGCGGGCCTTGGCATGCAGGGCGCGATGGTGCAGATGATCTCGCACGGTTTCGTCTCGGGCGCGATGTTCACCTGCATCGGCGTCATGTACGACCGCCTGCACACGCGCCAGATCAAGGACTATGGCGGACTGGTCAACGTGATGCCGTGGTTTGCCGTGTTCATGGTGTTCTTCGGCATGGCCAATGCCGGGCTGCCCGGCACTTCGGGTTTCGTCGGCGAGTTCATGGTGATCCTGGCCAGCTTCGCGGCCGACCCGTGGATCGCGCTGGTGGCCGCCTTCACCCTGATCATCGGCGCCGCCTACACGCTGTGGCTGGTCAAGCGCGTGGTCTGGGGCGAGGTGACCCGTCCGCAGGTCGCCGCGATGAAGGACATCAATGCGCGCGAGGCCTTCGTGCTCGGCGCGTTCGCGCTGGCGGTGCTGGCGCTGGGCGTGTGGCCCGAACCGCTGGTCCACCTGATGAATGCTTCCGTGACCGGGCTGGTGCAGAAGCTCGCGCTGAGCAAGGTCTGAGGACGCTCCATGCCGAACTTCAACGACATCCTGACCCTGTTGCCCGAGGCGTACCTGACCGGCGCGATCTGCGTGCTGCTGCTGCTCGACGCCTTCGTCAGCGAGCGCCAGCGCGCGGCGGTGCACTGGCTGACGCTGCTGGTGCTCGGCATCACGGCCCTGCTGGTGATCAGCGGGCAGATGCAGGGCACGGCGAGTGCCTTCGGCGGCATGTACCTGCGCGACCCGCTGGCCGAGATCCTCAAACTGGCGGCGATCGCCGTCACCGCCATCGTGTTCCTGCTGGCGCGGCCCTACATCGAGGACCGCCGCATCGCCTTCGGCGAGTTTCACACCCTGACGCTGTTCGCGCTGCTCGGCGTGATGCTGCTGGTCTCCGCCGGCAGCCTGATCATGGTCTATCTGGGCCTCGAGTTGCTGACGCTGTCGTCCTACGCCCTGGTCGCGCTCAATCGCGACTCGCCGTTGTCCTCGGAAGCGGCGATCAAGTACTTCGTGCTCGGCGCGCTCTCTTCGGGCCTGCTGCTGTACGGCATGTCGATGATCTACGGCGCCACCGGCACCCTCGATCTCAACGCCATTCGCATGATGGTGCCGATGACCCCGCATCATGGCCTGCTGGTGTTCGGTCTGGTGTTCCTGATCGTCGGCATCGCCTTCAAGTTCGGCGCGGCGCCGTTTCACATGTGGCTGCCGGATGTCTACGAGGGATCGCCGACGGCGGTGACGGTGTTCATCGGCTCGGCGCCCAAGCTGGCCGCGGTCGGCATGGCGCTGCGCCTGCTCGACATGGGCCTGCCGGAACTGCTGCGCGACTGGCAGCCGATGCTGGCGGTGCTGGCGGTGCTGTCGCTGGCGATCGGCAGCCTGCTGGCGATCGTGCAGACCAGCCTCAAGCGCATGCTGGCGTATTCGACCATCGCGCACATGGGCTATCTGTTCCTCGGCCTCTCCGCCGGCACCGCCTTCGGCAACGCGGTGGCGGTGTTCTACGCGATCGCCTACGCGCTGATGGCTACCGCCGCCTTCGGCATCATTCTGGCGCTGTCGCGCGCCGGCTTCGAGGCCGACCAGATCGATGACCTCAAGGGCCTCAACCAGCGCTCGCCGTGGTTCGCCGGACTGATGGCGATCACGATGTTCTCGCTGGCCGGCGTGCCTCCGCTGTTCGGCTTCTTCGCCAAGCTGCTGGTGCTGCAGGCGGCGATCAACGCCGGCATGCTGTGGCTGGCGCTGGTCGGCGCGGTGTTCGCGATCATCGGCCTGTATTACTACCTGCGCGTGGTCAAGGTGATGTACTTCGACCGGCCGGATGCCGACCGCGTGCTCGCCGCCAGCAGCAATCTGCCGCTGCGCTGGGTGCTGTCGGTCAACGCGCTGGCGCTGCTGGTGCTGGGCGTGCTGTGGGGCCCGCTGTTCGACTGGTGCCTGCGCGCGTTCGCTGTCGCGTAGCACCGGGCGGGCAGCAGGGCTTGCGCGGCCGGCGCCCCATCGCTAGACTTGGCGACTCTGTTGCGGGGTGGAGCAGTCTGGCAGCTCGTCGGGCTCATAACCCGAAGGTCGCAGGTTCAAATCCTGCCCCCGCTACCAGATCTTTCTGAACAAGAAAGCCTCCTCGCGAGGCTTTTTTGTTGGGCGCAAGGATGCGGCGCCGGCGTCGGGAAGCGACACAACGGCAACGCAAGGAATGGGCCGGTGGTGCCCATTTTTTGTTTGTGCGGAATGAATCGGGAATGGTCGATACGCTCAAGCTCAGCACACGCTTCACCCCCATCATCGCCGGCCTTGGCCTGCGCTGCGAGGGCGTGGAATGGAGCCCCTCCGGCGGCGGCGGCGTGCTGCGCGTGTATATCGAAACCGACGGACGCGAGGTCGGCGTCGACGACTGCGAGGTTGTCAGTCGCGCGCTGTCGGCGCTGCTCGACGCCGAGGATCCGATTCCGGGCCACTACACCCTCGAGGTGTCCTCGCCGGGCCTGGAGCGGCCGCTGTTCACCGCGGCACAGTTCGCGCGTTTTGTCGGCAGCGACGTCAAGGTCACGCTCAAGCTGGCGGTGGCCGGGCGGCGTCGCCTGCGCGGCCGCATCCTCGCGGTCGACGGCGAGCGCATCAGCGTCGAGGCCGAAGGGGTGACGCACGCATTCCTCGGCGCTGATGTCGAACGCGCCCAGCTGGTGCCCGACTGGGTGGCGCTGGGCTACGCGCCGCAGCCCAAGCCCGGCGGCCCGCGTGCCAAGGGCAAGATTGCAACCCAACCTGGCGGCGCGAGCGGTTCGCGTCGCGACGAGACGGACACGACCGGACGTGGTGATGCGCCCGGAGGAGCTTCGCAATGAGCAAAGAACTGATGCTGGTCGTCGATGCGGTCGCCAACGAAAAGGGCGTCGATCGCGAGGTGATTTTCGAGGCACTGGAAGCGGCGCTCGCGTCCGCGGCCAAGAAGCGCTACTCCGAGCAGGACGTGGTGATCCGCGTCGGCATCGATCGCACCAGCGGCGAGTACGAGACGTTTCGACGCTGGGAAGTGGTCGCCGACGACGTGGTGATGGAATCGCCCGATCGCCAGATCCGCCTGATGGATGCCGAGGACGAGCGCGCCGGCAGCCAGGTCGGCGAGTTCATCGAGGAGCGCATCGACAATCCGGAGTTCGGTCGCATTTCCGCGCAGGCCGCCAAGCAGGTGATCGTGCAGCGCGTGCGCGAAGCCGAGCGCCAGCTGGTGGTCGACGCATTCAAGGATCGCATCGGCGAGCTGGTCACCGGGATCGTCAAGCGCGTCGAGCGCGGCAACATCTACCTTGATCTTGGCAGCAATGCCGAGGCCCTGATCCAGCGCGACAAGGCGATCCCGCGCGAGACCGTGCGCGTCGGTGACCGCCTGCGCGGCTATCTGCACGATGTGCGCGCCGAGATCCGCGGCCCGCAGCTTTTCGTGTCGCGCACCGCGCCCGAATTCATGATCGCGCTGTTCAAGCTGGAAGTGCCCGAGGTCGGCCAGGGTCTGGTCGAGATCAAGGCCTGTGCTCGCGATCCGGGCGACCGCGCCAAGATCGCCGTGCTGGCCCACGATCACCGCACCGATCCGATCGGCGCCTGCATCGGCATGCGCGGTTCGCGTGTGCAGGCGGTGGCCAACGAGCTCAACGGCGAGCGCGTCGACATCGTGCTGTGGAACGAGAACCCGGCGCAGTTCGTGATCAACGCGATGGCGCCGGCGCAGGTCGAGTCGATCATCGTCGACGAGGACAAGCATTCGATGGACATCGCGGTCGCCGAGCTCGAGCTTTCCAAGGCAATCGGCCGCGGCGGCCAGAACGTGCGTCTTGCCAGCAAGCTCAGCGGCTGGCAGCTCAACGTGATGACCCAGGACCAGGTGCAGGCCAAGAGCGAATCCGAGCAGGATGCCGCGCGCAAGCTGTTCATGGACCGCCTCGAGGTCGATGCCGAGATCGCCCAGATCCTGGTGCAGGAAGGGTTCTCCAGCGTCGAGGAAATCGCCTATGTGCCGACCGGCGAACTGCTGGCGGTCGAGGGCTTCGACGAGGACATCGTCGAGGAGCTGCGTGCCCGTGCCCGTGACGCCCTGCTGACCGAGGCGCTGGCGGTCGAGGAGGACATCGAGGAGCACAAGCCGAGCGAGGAACTGCTCGCCCTCGAGGGCATGGACGAGAATCTCGCCTATGTGCTGGCCGAGCGCGGCGTGACCACGGTGGATGATCTCGCCGATCTCGCGGTCGACGAGATGATCGACATCGAGGGCATGACCGAGGAGCAGGCGGCGGCATTGATCATGGCCGCGCGTGCACCGATGATCGCCCGTCTGGAGCAGGCCGGCTAGCATCGCGCACGGCGCGTCCCGGACGGGCGTGCCGGGAATGCCCCGCCAGGGAGGGTGGAAGCGCCTGCGGCCGCTCTGGCGACCGCAGGAAGCGCAGGAATCGCGGAGTACGAATCGATGTCGGACGTCACCATCAAGCAACTTGCCAAGGTCCTGAATCTGCCCGTGGACCGCCTGCTCCTGCAGCTGGTCGAGGCGGGCATGAAGTTCGAGGATCCGGACCAGGTGATCAGCAGCACCGAGAAGATCAAGCTGCTCGGATTCCTGCGCCGCACCCACGGCAAGAACGAGCCGGTCGTCGAGGAGGCCGCGCCGCGGCAGGTGACCCTGAAGCGGCGCAAGGTCAGCGAAATCACCGTCAGCACCGGCAGCGGCCGTACCGCTTCGGCCAAGACCGTGAATGTCGAGGTGCGCGCCAAGCGCACCTACGTCAAGCGCAGTGTCATCGCCGAGGAGTCGGCCGGCGACCACGAGCGCGAGGACGCCCTGCGCAAGTTGCAGCTTTCGCAGGTCGAGCGCGAACGCGAGGATGGCGAGCGTGCCGAGCAGGATCGCCGCCGTCAGGAAGAAGAGGCCAAGCTGCGCACGCAGGACGAGGAGCGCCGGCGTGCCGAAGAGGAGCGCCTGCGCGCCGAAGCCGCCGCCCGGGTTGCCGTTCCGGCGCCGGTCGCCGCCACCAATGGCGAAGCCCGCGAGACCCGTGCGGCAACGCCGCCGGCACCGCCGCGCCAGCCGCGCGGCGTGCCGGATTCCGGCAGCCGGCACAAGGCGGCGGCACGCGGCGGGCATCGCCAGCGCGGCGACAGCGAGGACGATGCCAGCAACCGCTTTGCCGGTGGCGAGCTGCATCTGACCGATGCCGAGCGCGCACGCCGCACCACTCGCCGCAAGACCCGGCCCAGCAAGGTCGAAGTCACCCGCATCGCCGGACAGCACGGCTTCTCCAAGCCGACCGCACCGGTGGTGCGCGAGGTCGAGGTCGGTGACAGCATCATCGTCGCCGATCTTGCCCAGAAGCTGGCGGTCAAGGGCTCCGAGGTGGTCAAGGCGCTGTTCAAGATGGGCGTCATGGCCACCATCAACCAGGCCGTCGAGCACGACACCGCCGTGCTGGTGATCGAGGAACTGGGCCACACCGCCGTGCGCGCCACCGATCACGATGTCGAGGTCAGGCTGGTGGCGCAGTCCGAGAGCCTCGGCGAGCGTGCACCGCGTCCGCCGGTGGTCACCATCATGGGCCACGTCGATCACGGCAAGACCTCGCTGCTCGATTACATTCGCCGCACCAAGGTGGCGGCCGGCGAGGCCGGCGGCATCACCCAGCACATCGGCGCGTACCACGTGCAGACGTCCAAGGGCGTGATCACCTTTCTCGACACGCCCGGCCATGCCGCGTTCACCTCGATGCGCTCGCGCGGCGCCCGGCTGACCGACATCGTGGTGCTGGTGGTGGCGGCCGATGACGGTGTCATGCCGCAGACGATCGAGGCGATCCAGCACGCGCGTGCCGCCAACGTGCCGCTGATCGTCGCGATGAACAAGATGGACAAGCCCGAGGCCAATCCCGATCACGTCAAGCAGGGCCTGGTGCAGCACGAGGTGGTGCCGGAGGAGTGGGGCGGCGACGTTCAGTTCGTGCCGCTGTCGGCCAAGACCGGCGAGGGCGTGGACGCGTTGCTCGAAGCCATTTCGGTGCAATCCGAGGTGATGGAACTGACCGCTGCCGCGACCGACCGCGCCAGCGGCGTGGTGATCGAATCCAGCCTCGACAAGGGCCGTGGCCCGGTCGCGACCGTGCTGGTGCAGCAGGGCACGCTGGCACGCGGCGACTTTGTCGTCTGCGGCGTGGAATTCGGCCGCGTGCGTGCGCTGTTCGATGAAACCGGCCAGCAGGTGCAGGCGGCGGGACCGTCGATTCCGGTGCAGATGCTCGGACTTTCCAGCGTTCCCGAGGCCGGTGACGATTTCGTGGTGGTTGCCGACGAGCGTCTGGCCAAGGACGTCGCCCAGCAGCGCGCGCAGAAACGCCGCGAGACGCGCCTGGTCAGCAAGACCAATCGCCTCGAGGACATCATGGCGCAGATGAGCCAGGGCGGCGGCGAGCAGCAGACGCTCAACATCGTCGTCAAGGCCGACGTGCAAGGCTCGGTCGAGGCCCTGCGCGATGCCTTGACCAAGCTCGGCAATGACATCGTCAAGGTCAACGTCATCGCTTCCGGCGTCGGCGGACTGACCGAATCCGATGCGACGCTGGCGGCGGCATCCAAGGCGCTGCTGATCGGCTTCAACGTGCGCGCCGACGCCACCGCGCGCCGCGTGATCGAGGCCAACGGTCTCGACCTGCGCTATTTCTCGATCATCTATGACGTGATCGACCAGGTGCGTCAGGTGGCTTCCGGCCTGCTTGGCGTGGAAGTGCGCGAGGAGATCATCGGCATCGCCCAGGTGCGCGAGGTGTTCCGCAGCTCCAAGTTCGGCGCCGTGGCCGGCTGCATGGTGGTCGAGGGCATGGTCAAGCGCAGCAAGCCGATCCGCGTGCTGCGCGACAACACCGTGGTCTTCCAGGGTGAACTGGAGTCGCTGCGCCGCTTCAAGGACCTGGTGGACGAAGTGCGCAACGGCATGGAGTGCGGTATCGCCGTCAAGCAGTACAACGACGTCAAGGTCGGCGACCAGATCGAGTGCTTCGAGCGCATCGAGGTGGCAAGAACGCTATGAAACCGCGGGATCCGGGGAAAGTCCGAAAATCAAACAACAAGGCGCAAGCACTGTCGTTCGTGTTGAGTGGTCCGGATGAATCCCGCTGGACGGATCCTTCGCTTCGCTCAGGACGACCAACTGAAGTCCCCAAGGGATGACAGCCTGCGCTCACGGCTCACTGCTTACCGCCCACTGAAGCTGTCCCGACGATGCCTTCGCACGATTTCAAACGCACCGACCGTGTCGCCGCCGAGCTTCGTCGCGAGGTCAGCACCCTGGTGCATGCCGCGGTGCGCGATCACGCACTGCCCTCGGTCAGCGTGTCCGATGTCGAGGTAACGCGAGACCTCGATTCCGCGACCATCTGGGTCACGGCGCTGCTGCCGCAGCAGTCCTCGGCCGCGGTGAAGGCGTTGAACGTCATGGCGCGCGAGTTCCGCGTGCAGCTGTCGCGGATCATGCGCATGCGCCGGGTACCGGAACTGCGCTTCCGCTACGACGATTCGGTCGATCGCGGCGAGCGCATCGATACGTTGCTGCGCGACAGCGGTGATATCGTGGCCGACACGACCAGCGACGACTCGGCGGCGGACTGAGCCAGGCGCTGTCGAGCGTCCGCTTTTCTCGTTTGCTCGCCTCACTCGGCGCCGGGCC
>JAKAZT010000182.1 GCA_021815695.1 Pseudomonadota bacterium
GGTCACGCAGCTGATGCCGCTGTTCGACCGCGGCCATGTCGCCATCGTCATGGACGGGCCGAAGTTCCTCGGCCTGATCACCCGCATCGACCTGCTCAATTACCTCAGGCGGCGGGTCAACTGAGGCTTGGGTCTTCTCGCCGGGCGAGAGGGCTGCCACCCCGACTTCGTTGCCACACCGAACGCAGCGAAGCAGCTACCCCCCTGCCTTGTCATCCCGAGGGCAAAGCCCGAGGGATCTGACGGACGACGTCATCCTGCTGCATGGCCGGCCCGGGCGGCCCGGCAGGCCAGATGCTTCGCTGCGCAGATTCTTCGCTGCGTGCAGGATGACAAAACAGTTGTTGAGCACTTCGTTGTCACGCCTGTTGATGCGCACCGGGAAGACCGCCCATCGGGTCTCACGTTAGAGTGGCGTGATGCCGCCGGCAAGGAAGTTCCCTTGAGCAACAACCAAGCCCTCGCCTGGCGTTGGCGCCGCCTGCTGGCCGCGCTGCAGCGTCTGCGCGGCAGCCTGTCGCAGCGCGGCTTTCGCGGCACATGGCGGCGGATTGCGCAGGAGTTCCGGCCGACCCGATCCCGCGCGTTGGCGACGTCCCTGCTGCCGCTCGACTGGACCTTCGCCCCTTTCGCCTTGCCGACCGTCGCCGAGCCCGAGGTCTCGGTGATCATCCCGGTACACGGGCAGCTGCGCTACACGCTGGCCTGCCTGCGCTCGATCGCGGTCTGCGGCGCGGCGACACCGTTCGAGGTGATCGTCGTCGACGATGCCTCGCCGGATGCCGACGCCGCCACGCTGGCGCGGATCGAGGGGCTGCGCCTGCTGACTCTGCCGCGCAACGTCGGTTTCGTCGGCGCCTGCAATGCCGGCGCCGGGATGGCGCGCGGACGCCATCTGCTGTTTCTCAACAACGACACCCAGGTCGCGCCCGGCTGGCTGGATGCACTGCACGCCTGCTTCGATGACGTGCCGGATTGCGGCATCGCGGGCGCGCGCCTGCTCTATCCGGATGGCCGTCTGCAGGAATGCGGCGCGCTGGTGTTTGCCGACGGCAGTGCCTGGAACTGCGGGCGCTTCGAGGATCCATCCGATCCGCGCTGGCTCTGCCGGCGCGAGTGCGACTACGTCTCGGGTGCCGCGCTGATGATCCCCGCGGCCCTGTTTCGCGAGGTCGGCGGTTTCGATGCGCGCTATGCGCCGGCCTATTACGAGGACACCGATCTCGCCTTCGCCGTGCGTGCGGCCGGTCGCCGGGTGCTGGTGCAGCCGGCGAGCACGGTGATCCATTGCGAAGGCGCGACGGCAGGCACCGACCCCGAGCGCGGCGTCAAGCGCCATCAGGTCGTGAACCGGGAACGTTTCGCGGCGAAGTGGAGTGAGGCGCTGCGCCTGCAGCCGTTGCCGGGCTCGCCCGTCGAGCAGGCGATGCGCCGCGCCAGTCGCCGCAGCCCCGCGCTGCTGGTGGTCGAGAGCACCCTGCCGGACGCGATGCGCGACTCCGGTTCGCTGCGCCTGATCGAGATGCTGCGCCTTGCCGGCGGCCTCGGCTGGAGCGTGACCCTGCTGCCCGACGATGGCCGCGCGGACGTCGCGCGCGCTGCCTTGCTTGGTGCGGCGGGCGTGCAGGTCGTCACGCCGCGCTCACCGCATGCCTGGCTGCGCGCGCATGCGCAGGATCACGCTGCGGTACTGCTCAGTCGTTACGCGGTGGCGTCCGTGTGGCTGCCGCTGGTGCGCGCCCTGGCGCCGGCAGCAAAGGTCATTTTTGATACGGTCGATCTGCACCATCTGCGCGAAGCGCGCGCCGCGGCCGTGTCGGGCGAGAGCGGTGCGCGCGTCGTCGCGCTGCGCCGGCGCGAGCTGGACCTGATCGCCGCCAGCGACTGCACCCTGATCACCAGCGGCGTCGAGCTCGATCTGGTGCGCCGGGAACTGCCGTCGGCGCGACTGCAACTGCTGGGCAATATCCATCACGTGCGCGAACCACGGCGCGGTTTTGCCGAGCGCCGCGATCTGCTTTTCATCGGCGGTTTCGCGCATCCGCCCAATGCCGACGCGGTACGCTGGTTCGCCGGGTCCGTGCTGCCCTTGCTGCGCGAGCGCCTGCCGGGCGCGGTGCTGCATGTGATCGGAACCGTCGATGCACACAGCCGGCACGCGCTGGTCGGCAACGGCATCGTCATGCATGGACAGGTCGATGATCTCGATCCCTGGCTGGATGGCTGCCGCGTCTCCATCGCGCCGCTGCGCTTCGGCGCCGGGGTCAAGGGCAAGATCAACACCGCGATGAGCTGCGGCCTGCCGGTGGTCGCGACCGGCGTCGCCGCCGAGGCGATGGGTCTGAGCGACGGAGCCGACGTGCTGCTGGCCGACACGCCCGGTGCTTTCGCCGATGCCGTCGTCCGCGTTTACACCGATGAGGCCCTGTGGCAGCGCCTGTCCCGGGGCGGACTCGACAACGTGCGCCGGTATTTTTCGCCCGATCGGGCGCGGGCAGCGCTGCGATTCGCGCTGGGTGACGCGCCCGGCCGCGCCGGGATCACGGTGCCGTAAGCCCGGAGCGGGCCGCGCGCGTTCAGGGAACATGGGTCGTGGCGATCGGTAGAATGCCCATCGATGCGGCAGGCCCCGGACTGCGAGGCCTCATGATCACCCTTGAAGCAACGGGCATCCCCATGACCAAGACCTCGCACGCCCTCGGACTCGGCACCCGCGCCATCCACGCCGGCCAGAGCCCCGACCCATCGACCGGCGCGATCATGACGCCGAT
>JAKAZT010000183.1 GCA_021815695.1 Pseudomonadota bacterium
CTGATCTTGCGGTGCACGGGCATGTTGCCGGAACCTTCTGGGTCAGAGCCCGTTATCCGACGAACAGCACAGACGCGCACCATCGCGCGACCGCCCTGCGAGCGCAGGCCGCGACACGCGGCGCGGCGCGGCTCAGGCCAGATAGCCGCCGTCGGCGGCGAAACTGGCGCCGGTGACGTAGCTCGCCGCCGGACTCAGCAGAAACAGCACCAGCGGCGCGATTTCCTCCGGCTGCGCGACGCGGCCCAGCGGGATCAGCCGCAGCATCGTCTTCAGCAGGTCGGCGTTCTGCGTCAGGGCGCCGGCGAACCGGGTGTCGGTCAGGCCGGGCAGGACGGCGTTGACGCGGATGCCGTGCGCCGCCAGCTCCTTGGCCCAGCCCTCGGTCATGTTGACGATCGCGGCCTTGGTGAAGGAATACACGCCCTGCCCCGGCGCCGCGCGGCGCGCGTTGACCGAGGCCACGTTGACGATCGCGCCGCCGCCCTTCGCGCGCATGCGCCGCGCGGCCTGCTGGGTCGTGTGGAAGTAGCCGCGGATGTTGACCTCGACGGTCTTGTCGTAGGCCGCGCGATCCATCTCCAGCATCGGCCCGAAGTAGGGGTTGGCGGCGGCGTTGTTGACCAGCAGGTCGGGCGTGCGGCCCTGTGCGTCGAGCGCCTCGAACAGCGCGTCGATCGCGGCGACGTCGCCGATGTGCGCGGGCTGCACGCTGGCCGCGCCACCCGCGGTGCGGATCGCGGTCGCGACCGCCTCGCAGGCCTCGGCCTTGCGGCTGCTGAGGACGACATGGGCGCCGTGCGCCGCCAGCAGGGTGGCGATCGCGGCACCGATGCCGCGGCTGGCGCCGGTGACCAGCGCGGTCTTGCCGGTGAGGTCGAACAGCGGGTCGCGCATGGACAGTACGCCTGCGCATGGCCAAGATGCGAGGCTAGCATGAGGCACGCCATGGACAAGCATCCGCGCAGGGTCGTGATCACCGGGGGCGGCAGCGGCCTCGGCCGCGCGCTGGCCCACCGTTACGCGCGCGCCGGCTGGACGGTGGCGGTGGCCGACCTCGTGCGCGAACGCGCCGACGCGGTGCGCGACGAGCTGCGCGCCGCGGGCGCGCGCGCGGAGTCGTACGCGGTCGATGTCGGCGACGACGCCGCGGTCGCGGCGCTGCGCGACGCGGTGCTGGCGACGCTGGGCGGCGTCGAGCAGGTGATCAACAATGCCGGCGTCTCCGGCGCCGGCACGCTGGCCGAAACCGCGATCGACGACTGGCGCTGGATGCTGGAGATCAACCTGCTCGGCGTGGTGCGCGGCTGCCGCGCCTTCACGCCGATCCTCGCCGCGCAGGGCCACGGCCACGTGCTCAACGTCGCCTCGTTCGCGGGCCTGGCCGGCGCGCCCGGACTGGCCGCCTACGGCACCGCCAAGGCCGCGGTGGTGGCGCTGTCGGAAGCGCTGCGCGCCGAGCTGGCCGATCGCGGCGTCGGCGTGTCGGTGCTGTGCCCGGCGTTCTTCCAGACCCGCCTGCTGGAGAACTTCCGCGGTCCGGAGAGCGCCCGCACGCAGGCGGCAAAGTGGATGCAGCGCGCGCCGGTCAGCGCCGACGATGTCGCCGACTTCGCCTACGCCGGCGTGCAGCGCGGCCGCTTCCTGCTGATTCCGACCGCGCGCGAGCGGCGTTTCCATCGCCTCAAGCGGCTGTTCCCCGAATTCTGGTTCCGCCGCCTGACCGCGGCCGTTCGCGCACGGAGTCCACGATGAGCGCACAACTGATGATCTACGGCGCCAACGGCTACACCGGCGCACTGATCGCCCGCGCCGCGGTGCGCGCCGGGCTGAAACCGCTGCTGGCGGGGCGCTCGCGCGAGACGCTGGAACCGCTGGCGCGCGAGCTGGGCCTGCACAAGCGGGTGTTTCCGCTGCTGGGTGCGAGGTCGATCGCCGCCAGCCTCGACGACGTCGGCGCGGTGCTCAACTGCGCCGGACCGTTCTCGGCAACCTGCGCGCCGCTGCTGGAGGCCTGCCTGGCCAAGCGCGTGCACTATCTGGACATCACCGGCGAGATCGATGTCTTCGCGCACTGCCACGCGCAGCACGAGCGCGCGCAGGCCGCCGGCATCGTGGTCGCGCCGGGCGTCGGCTTCGACGTGGTGCCGACCGACTGCCTCGCGGCGATGCTCAAGGCGCGCCTGCCGCGCGCCGACGAGCTGGTGCTGGCCTTCGACGGCGGCGGCGGCATGAGTCCGGGCACCGCCAAGACCAGCGTCGAGGGCCTGCGCAAGGGCGGCCGCGCGCGCATCCACGGCCGCGTCGTCGAGGTGCCGCTGGCGTGGAAGGTGCGCAGCTTCGGCAGCGGCGAGAACGCGCGCACCGCGGTCACCATTCCCTGGGGCGACGTCTATACCGCGTTCGTTTCCACCGGCATCGCCAGCATCGAGACCTACATGGCGATGCCGCCGCGCGCGATCGCGCAGATCCGGCGCATGCGCTGGCTGCGACCGCTGCTGCGCTTCGGCGCACTCGAGACGTGGATGAAAAAACGCATCGAGACCAAGGTGCGCGGTCCCGATGAAGCCAAACGCGCGGCCACCACGACCCATGTCTGGGGCGAGGTGCGCAGCGCCGACGGCGGCGAGGCCCGGCTCGAACTGCTGACGCCCAACGGCTACACGCTGACCGTGGACGCCGCGCTGGCGATCGCCGGCCGCGTGCTGGATCAACCGCCCGCCGGCGGCTACTACACGCCCTCGCA
>JAKAZT010000184.1 GCA_021815695.1 Pseudomonadota bacterium
GGAACACGCTGTGGATCACCGCCGGCATCTCGGCGTCGTAGCGCACCGACAGGCTGTCCTTGCCGATCACGTCGATGTCGCACTGGTAGAACTCGCGGAAGCGCCCGCGCTGCGCGCGTTCGCCGCGGTAGACGCGCTGCATCTGGTAGCGGCGGAACGGAAAGCCCAGCTCGTGCTCGTGCTCGGCGACGTAGCGCGCCAGCGGCACGGTGAGGTCGAAGCGCAAGGCGAGATCGGGCTTCTCGCCCCCGCTCTTGTCGGACGAGTTCAGCGCGCCGGTGGACTGCACGAAATAGACCTGCCGCTCGGTCTCGCCGCCCTGCTTGGTCAGCAGGATGTCGGCGAACTCCATCACCGGCGTCTCGACCGGCAGGAAGCCGAAGCGCTCGAAATTGCGGCGGATGGTGTCGAGCATGTCCTGGAAGGCGATCTGCTCGAGCGGCAGCAGTTCCAGCACGCCGGGCATGGTGCGGGCAGGCGTCAGCGCCATGGAAAATCCTTGCAGTCTGCGGTCGCGGAGGAGCGCCGGGCCCGCATGCCGGCGCGGTCCGCAGCGGCGGATCGCGCGCGGCGACGGCAGGCCGCGGCAGGCGGCAAAGGTTAGCAGATGCCTGCTCCCGGCAGACCGCGCCGCGCGCCTCATCGCGTTGCGGCGGCGACGACCGGAATGGAGCGGGAGTCGTGCAGCAGGCAGCGCCGGGAATGGCCTGCCCTTGCGGCTGCGGCGGCGCAGCCGTTATCATGCGCGGCCTTTCCGTCGGGGTGTAGCTCAGCCTGGTAGAGCGCTACTTTCGGGAGGTAGAAGTCGCAGGTTCGAATCCTGTCACCCCGACCAGCCCGGATGACCAACGCCCGCCTCGCGCGGGCGTTTTCGCATGTGCCCGTTCGAGCGCAACCCTTGCGGTCTGCGTGGCGCGTGACGGACGGTGCACGCGCCGCCGCGCCAGCGACTGCCGCAACGCGTGACCTCGCAAACCGCGACATGGCAGGCGGACGCCTCGAGGAGCGGAGCATCCGCCTCGTAGATCCGAGCGCGGCGCAGCAGGTCCCCGGAGATGGCAGTGCCGTCGGTGCGCGCGCCGGGCGCCGGCATGCGCGATCTGCGGCCGCGAGTTGCGGTCACATCGTCTGCGTCGGTCGCTCGGAACTGAGAATGCCGGCGAGGATGGACTCGATCCGGGTGCGCGCGGATTCGCCCTCCGCGGACTCGCTGAACTGCACGCCGATGCCCGCGGTGCGACTGCCCTGCGCATTGGTGGGCGTGATCCAGACCACCTTGCCGGTCACCGGCAGGCGATCCTTCTCGTCCATCAGCGCGATCAGCAGAAACACCTCGTCGCCGAGGCTGTAGGACTTCACGGTGGGCACGAACAGGCCGCCGCCCTTGAGGAACGGCATGTAGGCGATGTAGAGCGCCGGCTTGTCCTTGATCACTACCGACAGGATGCCCTGTCGCGAAGCGCCTGGATTGGCGGGTCCTGCCATGGCTGCGGCATCCTCAGGTATGCGAACGCAGAGCCAGCCTCGCCGAATCGGCGGCAGCGGTCAAGGCGCTGCCGTCGCCCTCGCTGGCCCAGCCCCAGCGATCGAAGATCCACGGATTCGGCAGGCGGCTGACCAGCTTGACATACAGCGGCTGCGGCCGCGTCGTCGGCAGTTGCAGCTGCCAGCCATCACCCTCGCGCAGCAGGCCCGGCACGGCACTTCGCGTCCGTTCGACCCACGGCAGGCGCCAGCCCTGCTCGCCGAGCACGACACACAGCTCCAGTGACCTCGCCAGCAGCGCGGCAGGCCGCCACGGCAATTCGATCGTGGATGCCGTGTTCAGCGCAGGACTGAACGCCGGCTCGACGCGATAGTGTTCGACGGCACCGGCCAGGCGCAGCAGGCGCGTACGGCTCAGCGCCAGCTGCGTGGCGTGCGCCTCGAGCGCCGCGCGCTTGCGCGCATGGGCGGACGCATCGAGCGGCAGCGTGGCGGTGCCCTGCGGGTCGCGACCATGAACGGTGTAGCCGAGCAGGGTGGGCCGCTGCACACCCGCGGGCCAACCGGCGAGCGCCAGTTCGACCAGCACTCGTGCGGCGCTGTGATCGGGATGGCGATCAGCCAGGGTCGGCGCCGCCACCAGCGTGGGCTGCAGCGCCAGCAGACGCTCACGCAGCAGGCGCACGCTCGCAACGGTGTCCCCGAGCAGCCGCGCGCTGACGCCGAGGTCCTCCCAGCCCAGCGCGTCCAGACGCTCGGGCGATACGCCAAGCTGATCCAGTGCCGCGATGGCCTCGGCCCGGCGCCGCCGCGCCCAGCGCGCACGCGCCGCAGGACCGACGCGCAGACGACGCTCCATCCAGCGCTGGGGCCAGGGGTTGTTGTCGCCGTCGGTCAGCAGCAGGACTCCGGTCCGCGCACCGGCCGCGGCCGCGCGCAACAACAGGCCGCCCGCCGCCAGTGTCTCGTCATCGGGATGCGGTGCGACCACCACCAGCGCGGCATCCGCCGTCGCGCACAGGCGTTCGATGCTGGAGAGCGACTGCACGCGATCAACCCCGACCGTATCCGAGGTCGGCAGCGTACATCAGCCATGTGCGCGCAGCGCTGACAGGACGCCGCACGTTCAGGTCCAGCGCTGGCTGAGCAGGTCCAACAGGACCAGCTCGCCGCGCAGCGGCCCGCGCAACTGTTCGCGGGCATGATTGGCCTGCGCATACAGCGCGCTCAGCGTCGCTGCGCCGG
>JAKAZT010000185.1 GCA_021815695.1 Pseudomonadota bacterium
TCACCTGCGTTGAACGGCGCGCCGCCATGCGGCGGCGTATGCTCCGGATTCGGACGCGCAGCAAAACACGCTGCGCCCGCGCTGTCACCCGTCCGGAGGCCGTCATGGACACCCATATTTCCGATTCGAACCTGCGCGCGCTGCTCGCCGCGCAGCGCGAGACGCATGCCCGCCACACGCCCGACTATGCGCAGCGCATGGACGACCTCCGGCGCCTGCGCGCCGCGTTCAAGGCGCGTTTCGACGACCTGGCCACGGCGATGAGCGCCGACTTCGGCCATCGCTCGCGCCACGAAAGCCAGCTCGCCGACGAGATGACGGTGCTGCACGCGATCGACCACGCGCGCTCGCACCTCAAGCACTGGATGAAACCGAAACGCATGCTGGCCGACTGGCAGTTCTGGCCGGCGACCTGCGAGATCCGCTACCAGCCGCTGGGCGTGGTCGGCGTGATCGCGCCGTGGAACTACCCGGTCAATCTGGCTCTGATCCCGCTGGTCGAGGCGCTGGCGGCGGGTAATCACGTGATGCTGAAGCCGTCCGAACACACCCCGCGCACCAGCACCGCGTTGGCGGAGTTGCTGGCGAGCGTGTTTCCGCAGGAGCGGGTCGCGACGGTGCTCGGCGGTCCCGAGGTCGGCGCCACGTTCACCGCGCTGCCGTTCGATCATCTGTTCTTCACCGGCTCGACGGCGGTCGGTCGCAAGGTGGCGCTGGCGGCAGCGCCCAACCTGACCCCGGTGACGCTGGAGCTGGGCGGCAAGTCGCCGGCGATCGTCGCGCCGGACTATCCGCTGGCCACTGCCGCCGCGCGCATCGCCGCCGGCAAGCTGCTCAACGCCGGCCAGACCTGCATCGCGCCCGACTACGTGTTGCTGCCGACCGCGGCGCGCGAGGGTTTTGTGCAGGCGCTGCGCGCCTACGTGCAGCAGCACTACCCGGCGCTGCGTGACACGCCCGACTACACCAGCATCGTCAGCGAGCGCCAGTACGCGCGGCTGAAGAACCTGGTCGACGACGCTCGCGCCAAGGGCGCGACGGTGGTGACTCTGCCCGGCGAGGACGCCCACGATCCGGCGCGACGGGTGTTCGCGCCGACCCTGCTGCTGGATGTCGACGATGGCATGGCGGTGATGCAGGAGGAGATCTTCGGCCCGATCCTGCCGCTGGTCGGCTACGGCGCGATCGAGGAGGCGCTGGCCTACATCAACCGCCATCCGCAGCCGCTGGCGCTGTATCACTTCGATCACGACCGCGCGCGCACCGAGCGCGTGCTCGACCAGACGCTGGCCGGCGGTGTCAGCGTCAATGACGCGGTGCTGCACATCGTGCAGTCGAAGCTGCCGTTCGGCGGCGTCGGACCCTCGGGCATGGGCCACTATCACGGCCACGCCGGCTTTCTCACCTTCAGCAAGCAGAAGCCGGTGTTCCGCCAGGCGCGGTTCTCCAGTCTCGCGCTGCTGCGACCGCCCTACGGGGCGTTCGCCGAGCGCATGCTGAAGTTCCTCACCCGCTGACCGCGCAGCCGGGGCCGAGCGTCTCCAGCGTGTAGCGATAGCCGAGATCGACCGCGCGCTGGAA
This sequence comes from Pseudomonadota bacterium, assembly GCA_021815695.1. GTDB lineage: Bacteria > Pseudomonadota > Gammaproteobacteria > Xanthomonadales > Rhodanobacteraceae > Metallibacterium. The sequence continues at coordinate 1,582 of JAKAZT010000185.1, forward strand.
CCGGCGCCAGTCGAGCAGGCCGATCTCGCCGAGCGGTGGCGTCAGCAACTGCGTGGCCAGGGCGCGACGGTCGGCGCCGGCGACTTCGGCGTTGACCATGCCGGCACGCAGCAGGATCGCGGCGATCCCCGGACGCTCGCCGCGGCGATGCTGGCGCCACACCCGCGCCGGCGCCGGCAGCGCGTATTCCTCGATCGTCGCGTGCAGGGCGTCATCGGCGCTGATGTCGACCGCGATCACCTCGCCCACGCCCTGCGCGCGCATCACGTCGGTGGGCAGGTTGTTGATCACCGCGCCGTCCGCGTGCACCTGGCCGCGATGCAGCACCGGCGGCAGGATGCCGGGAATCGCCGTCGATGCGCGCAGCCACAGCCACAGCGGGCCGTCGCGATGGATCTCGGCGCTGCCGCGGGTCAGGTTGGCGCTGACGCAAAAAAACGACAGCGGCAAATCCTCGATGGCGCAGGCGCCAAACGCCTCACGCAGCAGGTGCGCGGTGCGCCGGCCGTGGCTCAGCGCCACCAGCGGCAAGGTCCAGTCGGCCAGCGGGTGGCCGTCGACGAAGGCGTGGCGGCAACGCTCCAGCAGGGTGGCGTCGTCCCATTCACAGGCGACGCCGGCGGCAATGATCGCGCCGATGCTGGTGCCGCCGACGACATCGATGTCGATGCCCAGTTCGCGCAAGGCGCGGACCACGCCGATGTGGGCGAAGCCGCGCGCGCCGCCGCCGGAGCACACCAGGCCGGTGGCGCGGCCGGCCAGCCGACGCGCCAGCCGGGCGAGATCATGGCGGTCGCGCAGGTGGTGATGCGGCGGCGGATCCGCGAACGCCGCGCGCCAGGCCGCCGCGGCGCCGGGGCGCAGATGGCCGTCCGCATGCAGCAGCAGCAGGTGCCGCGGGCGATGGCGTGCTCCGGCATCGGCGCGGGCGTGCGCATCGGGCCAGGCCGCGGACGGCAGGCGCGCGGCGTCGGCCAGCAGCAGCAGCGCATCGGCCTGGCGCAGGCACAGTTCGCGCCAGTCGGACGCGCCGTCGGCCACGTAAAGCACGAACGGATAGTCGCGTTCGCGCTCGCTGAACCAGGCCGCGTCGCGGCCGCGACCCAGCGCCGCGTCGATCA
>JAKAZT010000186.1 GCA_021815695.1 Pseudomonadota bacterium
TGCCGGCCAGCGCGTCCGGCAGGCACTGCTGATCCAGCGCCACGCCGCCCTCGACGTCGTGGTCGTACTGGTAGCCCTTGCCGTAGCCGAGTTCCTTCATCAGCCGGGTCGGCGCGTTGCGCAGATGCATCGGCACGTCCAGGGTCCCGGTGTCGGCGATCACGTGCCGCACCTTGCCGAAGGCGCGGTAGACGGCGTTGCTCTTGGGGGCGATGGCGAGATAGACGATCAGCTCGGCCAGGCCGAGTTCGCCCTCGGGACTGCCGAGACGCTCGCAGGTGTCCCAGGCATCCAGCGCCATGCGCCAGGCGCGCGGATCGGCCAGCCCGACGTCCTCGACCGCCATGCGCGCCATGCGCCGCGCCAGGTACAGCGGATCGCAGCCGCCGTCGAGCATGCGCGTCAGCCAGTACAGCGCGGCATCGGGATCGGAGCTGCGCACCGACTTGTGCAGCGCCGAGATCTGGTCGTAGAACTGCTCGCCGCGCTTGTCGAAGCGGCGCGTGCGGTCGGCCAGCACCTGGGTCAGCGTCGCCTCGCCGATGTGTCCGTCCGCGGCCAGTTCGGCGGCGATCTCGAGCAGGGTCAGCGCGCGGCGCACGTCGCCGTCGGCGGCCTTCGCGATCAGCGCCAGCGCGTCCGGCTCGACGATCAGGCCCTGCGCGCCCAGCCCGTGCTCGGCGTCGGCCAGCGCGCGTTCGAGCGCGATCACGATGTCCGCGGCGCCGACGGCGTCCATCACGTGCACGCGGCAGCGCGAGAGCAGCGCCGAGTTCAGTTCGAAGGACGGGTTCTCGGTGGTGGCGCCGATGAACACGATCACGCCCTTCTCGATGTGCGGCAGGAAGGCGTCCTGCTGGGCCTTGTTGAAGCGGTGCACCTCGTCGATGAACAGCACGCTGCGCCGGCCCTGGGCAAAGCGCGCCTCGGCCTCGGCCAGCGCCACGCGCACGTCCGGCAGGCCCGACAGCACCGCCGAAAGCGCGAAGAACTCGGCGTCGATGTAGCGCGCCACCAGCCGCGCCAGCGTGGTCTTGCCGCAGCCCGGCGGCCCCCACAGCACCATCGAGTGCACGTGCCCCGACTCCAGCGCGCGCCGCAGCGGCGCGTCCGGCGCCAGCAGGCGCGGCTGGCCGACGATCGCGTCGAGGCTGCGCGGACGCATGCGCTCGGCGAGCGGCTTGAGCGTCTCGGGCTCGGGCAACAGGGATGCGGCGGGCGGCGGGCGGCGGGGCATCGGTCGATGATACCCGCGCGCGTCTCAGTTCCTGAGCGGATAGACCTCGGCCGCGGGCGCGGCGTCGCCGATCACGTCGGCGCCCGGCGGCGGCGTGAAGCGGAACTCGCTCGCCGGCAGCGCGACATTGCGGCGCCAGCCGGAAAAGGCGATGTCGGTCCGGTTGTCCAGCTGGTCGGTGAACACCATGCGCGCCAGGCCCTGCGGACCGAAGCCCAGCTCGGCGGCCTTGAAGTCGGGACTCGGCGCCGCGGAGGTCAGCTGCAGCCACGCCAGCCCGCCGTGCGTGCCCAGTTCGGTGACCTTGAACTGACGATCCAGCTGGCCGAGGTCGGTCAGCACGGTCAGCGGGCTGTGCGCCTCGGCGGCACCCTGCGCGTGCACGGTGACCTGCTGCAATTCGGGGTCGTACAGCCAGACGCGCTTGCCGTCGGCGACGATCAGCTGCCGGTAGGGCGTGCTGACCTGCCAGCGGAACAGTCGCGGCGTCTGCAGCGCCAGCGTGCCGTGCGCGGTCCCGGTCGCGCGGCCGTTGGCGTCGACGGTGGTCTGGGTAAAGTCGCCGCTGAGCGATTTCAGGCCGTGCGCGAAGGCATCCAGGCGGGCGCGGGCGCTGTCGGCCGCGTGCACGGCCGGCGCCAGCAGCAGGGCGACAAGCAGGAGGGCAAAGGTGCGCATGGGCGGGACGTCGCGGCGTAGACCGGGATGCGGATTGTAGGGTCAACGCGGCGGCGCCACGCTGAACCGGCGGCCGGCGATTCAGGCGTTGGGCGGCGGCGGCGCCAGCACGGTGCGGTTGCCGTTGTGCTCCGGCCCGCTGACGATGCCCTGCTGCTCCATCAGCTCGATCAGGCGCGCGGCGCGGTTGTAGCCGATCTTCAGGCGCCGCTGCACGCCCGAGATCGACGCGCGCCGGCTCTCGGTGACGATGCGCACGGCCATGTCGTAGAGCGCATCGTCGCTGCCGTTGTCGCCTTCGACGTCCTCGGGCAGGCCCGATTCGCCGATCACCTTGCCGTCGCCCAGCGCCTGCACATCCTCGAGCACGCCCTGCAGGTATTCGGGGCGCCCCTGCGTGCGCAGCCAGTCGACCACGCGATGCACCTCGTGGTCATCGACGAAGGCGCCGTGCACGCGCTCGGGCGTCGCCGTGCCCGGCGGCAGATAGAGCATGTCGCCATGCCCGAGCAGGGTCTCGGCGCCGGACTGGTCGAGGATGGTGCGCGAATCGATCTTGCTCGACACCTGGAAGGCGATGCGGGTGGGGATGTTGGCCTTGATCAGGCCGGTGATCACGTCCACCGAGGGCCGCTGCGTCGCCAGCACCAGATGCACGCCGGCGGCGCGCGCCTTCTGCGCCAGCCGCGCGATCAGCTCCTCGACCTTCTTGCCGACGATCATCATCATGTCGGCGAACTCGTCGATGAACACGACGATGTGGAACA
>JAKAZT010000187.1 GCA_021815695.1 Pseudomonadota bacterium
CGCAGCGAAGCATCTGCGCAGCGAAGCATCTGGCCAGCCGGGTCACCAAGGTTCCTGTCATGCTGAGCGCAGCGAAGCATCTGGCCTGCCGAGTCACACCCGGCCGGCCCTGCAGCGGGATGCCCGTCGCCCTTCAGATCCCTCGGCCTGCGGCCTCGGGGTGACAACTCGGCGCACCACCCGCACCGCCCGCCGCCCGCCGCCGCCCGCACCACCCGCACCACTCGCCGCCGCCCGCGCTCGCCGCGCTCGCCGGCCTCGGCGATACTGCGGCGATGACGCACGACGACAGTGCCGCCCTGCTGGGCCCCGACGGACCGTTCGCGCGCGAGGTGCCCCACTTCGCGCCGCGGGCCGCGCAGCAGGCGATGGCGGCGGCGGTGGAGCAGGCGCTGGCCGAGCGCAGCACGCTGATCGCCGAGGCCGGTACCGGTACCGGCAAGACCTACGCCTATCTGGTGCCGGCGTTGCGCTCGGGGCGCCGGGTGATCGTGTCCACCGGCACCAAGACGCTGCAGGACCAGCTGTTCCATCGCGATCTGCCGCGGGTGCGCGCGGTGCTCGGTTCGCGCGTGCATGCGGCGCTGCTGAAGGGCCGCGCCAATTACCTGTGCCGGCACCGGCTGGAGCAGACCGTGCAGGACGGTCGCCTCGGCAGCCGCGAGCAGGTCGGCCAGCTGGCGGCGCTGCGCGACTGGGCCGCGCGCACGCTGCGCGGCGATCGCGGCGAGGTCATCGCGATCCCCGAGGAGTCGCCGCTGTGGCCGCGCGTCACCTCGACCACCGAAAACTGCCTCGGCGGCGCCTGCGCGCACTTCGACGATTGCTTCGTGGTCAGGGCGCGGCGCGAGGCGCAGGAGGCCGACGTGGTGGTGGTCAATCATCACCTGCTGCTGGCCGACCTGGCGCTGAAGCAGGAAGGCTTCGGCGATCTGCTGCCCGGCGCCGACGCGATCATCCTCGACGAGGCGCACCAGCTGCCCGAGCTGGCCGGCGAGTTCTTCTCGCAGCACGTCAGCATGCGCCAGCTGGGCGATCTGGCGCAGGACGCGCTGGCCGAGTGCGCCGGTGTCAGCGGCGCGCTGTCGGCGCTGGTGGCGCCGGTCGAGGCGCTCGAGGACGCGCTGCGCCGCGCGCGTCTGGCGCTCGACGCGCTGCCCGAGCGCGGCACGCTGGCGCAGCTCGAGGACCGCGACGACGTGCGTGCCGCGCTGGACGCCGTCGCCGCGGCGCTGGACGGCCTGACCGGCGCACTGGCGCTGCAGGCCGAGCGTTCGCGCGGGCTGGCCGCGGCGCACGAGCGCGCCAGCCTGCTCGACGAACGCCTGGCGCGGCTGCGCGGCGGAGCGCCGGAGCGCGAGGTGCGCTGGTACGAGAAATCCGCGCGCGGCTTCGTGTTGCACGCCACCCCGCTCGACATCGCGCCGGCGCTGCGCGCGCTGCGCGCCGCCACCCGCGCGGCGTGGGTGTTCACCTCGGCGACGCTGACCGTGGCCGGGCGCTTCGATCACTTCGCGCGCCAGCTCGGTCTGGACGATCCCGACACCCTGCTGCTGGACAGCCCGTTCGACTATGCCAGCCAGGCGCTGTGCTATCTGCCGCCGGCGCTGCCCGACCCCAACGATCCGCGCTACACCGAACACATGCTCGAGGCGATCCTGCCGGTGCTGGCCGCCTCGCGCGGCCGCGCCTTCCTGCTGTTCACCTCGCACCGCGCGCTCAGGCAGGCCGCGGCCTGGCTGCCGTCACGACTGGCCTACCCGCTGTTCGTGCAGGGGACCGCGCCGCGCCATCAGCTGCTGCAGGATTTTCGCGCCAGCGGCCACGGCGTGCTGCTCGGCGCGGCCAGCTTCTGGGAAGGCGTGGACGTGGCCGGCGATGCGCTCAGCGTGGTCGTGATCGACCGCCTGCCGTTCGCCGCACCCGACGATCCGGTGCTCGACGCGCGCCTCGACGCGCTGCGTCGCGAAGGCGCCAATCCGTTCATGGCCTGGCAGGTGCCCAATGCGGTGATCGCGCTCAAGCAGGGCGCCGGCCGGCTGATCCGCGACCTCGGCGACCGCGGCGTGCTGATGCTGTGCGATCCGCGCCTGACCGGCAAACCCTACGGGCGGATCTTTCTCGCCAGCCTGCCGCCGATGCCGCGCAGCCGCGAGCTGGCCGACGTGCAGGCCTTTTTTGCCGAGGACCTGCCGGGCGCCGTCGCCGGTGCCGCCGCGCCGCGCGGGGCGTAGCGGCGGCCGTCGTCATCCCGGCATCGCCGCGGCAGCGGCAAGTCGAAGTCCCGCGCCCTGGTCACCCCGGGCAACGCGCAGGGCCCGTGCCGTCTGACACCCGGGCAACGCGGTGGGGTCGCCCTTCGGCCGCCCGGGCAACACGCAGGGCCCGTCCCGCCGTCACTCTGGCAACGCGATGGGGTCGCGCCTTCGGCCACCCGGGCAACGCGCTGGGCCCGTCCTGCCGTCACTCCGGGCAACGCGAAGAGTCCGTGCCATCGTCACGCCGTGCAAAGTGCGGCCCGCGCCTCTGTCACCCCGGGCAACGCGCAGGGTCCGTGCCTCGTCACCCGGGCGACGCGCAAGGTCCGTGCCTTTGTCACCCGGGCGACGCGAAGGACCTGGCCTTCAGGCCACCCTGAGCAACGCGCAGGACCTACCG
>JAKAZT010000053.1 GCA_021815695.1 Pseudomonadota bacterium
GGTCATGGGCGGGATTCGGGGATTCGGGGATTCGGGGATTCGGGAGCGGGAGCGGGAAGCAGCAAAAGCAGGCTGTCATCCTGAGTGCAGCGAAGGATCTTTCACGCGTGAAGTGGTCTTCCCCGCTTGCGATCACGAGCCTCGGTGCAGAAGCGATCGTCTCCGCCGCGAAGATCCTTCGGGCTGTGCCCTCAGGATGACACCCTGCAGTTGAGCTTGTCCCGTCCCCCGACCCCCGTCCCCCGACCCGCGACTCCCGACCCGCGAGTCCCGAGTCCCGAGTCCCCACTCAGCGTCCCGGCTGCTCGCCCCACAGCAGCTTGTGCAACTGCAGCTGGAAACGCACCGGCAGGCGGTCGGCCAGGATCCACTCGGCCAGGACGCGCGGCTCGATGACGCCGTACACCGGCGAGAAGAGCACGGCACAGCATCGATCGAGCGCGTGTTCGCGCAGCGCCGCCACCGCCCAGTCGTAGTCGGCCCGATCGGCAATGACGATCTTGATCTGGTCACGTGACCCGAGATGCGCGAGATTGCTCCAGCGGTTGCGCGCCGATTCGCCGGAACCCGGAGCCTTCAGGTCGAGTACCTTGCGCACGCGCGGATCGACCTCGGCCACGTCGAGAGCACCGGAGGTTTCCAGCGCCACCTCGTAGCCGTCATCGCACAATCGTCGCAGCAGGGTCAGGCAGGCTTTCTGCGCCAGCGGCTCGCCGCCGGTGACGCAGACATGGCGGGTGCCATGGCCGGCCACCTCGGCCAGGATCGCGTCCAGCGTGCGCCAGCCGCCACCCTCGAAGGCATACGCGGTATCGCACCAGGCGCAGCGCAAAGGGCAACCGGTCAGGCGCACGAACACGCTGGGCCAGCCGACCGCATCGGCTTCGCCCTGCAGCGAGTGGAAGATCTCGGTGATGCGCAGCCGTTGCAAACTGGCGGCGGCCGGCGCATCCGCGGCGGCGCTGACGGCGGCGGCCACGGCGATCAGCCGCCGGTCTGCAGCCGGATCGCGCGCAGACGGCCTTCGGCGAGGTGGGCCACCGTGGTGTTGGGGTACTTGGCGACCACCGCCTCGAGCGTCGCGCGGGCGGCGGCCCACTGCTTCAGTTCGTACTGGCAGTAGCCGACCTTGAGCAGCGCGTCGGGCGCCTTGGGACTGCCGGGGTAGCGCGCGAGCAGCCCCTGGAAGGTCTGCAGCGACACCTGGAAGTTCTGCGTCACGTAGTACGACTCGCCCAGCCAGTAATCGGCGTTGGGCGCCAGCGTGCTGCCGGGATACTGCGCCATGAAGGCGCGAAAGCGGCGCGCGGATTCGGCGTAGTCGCCGTCGCGCAAGGCCTGGAACGCGTGATCGTAAGCAGTCTGCTCGGCGGCGGCCGGGCTGACCGCAACAGCCGGTGCAACCGCGGGAACGGCGGCAGCGGCCAAGGCCGGCGTCGGCACGGGTGCGACGGCGGCTGGCGGCGGCACGACGGTGGCGGACCCGGCCGGTGTGGAAGTCGGCGCCATGGCGCTCATCGAGCCGGCGGGCGCGGCGATGCCGGCCGAAGCCGCACCTGCGGGGCGGGTGCCCTCGAGGCGGCCCAGGCGCGAATCGAGATCGACGTACTGGTCTTTCTGGCGCTGATCGGATTCCTGCTGCTGATGCTGCAGCTGCTCGATCTGCCCTTGCAGATCACGCACCTGCTGCTCGAGATTCTGCAGCCGGTTGACCAGGCTCAGCGTGCCCTCGTTGGCGCGCGCCTGCTGCTGTTCGAGAGCGGCGACGCGGTCGGCGAGGCTGGCGCGTTCCTGCGCGTGCGCGACGGGAACGCCGACGGCGGCCACGAGGGCCGCCGCCAGCAGGCCGATTCCGCAAGGAAAGGCCCGGTTCCGCATGACTTATTTCGCCGTGTAGACGATGTCCACGCGACGGTTCTTGGCCCAGCAGGTCTCGTTGTGCTCGCGGCACACCGGACGCTCCTTGCCATAGCTGACCACGGTGATCTGCCCGGCCGAGGCGCCCAGCGCTTCCAGCGCGCTGGCGACGGACTTGGCGCGACGCTCGCCGAGACCGAGGTTGTACTCGCGGGTACCGCGCTCGTCGGTGTTGCCCTCGAGGGTCATGCGCGCTTCGGGACGATCCACCAGGTACTTGGCCTGGCAGGCCACGATCTGCTGGAACTGGGGCTTGATGTCAGCCTTGTCGAAATCGAAGTAGATCGAGCGCTGACGCAGGCACGGATCGGTATCCAGATCGGCCGGGGTGTACTTGCCCGATGCGACCGGCGCGGTCGCGACCGGCGGCGGGGGCGGCGGGGTCTGTTCGGGCTGCGGCTTCACGGCCTGCTTGCTGGCGCAGGCGGCCAGGCCGACGCTCAGCAGCGCGGCCAGGGTGACGCGAACGGTCTTGTTCATGGCGGACATCTCGCAGAGTGGAGGTTGATGCGGGGGACAACGGTAAAAGGGGTCGCCGGATTCCCGGTTGTTATTCAGTGCTGCCGGTAGGGGCCCCAGGACGGGGACTGCACGTCGCCGTTGGCAAGCGAAAGCCGCTGGCGGATGCGTCCATCATCCGAAACCGAATACAGCACGCCACGCGTCCCTTCGCTGGCGGCATACAGCAGCATGCTTCCGTTCGGCGCAAAGCTGGGCGACTCGTCCATGGGCCCGGGCGAGATAAAGCGTACCTGATTGCCCAGCTTGCGGTCCATGACCGCAATACGATACACGTTCCCGTTGCCCTGCATCATCGCGAACTGACTGGCGTCGTAGTTGATCGCCACATTTGAATTGTATTCGCCCTGGAAGGTAATCCGCGTCGCCCCGCCGCCAGTGAGCGGCTCCTGGTAGAGCTGCGGCTTGCCGGAGCGGTCCGAGGTGAAGACGATGCTCTGGCCGTCGGGCATCCAGCGCGGCTCGGTATTGATCGACATGCTGTGGGTCAGTTGGGTGAGCTGGCGGGTGGCCAGATCCATCACGTAGATCTCGGGATTGCCGCCGTACGACAGGCACATCGCGAGCTTGGTGCCATCGGGGGAGAACGATGGCGCGCCGTTGATGCCCTTGCGCGCCGAGATCAGCTGGCGCGCGCCGGTGGCGAGATCCTGCATGTAGACCGCCGAGTCGCCATGTTCGAACGAGACATAGGCCAGTTTCTTGCCGTCCGGTGACCAGGCCGGCGACAGCAGCGGCTGCAACGAGTGCACCACCACCTGCGGGTTGTAGCCGTCGGAATCGGCGACGATCAGCGAGTACTGCAATCCCTTGCCGACACCGACCGCGGTGACGTAGGCGATGCGGGTATAGAACGCGCCCGGCACACCGATGATCTTCTGGTAGATCTGGTCGGCGATCTGGTGCGCGACGCCGCGCAGATCGGCCGGCAGCGCGGTATAGGCCAGACTCAGCAATTGCTGCTGCTTGGTCACGTCCCACAATTCGAAGTCCACGCGCACCTGGCCGCCGCCGGTATCGCGTTCGCGGCCGACGACGATGTAGTCCTGCTTGAGCAGCTTCCAGGTCGGAAACTTGATCTCGCTGCCGCGCGTCGGCGTCTCGACGATGTCCTGACGACCGAGGGTGCGGAACTTGCCCGAGCGCGCCAGGTCGTTGCGGATCACTTCGGAGACGTCGGTGGCCGGCGGCGTGGCGGCGCTCTCGAAGGCGAACGGCACGACCGTGATCGGAATCGCCGAGGGCACCCCGTTGACGATGTCGAGGGTCAGGTTCTGCGCCCGCGCGACCGGGATGCCGGCCGGCACGACGGCGCTGACGGCCGCGACCAGCGCGGCGGCGAAAATCGCTTTCAGGTGGCGAATCATCATTAGTTGTTGACCGTGAAGTTGAGGGTGAGTTCACGCTGAAAGACTTTTTCAAAGCCTTGATAGGGTAGCGGCTGAGCGCGCAGCACGGCGGCCTCGACCGAGCGCCGCACCAGCGGATCGTAGGGACAGCCGGGCTCGATCTGCACGCGGATGACCTGGCCGCCCGGAATCTGCACGATGCGGATCGGGCAGGTCACGCCCTTGGGAACGTTGTCGGGACGCAGCCAGTTCTGGGTGATGGTACTGACCAGGGCCGCCTGATACTGCGCCAGCAGGCTCTGCTCTTGGCTGTTGTTGCCGCTGGTCGCCTGCGGCGCCACCGGAACACTGGCCGCCGGCGCCGGCGTGCTGTTCCTGGCCAGATCCTTCATTTGCGTCAGCTTCTGCTGTTCGAGCCTGGTCTTGCGATCGGCCTGCTGGCTCTGGCGCTTGATCTGATCGAGCTCGGCCAGCAGCTTGTCGGCCTGCTGGCGCGCGGCATCCACCTCGCTCATGCGCTGCCGCTCGCGCTGCTGCTGCTCGTGCCGGACCTGCTCCGCCTTTTGCTGCGCCAGCGCGACCGCGCGCTCCTGATCACGAACGTCGGGACGCTGGGGCGGCGGCGGCAGGGTCGGCACCGGCAGCCTGGGCAGGGCGGGTTCGGGCACCCGGGGCGGGGTCGCGGCCGGGGGCGGCGTCCTGACCTTCGGCGTTCGGGTCTTGACCGGCCGTGCCGAGGGTCGCGGCGCGGCGCTGATGCCGACCAGGGTCGCCTCGATCACCGGGCCGGGCAGCGCCAGCGGGCGCGTGCACTGCACCGGGTTCAACCACGGCAGGCCCAGCCAGTCGAACGCGCTCTCCCATGCGGCGCAGGAGAGCATGGCCAGCAGCAGGAAGGCGAGCAGACCGGCGTGCAGCAAGGCCGCCAGGGCCACCGCCCAGGCCGTGGCCCTAGTGTCGCCCGCTGTGCGCATCGGTCGCCGCCTGCTCGGGCTGGCTCATCAGGCCGACCTTGGGAACCCCGGCCTGCTGCAGCAGCACCATGGCCTGGTAGATGCGGCCGTAGTCCACCCGCGTGTCGCCGCCGATCAGCACCGGAACCGTCGGGTTCTGGCGCATGATCGCGGCGACCTTGGCCTGCAGCGCCTGCGCGTCGATCGGCTCGCGCGGCGCGTCGCCGAGAGTCAGATAGAGACTGCCGTCGCGGTCGACACTGACCACCACCGGGCGCTTGTCGGTCTCGATCGCCTTGGCTGCCGACTGCGGCAGCTGGATGTCGACGCCCAGGTTGAGCAGCGGCGCGGTGACCATGAAGATGATCAGCAGCACCAGCATCACGTCGATGTAGGGAACGACGTTGATCTCGGCCTTGAGCGCACGGCGCTTGCGACGCGGGGAATGCATCACGGCCATCGCGGCTCAGGGGCGCTCGTCGGCATGGATCTGCCGCTGCAGGATCGAGGAGAACTCGTCCTGGAACGTGTCGAAGCGCACCGACAGGCGCTCGACGCGGGTGGCGAAGCGGTTGTAGGCCCAGACCGCGGGGATCGCGGCGAACAGGCCCATCGCGGTGGCCACCAGCGCCTCGGAAATGCCCGGCGCGACCATCGCGATGGTCGCCTCCTTGACGCTGCCCAGGCCCTGGAACGCGGCCATGATGCCCCATACCGTGCCGAACAGGCCGACATAGGGGCTGATCGAGCCGACGTTGGCCAGAAACTCGAGGTTGCGCTCCAGGCGGTCGAGCTCGCGGCTCAGCGCCACCCGCATCGCCCGCTGCGCGCCCTCGAGCACGATGCGCGGATCGAGCACGCGGCGCTGGCGCTGGCGGGCGAACTCGCGGAAGCCGGCCTCGAACAGGCCTTCCAGACCGCGCAGGCGTTCGCCGCGCGCGCCGGCATCGCGAAACAGCGCCGCCAGATCGGCGCCGGACCAGAAGCGCTCCTCGAACGCGCTGGCCTCGCGCGAGGCGTCGTCGAGCAGCGCCTTCTTGCGGAAGATGATCACCCACGAGGCGAACGAGAAGCCCAGCAGGATCAGCAGCACGGCCTTCACCGGCAGGCTGGCGTGCAGCACCAGATCGAGAATGTTGAGCTCGCCGTTCATCGGTCAGAGGAGTCCTGCCAGTAGATGAGGGGGAATGGCCCGCGGCTTGAGCGCCTGCGCGTCCACGCAGGCGGCCCGCACCGTGGCCTCGACCAGCCGATCGCCGTCGCCGGCGCGCACCAGCGCCTGCGCGAACGTCAGCGCCGCCGCGCGCCGCGACTGCAACATCACGCCCGCCTCCAGCTCGTCATCCAGACGCGCCGGACGCAGGAAACGCAGATCCATCGCGTAGACCACGAACAACACGCCGTGTTCCTCGCGCAATCGTCCCTGCTCGATGCCGCGCGCGCGCAGCCACTCGGTTCGCGCGCGTTCGAGGAAACGGACGTAACTGGCGTGGTAGACCACCCCGCCGGCATCGGTATCTTCCCAATAGACCCTTATCCGCCAACTGAACGAAGGCACAATCGCCGCGCGATCGGCGTCACGGTTCGCGCTGATGCCGCGCGCGCTCACTCGGGGTCCCGGTCGAACAGATCCGGCGCTACGGCCGCCTTCGGCGCAGTCAGGCCGAAGTGGCGCCAGGCCTTGTTGCTGGCCATGCGGCCGCGCGCAGTGCGCACCAGGTAGCCTTGCTGGATCAGATACGGCTCGAGCACGTCCTCGAGCGTGCCGCGGTCTTCCGACAGCGCCGCCGCCAGCGACTCCACTCCGACCGGACCGCCCTCGAAGTTCTCGATGATCAGGCGCAGCAGGCGGCGGTCGAGATCGTCGAAGCCCTCGGCGTCCACCTTCAGCATCACCAGCGCGTCGCGCGCGACGTCGAGGGTGATGTGCCCGGCCGCGCGCACCTCGGCGAAATCGCGCACCCGGCGCAGCAGGCGGTTGGCGATGCGCGGCGTGCCGCGCGAGCGCCGTGCGATCTCGACCGCGCCCTCGGTCGCGCACTCGATGCCGAGGATCTGCGCCGAACGGTGCACGATCGCGGTCAGCTCCTCGGCGCTGTAGTACTCCAGGCGCTGGACGATGCCGAAGCGGTCGCGCAGCGGATTGGTCAGCATGCCGGCGCGAGTGGTGGCGCCGATCAGGGTGAACGGCGGCAGGTCGAGCTTGATCGAGCGTGCCGCCGGGCCCTCGCCGATCATGATGTCGATCTGGAAATCCTCCAGCGCCGGGTACAGCACCTCCTCGACCACCGGCGACAGACGGTGGATCTCGTCGACGAACAGCACGTCGCGCGGTTCGAGGTTGGTCAGCAGTGCGGCGAGGTCGCCGGCGCGCTCCAGCACCGGGCCGGAGGTCGAGCGCAGGTTGACGCCCAGCTCGTTGGCGATGACGTGACTGAGCGTGGTCTTGCCGAGACCGGGCGGCCCGAAGATCAGCACGTGGTCCAGCGCGCCGCCGCGCCGCCGCGCCGCCTCGATGTAGATCGACAACTGCTCGCGCACCGTCTGCTGACCGATGTAATCGGCCAATCGCCTGGGGCGGATCGAAGCCTCGATCGCCGCGTCCTCCCGGGTGGCGTCGGCGGTGATGATGCGGCTGGCGTCGTTCATGGGCAGCGTGCCGGGGCGATGGCCTGATTATGGCAGGCCTTGGGTATCCGCTGAGCAGGTCCCGGGTGGGCGCGACAGTGGCCTGACGAGACGAGATGCGGGCGCGCGTACTCCTGTCGCCATCCCTTGAGGACTTCTCCGCTGGACTTCCTTTGGTCGCCCCGAAAAGGGACTTCCTTCGGTCGCGTTGGTCGCTGAGCGTAAGCGTAAGGCCAAACCGCTGTCACCCTGAGCCACGCGAAGGGCCTTCCCCACGGCCGCGTTCCATTTTCGGGACGGCTCCCGCGAAGAAGATCCTTCGGGCTGCGCCCTCAGGATGACAACGCAGTTGTCACCCTGAGCGTCAGCGAGGGGTCCAGCTTCCAGATGACAACGCAGCTGTCACCCTGAGCGACGCGAAGGATCTGCGCGCAGACGCGGCTCGAAGCTTGACCGCCGTCGCCGCGTGGACGCTTTGCCGCAGTCCGCAGCGTGACCTGTGCGCTTGAATCCGCAGGCCGGGGACGCATCTTTCCGCCATCGGCGGCGGATGGCCGCCCTCGCTTGCAGGGGTTGCCCGACATGCGCATGGACAAATTGACCTCGCGTTTCCAGCAGGCGCTGGCCGACGCCCAGTCGCTGGCCGTGGGTCGCGACCACAATCTGATCGAGCCGGCGCACGTGCTGCTCGCCCTGCTCGACCAGCAGGGCGGCTCGACCGCGCCGCTGCTGACGCGCGCCGGCGTCAACGTGCCGACGCTGCGCCAGCGTCTCGGAGAGACCCTGGACAAGCTGCCGAAAGTCAGCGGCCAGGAAGGCAACGTCACGGCGGGCAACGACCTCGCCCGCATCCTCAATCTCACCGACAAGCTGGCGCAGCAGCGCGGCGACCCGTTCATCGCCAGCGAGCTGTTCGTGCTGGCCTGTCTCGATGACCGCGGTGCGGCCGGATCGGCGCTGAAGGCCGCCGGCGCCGCCAAGGCCGCGCTCGAGGCCGCGATCGAGCAACTGCGCGGCGGCGAAAAGGTCGACGACGCCAATGCCGAGGAAAACCGCCAGGCGCTGGAGAAATACTGCATCGACCTCACCGCGCGCGCCGAGAGCGGCAAGCTCGACCCGGTGATCGGCCGCGACGAGGAGATCCGGCGCACCATCCAGGTGCTGCAGCGACGCACCAAGAACAATCCGGTGCTGATCGGCGAGCCCGGCGTCGGCAAGACCGCGATCGTCGAGGGTCTGGCCCAGCGCATCATCAAGGGCGAGGTGCCCGAGGGCCTGCGCAACCGGCGCGTGCTGGCGCTGGACATGGGCGCGCTGATCGCCGGCGCCAAGTTCCGCGGCGAGTTCGAGGAGCGCCTGAAAGCCGTGCTCAAGGACCTGTCCCGGAGCGAGGGCCAGATCATCCTGTTTATCGACGAGCTGCACACCGTGGTCGGCGCCGGCAAGGCGGAAGGCTCGATGGACGCCGGCAACATGCTCAAGCCGGCGCTGGCGCGCGGCGAGCTGCACTGCATCGGCGCCACCACGCTGGACGAGTACCGCAAGTACATCGAGAAGGACGCCGCCCTGGAGCGGCGCTTCCAGAAGGTGTTCGTCGGCGAACCCAGCGTCGAGGACACCATCGCGATCCTGCGCGGCCTCAAGGAACGCTACGCCGTGCATCACGGCGTCGAGATCACCGACCCGGCGATCGTCGCCGCGGCGACGCTGTCGAACCGCTACATCGCCGACCGCCAGCTGCCGGACAAGGCCATCGACCTGATGGACGAGGCAGCCAGCCGCATCCGCATGGAGATCGATTCCAAGCCGGAGGAGCTCGACCGCAAGGAGCGCCGGCTGATCCAGCTCAAGATCCAGCGCGAGGCGCTGAAGAAGGAGCACGACAGCGAATCACGCAAGCGGCTGGCCGATCTGCAGGCCGAGATCGCCACGCTGGAGCGCGAGTTCTCCGACCTCGACGAAATCTGGAAATCGGAGAAGGCCAGCCTGCAGGGCACGACCCGGATCAAGGAGCAGATCGAGCAGGCCAGGCTCGAGCTGGAGGCGGCGCATCGCCAGCAGGATTTCGCCCGGATGAGCGAAATCCAGTACGGCCGCCTGCCCGACCTGGAGAAGCAGCTGCAAGCGGCGCAGGAAGCCGAGCGCACCGGGTTCACCCTGCTCCAGGACAAGGTCACCGCCGAGGAGATCGCCGAGGTCGTCAGCCGCTGGACCGGCATCCCGGTCAGCAAGATGCTCGAGGGCGAGCGCGACAAGCTGCTGCACATGGAAGACGCGCTGCATCGGCGCGTGGTCGGCCAGGACGAGGCCGTGCACGCGGTCAGCGATGCCATCCGCCGGACCCGCGCCGGGCTGTCCGACCCCAACCGCCCCAGCGGCTCGTTCCTGTTCCTCGGCCCGACCGGCGTCGGCAAGACCGAGCTGTGCAAGGCGCTGGCCGGCTTCCTGTTCGACACCGAGGAAGCGCTGGTGCGCATCGACATGAGCGAGTTCATGGAAAAGCACGCGGTGTCGCGCCTGATCGGCGCGCCGCCGGGCTATGTCGGTTACGAAGAGGGCGGCTACCTCACCGAGGCCGTGCGCCGGCGACCCTACAGCGTGATCCTGCTCGACGAGGTCGAGAAGGCGCATCCGGACGTATTCAACGTGCTGCTGCAGGTGCTCGACGACGGACGCCTGACCGACGGCCAGGGCCGCACGGTGGATTTTCGCAACACCGTCATCGTGATGACCTCCAACCTCGGCAGCCAGCTGATCCAGGAACTGGGCGGCGGCGGTGAGGAGGGCTACACGCAGATGAAGGCGGCGGTGCTGGGCGTGGTACAGACGCACTTCCGCCCCGAATTCATCAACCGCCTCGACGAGCTGGTGGTGTTCCGCTCGCTGGAGAAATCGCAGATCCGTGCCATCGCGCGCATCCAGATCGGCTATCTGGAAAAGCGCCTGGCCGAGCGCCAGCTGCGGCTCGAGATCAGCGATCCGGCGCTGGATCTGCTGGCCAACGTCGGCTTCGATCCGGTGTACGGCGCGCGGCCGCTGAAGCGGGCGGTCCAGCAGCAGCTGGAAAACCCGCTGGCGCGCGAGATCCTCGCCGGGCGCTTCCAGCCCGGCGACAGCGTCGCGGTGGCCGCCGCAGGCGGGCATCTGACCTTCGATCGCCGCCCCGGCGCACCCTGAGCTCCGCCGCGGCGTGGTCGGGGCACTCGTGCGGTGCCCCGGAATTGCGCAGCCGTCGTTCCCGCGTCTTTTGCCGCGATCCGGCGTCGTGGCTCGTCGCCCTGGCGCGGCGATGACGCCTCGTCGCGCCCGGTCGCGCAGCGAAATCCGTCGGCAATCGCCGGCGCGTGCCTCCGGGGCACCGTCCTGGCGGCCCCCGCTGCCGTCTGGCGCGATGCCGACCGCGCACCGACCCCACCGACACGGTGCATTGAGGCTGCGGCCGGCGCTCCGTTAAGCTCGCCGGGTTGTGCGCCGCCCGATCACGGCCCGCGAGTTTGCCTTGACCCCCACACCCGCCCCCGTCGCACGCCGCTCGTGGCTCAGCGCCGCGCTGTTCGCGCTGCTGGTGGCGGCGCTCAACGTCGGGCTGTGGGCGTGGGCCAACCAGCCGGTCAATGCCCCCGGCTGGCAGGGCTCGATCCACGGCTTTGCCTACAGCGGGTTCCAGCGCTACCAGAGTCCGCTCAACGACACCTACCCCAGCGGCGACGAGATCCGCGGCGATCTCTCGCTGCTGTCGAAATATACCCACCGCATCCGCACCTATTCCTCGCTGCAGACGCCGCAGATTGCACGCCTGGCCCGCGATTACGGCCTCGACGTGATGGCCGGCGCGTGGCTCGACCGCCGCCGCGAGAACAACGAGCGCGAGCTGGACGCCCTGATCGCGCAGGCACGGCGCTATCCCAACATCACCCGCGTGATCGTCGGCAACGAGGTGCTGCTGCGCCAGGACATGTCGCCGCACACCCTGATGGCCTATCTGGATCGCGCCCGCGCGGCGATCCGCCAGCCGGTGTCCACCGCCGAGCCCTGGCACATCTGGGAGAAATATCCCGAGCTGGCCGACCACGTCGACTTCATCACCGTGCACCTGCTGCCGTACTGGGAGGGCATTCCGCGCAAGGACGCGGTCGGCATGGTGCTCAAGCGCTACGAGCAGCTGCAGCGGCTGTTTCCGGGCAAGCCGATCGTGGTCGGCGAGGTCGGCTGGCCGTCCAACGGGGACCGCTACAAGTACGCCGAGCCGAGCCCGGCCAACCAGGCGCTGTTCCTGCGCCAGTGGTTCAACGTGGCGAAGGCGCGCGGCATCGACTACTACGTGATGGAGGCCTTCGACCAGCCGTGGAAGGAGTCGCTGGGCGAGGGCCGCGTCGGCGCCTACTGGGGCATGTTCGGCGCCGACCGCCAGCTGAAGTTCCCGCTGACCGGCCCGGTGATCGAGGACCCCAACTGGCCGTGGAAGGCGCTGGCCGCTTCACTGCTGGCGCTGCTGCCGATGCTCGCGTTCGCCTATGCGTTCCGCCGCTTCCGCCCGGCCGGGCGGTTGTTCTTCCTCAGCCTGATCCAGCTGGCGGCGGGCCTGGTGGTGTGGGCGATCACGGTGCCGTTCGCGTTCTACCTCGACCCGTTCGACTGGGCGATGCTGGTGATCCTGTTCCCGGCGCAGCTGGCGATCCTCGCCATCCTGCTGATCAACGGCTTCGAGTTCACCGAGGTGCTGTGGCGCCGCGGCTGGATGCGCCACTTCGACCTGCGCCAGCCCGCGCCGGCCGCGCAGCAGCCGTTCGTGTCGGTGCATCTGGCCTGCTACAACGAACCGCCGGAGATGGTGATCGCCACGCTCGATTCGCTGGCCGCGCTCGACTACGCGCATTTCGAGGTGGTGGTGATCGACAACAACACCCGCGACGAGGCGATCTGGCGCCCGGTCGAGGCGCACTGCCGCGCACTGGGCCCGCAGTTCCGCTTCTTCCATCTCGAACCGTGGCCGGGGTTCAAGGCCGGCGCGCTCAACTTCGGCCTCAGGGAGACCGACCCGCGCGCCGAGGTCGTCGCGGTGGTCGACGCCGACTACGTGGTGCGCAAGGACTGGCTGGCCGCGCTGACCGGTTATTTCGACGACCCCAAGGTGGCGGTCGTGCAGTGCCCGCAGGCGCATCGCGATTTCGCGCACAACGCGTTCCGGCGCATGACCGCGTGGGAGTTCGACGGCTTCTTCCGCATCGGCATGCATCACCGCAACGAGCGCAACGCGATCATCCAGCACGGCACCATGACCATGGTCCGGCGCAGCGCGCTGGAGGGTACCGGCGGCTGGTCGGAGTGGACCATCTGCGAGGACGCCGAACTCGGCCTGCGCCTGATGCACGCCGGCTACGACACCGTCTACGTCGACGAGGTGATGGGCCAGGGCCTGACCCCGGCCGACTTCACCGCCTACAAGTCGCAGCGCTACCGCTGGGCGTTCGGCGCGATGCAGATCTTCAAGGCGCGCTGGGGCTGGATGATCCGCCGCGGCCCGCTCAGTCACGGCCAGCGCTTCCACTTCCTCACCGGCTGGTTCAGCTGGTTCGCCGACGCCCTGCATCTGGTGTTCACCCTGATGGCGCTGGCGTGGACCGCACTGATGCTGGGCCTGCCGCAGTACTTCAGCCTGCCGATGAAGCTGTTCCTGATCCCGGTGCTGGGCTTCTTCGTCGCCAAAGCAGTGTTCGGCATCGTGCTCTATCGCGCACGCGTGCCGTGCTCGTGGCGCGACACGCTGATGGCGGCGGTGGCCAGCATGGGCCTCAGCCACGCCATCGCGCGCGGCATCTGGTGGGGCCTGGCGAAGAAGAAGGGCGAGTTCGTGCGCACCGCGAAGAGCCGGCGCCTGCGCGGTCGCCCCAGCGCATTCGCCTCGGTGCGCGAGGAGTTGCTGATGGTGCTGGCGCTGGGCGCCGGCATCGCCGGCATGGCCTACGCCTACGGCGGCGCCTACCTCGAAGGCAAGCTGTGGATCACCATCCTCGCCGCGCAGGCGATCCCCTACCTGTCGGCGCTGATCGGCGCCACCGTCGCCCACCGCTCCGGCGAGGCGGCGGG
>JAKAZT010000188.1 GCA_021815695.1 Pseudomonadota bacterium
GATCCCACACCGGCACGGTGGGGAAGCCCTTGGTGACCAGCTTGCTCCAGTGCGCGCCGTCATCGTGCGAAGTCCACACGCCGGTCATGGTGCCGGCGGCGAGGAATCCCTGCTGCTGCGGATCCTCACGCACCACCAGCGTGGAGGCGTTGTCGGGCAGGCCGCTGTCGATGCGTTGCCAGTGCGCGCCGTAGTCGGTGGTCTTGTACACGTAGGGCTTGTTGTCAGCCAGCATGTGCGCGTCGAAGGACAGATACGCGGTGCCGGCGGTGAACGGCGAGGCGCCGATCTGGTACACGCGCGCCCACTTCGGCGCGCCGCTCGGGGTGACGTCGTGCCAGGTTTTGCCGCCGTCGCGCGTCACCTGCACCAGGCCGTCGTCGGTGCCGACCCAGATCACCTGCGGGTTCTGCGGCGCGATGGCGATGGACTGGATGGTGTCGTAGGTCTCGGCGCCGGAGATGTCCTTGTTGACCGGCCCGCCGGAGTTGAATTGCTTGCTCTTGTCGTTGCGGGTCAGGTCGGGGCTGTCCACGGTCCAGGTCAGACCGCCGTCGCTGCTCTTGAACAGCACGTTGCCGCCCAGGTACACGGTATCGGCAGCGCGCGGATCGACCGCGATGGGCGCGGTCCAGTTGAAGCGGTACTGCTGGTCCTTGGTTTCCAGATCGTTGATCGCGCCCGGGCCGTGCAGGTACGGCATGGCGAAGCGCGAGAGCTTGCTGGCGCGGTTGAACTGCACCGTGGCGCCGTCCTCGGCATTGGCATAGACGAGATCGGCGTTGCTCGGCGCCGGCACCGCGTATTCGCCGTCGCCGCCGACCACCACGTACCAGTCGTAGGCGCTGATGACGTTGTCGGCCAGCGTGTTGGTGGGCCCGCACCAGCCGCTGTTGTCCTGCAGGCCGGCGCACACGTCGAACGGCTTGCGGTTGTCGGTGGCGATGGCGTAGACCTGCTCGATGGGCAGGTCGTCGAGGAAGCGCCAGGTCTTGCCGCCATCGAGCGAGCTGTACAGGCCGCCATCGTTGCCCTCGAGGATGCGCTCCGGATCGGTGGGATCGATCCACAGCGCGTGGTGGTCCACGTGCACCGACTGGTCCAGCGGCTTGGCGGTCTTGCCGCCGTCGTTGGAAACCATCAGATAGAACGAGTTGAAGTACACGCGCTGCGGGTCGTTGGGCGCCACTTGCAGCGTGCTGAAGTAGAACGGGCGCACGTCCAGCGCGTAGTTGTCGCTGACCTCGTGCCAGTGATCGCCGAGGTCGCTGGATGCGAACAGCAGCCCTTCGCCGCGCTTGGCCTCGATCAGCGCATACACCAGGTCGGGCTGCGAAGGCGCCACCGCCAGGCCGATGCGGCCCAGCGGGCCCTTGGGCAGGCCGTCGTGCAGTCGCGTCCAGGTGGCGCCGCCGTCTTCGCTGCGCCAGATGCCGCTGCCGGGGCCGCCGTCGTTCAAGGTCCATGGCGTGCGGTTGGCCTGCCAGGTGGCGGCAAACACCACCTCGGGGTTGGAGGGCGCCCAGGCCAGGTCCACCGCACCGGTGCCGTCGCCCACGAACAGGCTCTTATGCCAGGTCTTGCCGCCGTCGGTGGTCTCGAACACGCCACGGTTGGCATTGGGCTTCCACGGATTGCCCAATACCGCCACCAGCACGTGATCGGGGTTCTTGGGATCGACCAGGATGCGGCCCACCTGGCCGTGTTCGGTCAGCACCCGCCGGAAGGTCTTGCCCGCGTCGGTGGAGAGGTACACGCCGTCGCCGCCGATCACGTCGCTGCGGATGTTGGCCTCGCCGGTGCCTACCCAGACGATGTTCGGGTTGGACGGCGCTACCGCCACCGCCCCGATCGAGGACGTGCCTTCCTTGCCGAAGATGGCGGTGAAGTGCAGGCCACCGTCGACGGTCTTCCACACCCCGCCGCTGGCCGCGCCCACGTAGAACACGCGCGGATTGCCGGGGATGCCGGCGATGGCAGTGACGCGTCCGCCGGCCACCGCCGGACCCAGATCGCGGAAGGCCAGATGCGCGAACGGATCCTTGGCCGGATCGGCCTTGACGGCCGCGCCGGGCGCGGGTGCCGCCAGCAGCGGCAGCGCCGGGGCCAGCGCCAGGGCCAAGGCAAGGGCAAGACGGGACGGACGCGGGGTGCGAGGCATGAGTGACTCCGGGGATTAGACGACCCCACTCAGACCGTTCAGTCGTAGTTTGGTTGCAGCGCGCACCCCTGCCGGAAGTCATGGGCGGAAGGGGGAAAATCGGGATTGTATGAAAACCGTAATTGCGTGATCGCGCGGGCACTTGTTGGGTGCGATTGGTGGTGTAAGGATTGCCGCCATCGATGGATTACCGAGGCGCAATTTGTCCCACCTGATTCGCGTCGAAGTTCATCCGCTGAGCCCCTCTCCCGCCGGGAGAGGGGTTGGGGTGAGGGTTCGGCACAGCCTGCCGCGCCCATTTGCCCGCATGCAGCCGCTTTGAATCAGGCGGCAGAATGCCCGTTTTTGTAAACCGATCTCAAATTCGCGCCATTATCCCGCTTGGAGGCGTTGGCTATGAACAGTAGATGGCGGACTTTCCCCGCAATTGCATCTTTTGTCGGCCTGTGCGCGCTAGCCAGCATTTGCCA
>JAKAZT010000054.1 GCA_021815695.1 Pseudomonadota bacterium
CAGGCCGGCAGGTGCTCGCGCAGTACTCGTGCCTTGTGGCGCCGATCGGGCGGCGTGACTTCAAGGATCACGTCGAAGCGGCGAAGGAAAGCGGCATCGATGTGCGCAACGCGATTGGTCAACCACAGTGCCGGCACCCGGTTTTGCTCCAGCGTCTCGTTGAGCAGCGCCCTGCTGGGCTTGTCTTCGCGATGATCCCATGGCGTCGGAAACAGATCGTCGGCTTCGTCGAGCAAGAGCAACACCGGTTCGGCCACCTTGAGGATGCCTTGCGCGAAGCGGTACTCGAGAAGGCGGTCCACCGGGTTCAGCGGGCCCTCGTGGTGATAATTGATTGCCTGGATGGCATACAGCGGCACGCCTAGCGTCTGCGCGAGCAGTCGCGCCAACTCGGTCTTGCCGGTCCCTGGCGCGCCATGCAACAGCACGTTGATCGACGCTGCGCGTTTTTCCTGTCCGTGGCGCAGCCGCATCAGGATCAGCTCGATCGGTTCCGCCAGATGCGCATAATCAGCAAGGTCCAGCGTGCTTGCTGGCGCGCGAAACACCACACGCTCCACGGCCTCGTGCGCCGAGGTCATGGGCCGCAGCAGAGCGCCCAACAATCCCTGCGGAATTTGCAGACGCGCTTCCAGCGGCCTGCCGATGCCGATTCTGCGCATCAACAGGCCTGAGTGCACAAGCGCGCCGTTGCGTGCCAGCAACTGCTCGGCGCGGCCAGCCGGCAGCCCCAGAATGCCATCCAGGCGGGCGTTGAAGATCGGATCGAGACAATCCAGTAGCAGCGGCGCAAATACTTCGACCAGCGCCGGTTCCAGACGGTACACGATGCGCAACAGCAGCAGGTGCAGCGCGTCCTGGTCCAACCCCAGTGGCCGTCCAAGCAACTGCAAGTTGTCGAGTAACACTCCGCCGAACGCAGGTTGCGACGTGAGGCGCGCGGCAAGGTATGCCGCTGCACCGAGCTGGGCTTTGAGATCGTCTTCGCCATCAATCCCCAGAAAGCGCCGCAAACTCGATGGCATTTTCGGCTGCCCTGGCTCCTTGGCGTGAGTGTGCTGCTCGCGCGGCAGGCCATCCACACCCAGCATCAGGCAGGCGCGGCAGGCCCAGAGCCTGGGCAGCGTGCCCCACAACGCTTCGCCCCACAGTGATGGCAGGGCGCTCGAGGTCGGCACGAAGTCCTCACATGCCTCCGATCGTTCGGTGTCGATGATTGCTTTCACGGCGGGCTCCAGATTGGGCGGAGCCCTCAGCATCCACAGCGCTGCGACGATCGGTGTCGCAGCGAGAGCACGGTGCGGATGCACTTCGCCGGTCCCGTCACGAGGGTGTTCCGAAGGGCCGTGCCATTGGGCGTATTGACTGCGCGCCACTATTCAGAAGTTGGACAAATCGCCCACCTAATGCATGTGCCCGCAGACCACGCCAATGCACTTCAACTGGGCTCAGACACTCCGTTACCCGACCGGAATGGCGGTACATAGCGGTTTAGGTGCATTTACGCCGCTTCGAGTACCTTGAAGTCTTGTCCCGGCACGGTTCTCCGACAGGTCCGATCGCGACCCGTCATGCCGCTGGCGCCGAAGCCCGGAACGCCCGCTACATCTGCTCGATGGGCATCACGCGGCGCCGCGCGCGTTCGCGCAGCGAGCACTCGCGCAGGGTATCGGCCAGCGCCTCCAGATCCGGGATGCCGTACAGGTCGACCGCGGCCATGTCCGGGTCCGACGAACGCAGGTGCACCCGGCACTGGCCCAGCAGGCGCATGCCGAGCGGTTTCAGCAGATCGAAGTGATCGACCCGGAACAGCTCGAGATTGTCCTGGACCTTGGACAGGATCCCGCGCTCGATGCGCACGCGCTGGCTGGTGATCGTGTAGGTGACGGACAGGCTGCGCAGCCAGTAGACGACCAGGGCGATGCCGAGCGTGATGACGACCCAGACGTACTGGCCGAAGCTGCAGATCACGCTGGGGTGGCCCGAGAAGAGCGTGCGCTCGGTGCTCGCTTCGCGCGTGGCGACATAGGCATCCAGATCCGTGCCGCAGTAGCGGCAGAGGTGGGCGACGGCCTGGATGGACTCGCCGCACGCCGGACACGCCTTCATGCCTTGTTCCATGGTCGTCACCCTTCGAGTGGAGTCGAGTCTACCGGCCATGCCGGGTGATGGGCGACGCGGCGCCGCCCGCCCGCCCGGGTCGGGACCGGTCGATCGAACCTTGCGCAAGGTCGGCGGGCCGCCCGCGTGCCGGTGCCCGGCTGCTCCAGGCGCGCACGCATCGGCTCGAGCAGGTCGACCATGCCGGCGAGCCGGTCATCACTGCCACTCGTGGCGGTCGCATCGGGACGGGCTCATTCGCGCCCATGGATGCCCTGCGTGCGCAGCAGGGGGCATCACATGGCGGGAATGCTCGCAGCCCGGGCGAACCGCCCGCCTGCGGCCGCGTGCGGCGGTGCGCTTCAGCTGCCAGGTTGCTGTCCCGTGCGACAATCACCGTCCGATCGCCCGCCCCGCAACGCCCCATGACCGTTCCCCCAGACGCGTTTCGACGTTTCCAGGAAGAGCTCGCCGCACTCGAGCGCGCGGCGCAGCGGCGCGCGCCGGACCCGACCTCCAAAGAGGCCGTGAAGGCCCGGGCCAAGTCGGAATTCCTCGCCCTGCGCGAACGCTACGGGCTGTCCGTGGCGGACGTCATTGCCTTCTTCCCGGAGGAAGAGGGCATCGAGTACCTGCGGAGCATCATCGCCGAGTCCGCGACCAAGCCGTCGCGCGCGAGGAAGCGCCAGGCCGCTCCGGGTTCCTGAGGAGCACCCCGGGCCCGGCGGGGCGTCCGCACACGGAGATGCGCGACGTCCGTTGTGTTTCGCGGGACCGCGTCCGGATGCGATCCGGCAACCGGAGGTCGTGCATGAGTGCAAGCAACCAGCCCGACGCGGTCACCGGTGTCGTGCTGGCGGGAGGGAAGTCCCTGCGCATGGGCTGTGACAAGGCACGGCTGCCGTTTCGCGGGCGCCCGCTGCTGGACCACATGCTCGACCTGCTCGCGCAGGGCGGCAGCGACCCGTGCGTCGTCAGCGGCCTCTACCCCGGCTATCGCTGCATCCCCGATGCGTTGCTGGACGGCGGGCCGATCGCCGGTCTGCTCGCCGTGGTCGAGGCGCTGCCGGGACAGCGCCTGCTGTTCGTGCCGATCGACATGCCGTTGCTCGATCCGCGACTGATCCGGCGGCTGCGGATCGAGGCTCCGCACGCTGCCTGCGTGCGGTTCGCGGATTTCGCCTTGCCGATGCGGCTCGATGCGAACGCAGCGGTCCGCGCTCGGCTGCATGCGATCGCCCGCGAATCCGGCCGTCGCCGGTCGGTACTTGCCTTGCAGGCCGCGATCGCCGTCGAGAGCCTGCCGCTCGGTGCCGGGGATGCCGCGGCGATGAGCAACTGCAACACCCCCGCCGAATGGGATGTCCTTACGCGCTGAGGCAGGTCCTGCCGGCTGGACCGGACGGCGAATCCGCACCCGGCGATTGCCTGCGGTCCTGCCGGTTTCGATGACTGCGACGGCGGGCAGCGATGAGACCGGCAAGCCGAACGCCTGCCCGACCGGCTCCGCTCAGGACTCCCCGAGGCGCGGCCGCAGGCTGGCGAGGTTGCAGGGTCGGGTGCGCGCGTCGAGCTGGGCGCGGATCAGTTTTTCCCACGCCGTGCGGCAGGCCGAGGTCGAGCCCGGCAGGCAGAACACGAAGGTGGCGTTGGCCAGTCCGGCGAAGGCGCGCGACTGCAGGGTCGCGGTGCCGATCTCCTCGTACGACAGCGCGCGGAACATCTCGCCGAAGCCCGGCATTTGCTTGTCGAGCAGCGGCGCGATCGCCTCGGGCGTGCTGTCGCGGCCGGTGAAGCCGGTGCCGCCGGTGATCAGCACGCCGTCGATCGCGGGGTCGGCGATCCACGCCGCGACGGTCGCGCGCAGGCGGTAGCGGTCGTCCGGCAGCAGCGCGCGCGCGTGCAGGCGGTGACCGGCCCCGGCCAGCGCGTCGGCGAGGTAGTCGCCGGAGCTGTCGCTGGCGGCGGTGCGGGTGTCGGAGACGGTCAGCACGCAGAGCGCGAGCGGGATGAAGTCGGCGGCGGCGGTCATCAGGCAACTCCGGTGTCACCCCGGGCGCTGCGCAGGGCCGGACCCGGGATGCGCATGGCAGGGGCACGCTGAAAATTCGCGGGGCAGAATCGATCGTGCGTTGCGCGATTGTCGCTCAAGCGACCGTGACGTGGTCCAGCTCGGCCAGCCGGCGCACGCCCGCCGCGGCCAGCGGTTCGAGGCCGGCGCCGCCGGCCGTCAGATGAGCGAGGATGCGCCGGCGCATGCGCGGATCCCAGAACTGCTTGAGGTGTCGCGCCACACTGTCGGCTGCCTTGGCGCGATCGGATTCGACGGCGAAAAAGTGCGCGATGTCGTTGGCCATCGTGACCAGATGATCGACATGGGCCTTCATGCGGGGACGCCTCCGGCGACCAGGCGCTCCGGCCGCGTGTAGATCACATGGCCATCGCGGCGGGCGAAGGCGATCAGGGTGAGTCCGGCGCTCTGCGCCAGCGATACGGCCAGCGCGGTCGGCGCCGACATCGCCGCCATCACGCTGATGCCGGCCATCGCCGCCTTGACCACCATTTCGTAGCTGGCGCGGCTGGTGAGCAGCAGAAAGCCGGTCGCGGGATCGAAACCGCGCACGGCCAGCGCGCCGATCAGCTTGTCGAGCGCGTTGTGGCGGCCGACGTCCTCGCGCACGCAGACGATTTCGCCGTCCGCGTGCGCCCAGCCGGCGGCGTGGGTGGCGCCGCTGGCGCGGTTGATGGCCTGCTGCGCGCCGATCGCCGCCAGCGCGCGATGCAGCGCGCGCTCCTCGATGCGCGGTCCGGCGCCGACCGCCGGCGGCTGGCGGATGGCGTCCTCGAGCGTGCGCACGCCGCACAGGCCGCAGCCGCTGCGCGCCTCCAGCGCGCGTGCGCCCGCGGGCAGCGCCGCCGCGCGCGCGGCGGGCACGGCGAGCGCGACCTCGAAGCCGGTCAGGCGCTCGGTCACCGCGACGGCGCCGATCTCGGCAACCGTGGCGACTATGCCTTCGCTCAGCGCGAAGCCGCGCGCGAGATCCTCGAGATCGCAGGGCGTGGCCATCATCACCACGTGCTCGATGCCGTTGAACAGCAGCGCCACCGGCACCTCGGCAGCCAGCGCGTCGCGCACGCGCTCGCGGCGCTCGCCGTGCACGCGATCGACCATGCGCGCGACCGCTCCGGGCGGCAGCGTCGTCGCCGCATCAGCCGGGCTGGATGTAGGCATCGTCATCGACCAGCGCGCGCTGGCGTCTGCTGAACGTCTCGTGGCGCTGCTGCCATTCGGACGGTTGCGTCACTCGCGTCACCTGCACCGCGGTCACCTTGTACTCCGGACAGTTGGTGGCCCAGTCGGAGTTTTCGGTGGTGATCACGTTGGCGCCCGATTCCGGGAAGTGGAAGGTGGTGTACACCACTCCGGGCTGCATGCGTTCGGAGACCCGCGCGTGCAGCACGGTGTCGCCGGCGCGGCTCTCCACGCCGACCCAGTCGCCGTCGGCGATGCCGCGCTCCTCGGCATCGTGCGGATGGATCTCCAGCACGTCCTCGGCGTGCCAGATCGAGTTGGCGGTGCGCCGCGTCTGCGCGCCGACGTTGTACTGGCTGAGGATGCGGCCGGTGGTCAGCAGCAGCGGGTGCTTGCCGTTGACGCGCTCGGAGGTCGGCACGTACTCGGTGCGCAGGAAGCGGCCCTTGCCGCGCACGAAGGTGTCGACGTGCATCACCGGCGTGCCCTCGGGATGCTGCTCGTTGCACGGCCACTGGATGCTGCCGAGACGATCGATCCTGGCGAAGCTGACGCCGGCGAAGGTCGGTGTCAGCGCGGCGATCTCGTCCATGATCTCGGATGGATGCCGGTAGTGCATCGGATAGCCCATCGCATTGGCGATCAGCTGGGTGATCTCCCAGTCGGCATGGCCGCCCGGCGGCTGCATCACCTTGCGCACCGGCGAGATGCGGCGCTCGGCGTTGGTGAAGGTGCCGTCCTTTTCGAGGAACGACGAGCCCGGCAGGAATACGTGCGCGTACTTGGCGGTCTCGCAGAGAAACAGGTCCTGCACCACCACGCACTCCATCGCCGACAGCGCGGCGGTGACGTGCCGGGTGTTGGGATCGGACTGCACGATGTCCTCGCCCTCGATGTACAGGCCCTTGAACTCGCCATCCAGCGCGGCCTCGAACATGTTGGGAATGCGCAGACCCGGTTCGGCCAGCAGCGGCACGCCCCAGGCGCGTTCGAACTGCGTGCGCACGGCGTCGTCGCCGACGTGGCGGTAACCCGGAAACTCGTGCGGAAACGAGCCCATGTCGCAGGAACCCTGCACGTTGTTCTGGCCGCGCAGCGGATTGACGCCGACGCCCTCGCGGCCGATGTTGCCGGTGGCCATGGCGAGGTTGGCGATCGCCATCACCGCGGTCGAGCCCTGGCTGTGTTCGGTCACGCCGAGGCCGTAGTAGATCGCGGCGTTGCCGCCGCTGGCGTAGAGCCGTGCGGCGCCGCGCACCAGCTCCGCCGGCACGCCGGTTTCGGCCTGCATCGCCTCCGGGCTGTGGCGCGGATCGGCGACGAAGGCGCGCCACTGCTCGAAGGCGTCGCTTTCGCAGCGCGCGGCGACGAAGGCCTCGTCGACCAGACCTTCGCTCACGATCACGTGCGCGAGGGTGTTGAGCACGGCGACATTGGTGCCGGGCCGGAGCTTGAGATGGTAGTCGGCCTGCACATGCGCGCTGCGCACCAGGTCGATGCGGCGCGGATCGACGACGATGAGCCGGGCGCCCGCGCGCAGCCGGCGCTTCATCGCCGAGGCAAACACCGGATGCGCATCGGTCGGGTTGGCGCCGATCACCAGCATCACGTCGGTCGATTCGATCGAGTCGAAGTCCTGGGTGCCGGCCGATTCGCCCAGCGTCGACTTCAGGCCGTAGCCGGTCGGCGAATGGCAGACGCGCGCGCAGGTATCGGTGTTGTTGTTGCCGAATGCCGCGCGCACCAGTTTCTGCACCAGGTAGGTTTCCTCGTTGGTGCAGCGCGAGGAGGTGATGCCGCCGATCGAATCCCGGCCGTAGGTGGCCTGCAGGCGCCTGAACTCGGAGGCGACGTGGGTGATCGCCTCGTCCCACGACACGATGCGCCAGGGATCGCTGATCTTCGCGCGCAGCATCGGCTTGGTGATGCGCTCGGGATGGGTGGCGTAGCCGATCGCGAAACGGCCCTTGACGCAGCTGTGGCCGTGATTGGCGTGGCCATCCTTGTTGGGGACCATGCGCACGATCTGTTCGCCCTGCATCTCGGCGCGAAACGAGCAGCCGACGCCGCAGTAGGCGCAGGTGGTGGTGATGCTGTGCTCGGCCTGGCCGTGCGCGATCAGTGATTTCTCGCTCAGCGTCGCGGTCGGGCAGGCCTGCACGCAGGCGCCGCAGGAGACGCATTCGGAATCGAGGAAGCTCTGGTCCTGGCTGGCGGCGACCTTGGACTCGAAGCCGCGGCCCTGGATGGTCAGGGCGAAGGTGCCTTGCACTTCTTCGCAGGCGCGCACGCAACGCGAGCAGACGATGCACTTGGACGGATCGAAGGTGAAGTAGGGGTTGGACTCGTCCCTGGCCGCGAACAGCGGGTTGGCCGGGCGTCCGTGTGATCGTCCCGGATCACCGGAATCACGAACCGGCCATTCCTGGCCGGGCTCCTCGATTTTCATCTCGGGATAAACGTGATTCGCGCCGTCGTAGCCGTAGCGCACCTCGCGCAGGCCGACCACGCCGGCCATGTCCTGCAGCTCGCAATGGCCGTTGGCCGGGCAGGTCAGGCAGTCCAGCGGATGGTCGGAGATGTACAGCTCCATCACCCCGCGGCGCAGGTCGGCCAGCTTTCTCGATTGCGTGGCGACCCGCATGCCGTCCTCGACCGGCGTGGTGCACGAAGCCGGGTAGCCCTTCTTGCCGGTGATCTCGACCAGGCACAGCCGGCAGGAGCCGAACGCTTCCAGCATGTCGGTCGCGCAGAGCTTGGGGATCCTGATGCCGGCCAACGCCGCGGCGCGCAGAACCGAGGTACCGGCGGGTACGCGCACGGACACGCCGTCGATCTGCAGACTCACCTGCTCGACGGTGCGGAGGGGCGGGGTGCCGAAGTCGATCTCGACGATGGAAAGCATGTTGACCTCGATGAGGATGCCGCAGGGCCGCGCAGCGCCGCCGCTCAGGCGGCCCGGTCGCCAGCCGCGCGGCGGAAGTCCTCGGGATAATGATCCAGCGCGCTCAGTACCGGGAATGGCGCCATGCCGCCCAGCGCGCACAGCGAGCCGTTGACCATGGTGTCGCACAGGTCGCGCAGCAGAGCTTCGTTCTTGTCACGTTCGGCACCGGCGATCATGCGGTCGATCACTTCGACGCCGCGCGTCGAACCGATGCGGCACGGCGTGCACTTGCCGCAGGACTCCAGCGCGCAGAACGCCATCGCGAAACGCGCCTGTTGCGCCATGTCGACGCTGTCGTCGAACACCACCACGCCGCCGTGGCCGACCATGCCCTTGATCGCGGCGTAGGCCTCGTAGTCGAGCGGCGTGTCGAACTGCGCGGGCGGAATGTAGGCGCCCAACGGGCCGCCGACCTGAGCCGTGCGCACCGGACGGCCGCTCAGCGTGCCGCCGCCGAAGTCCTCGATCAGTTCGCGCAGGCTGACGCCGAAAGCCTTCTCGATCAGTCCGCCGCGGCGGATATTGCCGGCGAGCTGGATCGGCAGCGTGCCGCGTGAGCGGCCCATGCCGTAGCCTGCGTACCAGGCCGCGCCGTGATCGAGAATCGCCGGCACACTGGCCAGGGTGACCAGGTTGTTGATCACCGTGGGCTTTCCGAACAGGCCCTTGATCGCGGGCAGCGGCGGCTTGTAGCGCACCATGCCGCGCTTGCCCTCGAGGCTTTCCAGCAGCGAGGTTTCCTCGCCGCAGATGTAGGCGCCGGCGCCCAGTCGCGCCTCGAGATGGAAATGCCTGCCGCTGCCCAGCACAGCGTCGCCCAGCACGCCGCCGGCACGGGCCGCGGCGAGCGCGGCGTTGAAGGTGTGCCAGGCGTCGGGGTATTCGCTGCGGATGTAGACGTAGCCCATCGTCGCGCCGACGGCGAGACCGGCGATCACCATGCCCTCGATCAGCGCGAACGGGTCGCCTTCCAGCAGCATGCGGTCGGCGAAGGTGCCGGAGTCGCCCTCGTCGGCGTTGCAGACGATGTACTTCCGGTCGGCCTGCGCCGCCTGCGCGGTTTTCCACTTG
Organism: Pseudomonadota bacterium; assembly: GCA_021815695.1. Classification (GTDB taxonomy): domain Bacteria; phylum Pseudomonadota; class Gammaproteobacteria; order Xanthomonadales; family Rhodanobacteraceae; genus Metallibacterium. The sequence goes on from JAKAZT010000054.1 coordinate 9,372, forward strand.
ATGCCGGTCGGGAACGCCGCGCCGCCGCGCCCGCGCAGGCCGGACTCGGTCACGACGCGCACGATCGCGTCGGAGTCCATCGTCAGCGCGTTGGCGAGACCCCTGAGGCCGCCATGGGCGCGGTAGTCGGCCAGGTCCAGCGGATCGATCACGCCGCAGCGGGCAAAGGTCAGCCGCTCCTGGCGCCTGAGCTCGGGGATCTCATCGACCGGCCCCAGCCGCAGCGCGTGCGCGCCGCCGCCGAGCAGGCCGGCATCGAACAAGGCGGCGACGTCGCCGGCCTGCACCGGGCCGTAACCGATGCGCCCGGCCGCGGTCGTGACCTCGACCAGCGGCTCCAGCCAGAACAGTCCGCGCGAGCCGTTGCGCACGAGCCGCACGGCAAGATGGCGGCGTGCGGCCTCGGCGGCGATCGCCGCGGCGACCTGCTCGGCGCCCAGCGCCTTGGCGGTGGCGTCGCGAGGAACATGAACGGTGACGGGCTCGCTCATGCCTTGCGCGCCGCGGCGATCAGCGCGTCGAAACGCTGCGGGGTGACCCGCGCGTGCAGTTCGCCGTCGAGCAGCAGCGACGGTCCGCAGGCGCAATTGCCCAGGCAGTACGCCGGCTCCAGCGTGATCGCGCCGTCAACGCTGGTGCCGTGGAAATCGGTGCCGAGGGTGCGTTGCGCGTGCTGTTCCAGCGCTGTCGCGCCGACGGCCTGGCAGGCTTCGGCGCGGCACAGATGCAGCACGTGGCGGCCGGGTTTTTCGCGGCGGAACCAGTGGTAGAAGGTCAGCACCCCGTGGACCTCGGCGCGGGTGAGATTGAGCGCGTGCGCGATCGGGCCGACAGCACCGTCCGGTATATGACCCAGGGCATCCTGCACGCCGTGCAGGATCGGCAGCAGGGCGCCCGGCTGCTCCTGCAGCCGGGCGATCACCTCGTGCACGGTCGCGATCTGCGCCGGCGGCAGCGCGGGCGCAATGCCGCCGGGCGGGGTGGCACTGCGTGCACGCGACTCCATCATCGCTCTCTCCTCAGAACAGCACCGCCGCCTTTTGCAGGGCAATGGTCACGCCGATCAGGAACGGAATGCCGACCGCCGCCCAGGCCAGCACGCCGGCCAGACCGAAGTTGCCGCGCGCCGCAGTGGCGGCATCGCCGACGATGCGGTCTTCGTGCTTGAGCGCCTTCTCGCGCGCCAGTTCCTCCGGCGTCATGTGGTACCTGGGGTCGACCGGGCGTACCAGCAGGTTGCAGATCAGCCCGGCGAGCAGCAGGCCGGCGAGGATGTACAGGGTGCGGTCGTAGATCAGGTTGTGCGCCACGCCGGCGTTGATCTGCGCCTGGCGGATGGCGGCGATCAGGAACGGACCGACGATGCCGGCCACCGACCACGCCGTCAGCAGGCGGCCGTGGATCGCGCCGACCATCTGCGTGCCGAACAGATCGGCGAGATAGGCGGGAATGGTCGAGAACCCGCCGCCGTACATCGACATGATGATGCAGACTGCGGCGACGAACGCGCCGGCCATGCCGAGGTGCCCCAGTGTCGGCAGGCTGGCATACAGCAGGATGCCCAGCACGAAGAAGGCGTAATAGGTTGTCTTGCGGCCCAGGTAGTCCGACAGCGCCGCCCAGAACAGGCGGCCCAGACTGTTGAACAGGCTGATCAGGCCGAGCAGGCCGGCGGCGGCGGCGGCGATCGCGGCTTTCTGCGCGGTGTCGAGCGTTCCGCTGTCGACGCCGATCAGGCGTCCGCCGAAGACGTCCTGCAGCATCGGGCTGGCCATTGCGATCACGCCGATGCCGGCGGTGACGTTGAGGCACAGCACGCCCCACACCAGCCAGAACTGCGGGGTCTTCCAGGCCTTGTCCAGGTGCACCTCATGCCGGGTGATCATGGCCTTGCTGCTGGCCGTTGGCGTCCAGCCCGCAGGCTTCCAGTCGCTGGGCGGTACGCGAAAGCCGAACGCGCCCGCCGTCATCGCCAGGAAGTAGAGGATGCCCATCACGATCAGGGTCGGCGCCACGCCTTGCGGGCTGCTGGCGCTGAAATGCTTCATCAGCGCCACTGCCAGCGGTGCGCCGATCATCGCGCCACCGCCAAATCCCATGATGGCGAAGCCCGTTGCCATGCCGCGACGGTCGGGAAACCACTTGATCAGCGTCGATACCGGGGAGATATAGCCCAGCCCCAGGCCGATGCCGCCCAGCACGCCGCTGCCCAGGATCACCAGCCAGAGCTGGTGCGTGGACACGCCGACGCCGCCGAGAATCAGGCCGCCGCCCCAGCACAGCGCGGCGATGAACCCGGCTTTGCGCGGACCCGCATGTTCGAGCCAGGCGCCCCAGATGGCCGCCGAAATGCCGAGAAAGGCGATGAAGACCTCGAAGATGTGGGTGACCGAGGGCACGCTCCAGTTGCAGGCGGTCGTGGTGAGCTGGCCCCAGAACCCCATCGCTTTGCAGGTGGCGGCGTCGGTCGTGGTCAGCAGCTTGCTCATCGGCAGCCAGAACACGCTGAAGCCGTAGGCCATGCCGATGCACAGGTGGATGGCGAGTGCTGCCGGCGGCACCAGCCAGCGATTGAAGTTGGGCCCGGCGACGGTGCGGTCCCTGGACAGCAGACCCGGATTGCCAGCCCCACGCGACGCGACCTCAGTTGCCACGCTTGCCATAGGTCCTCCCCCGAAAGCGTTGGTTGGACAACGATGAAAACATGCTTTGCCGTGCATATGCACAGCGACCGATCATAGGCGAGCCAAACCACTGTACTACCCGACCTTCGTCGAGCAATAGGCTATAAAGAGCCATTGAGAGCGGTTATCGCCCCGGCGCAGGCGGAGGCGCGCATGTTCGAGGTCCATATCGGTACCCACATGGCCGTCAGCCGCGGCGACGGCAGTCAATTGACTCCGCAACTGCTGGAACTGCTGATCGGCGTGCACGAGTCGGGCTCGATCGCGCAGGCGGCCGCGCGCGCCGGTCTGTCCTACCGCTACGCCTGGGGCTTGCTGCGCGACGGCCAGCGACTGTTCGGCACGCCGTTGGTGCGCTCCTCGCGCGGGCGCGGCGCCCGCCTGAGCGCGCTCGGCGAGCGGCTGGTCTGGGCCGACCGGCGCGTGGCGGCGCGGCTGTCACCGCTGCTGGAGAGCCTGGCCACCGAGATCGAGGCCGAACTCGAGCGCGCGATCTCCAGCGAGCGCTCGATCCTGCGCATGCAGGCCAGCCACGGCTTCGGCGTCGAGACCTTGCGCCACTTTCTCGCGCGCGAGCAGATTCCGCTTGATCTCAAGTACCGCAGCACCCGGGAAGGCCTCGGTGCTCTCGCGGCGGGTGGCTGCGAGCTGGCCGGCTTCAATGTGCCGATCGGGGCGCTCGAAAACGAAGCGCTGGAAAACTACCGGCCCTGGCTGCTGCCGGAGCGCCAGCGCGTGGCACACCTCGCCACGCGACGCCAGGGCCTGATCGTGGAGCGCGGCAACCCGCTCCGGATCGGAGCTTTGTCGGACCTGTGCCGCGAAGGTGTGCGCTTCGTCAATCGCCAGCCGGGATCGAGCACGCGCATGCTGTTCGATCTGCTGCTTGCGCGCGCGGCGCTGGCGCCCGCCGACATCGCCGGCTACGACAGTTACGAATACACCCATCCCGCGGTGGCGGCCTATGTCGCCAGCGGCATGGCCCATGCCGGCTTCGGGCTGGAGACTCCGGCACGCCGCTTCGGGCTCGACTTCGTGCCGATGGTGACCGAACGCTACTTCCTGCTCGGCGACGCCTCGGTGCTGGAGTCGGCGGTGATGCGCGGCGTGCTGGCAATCATGCGCGGCGACGCCTTTCGCCAGGCGGTGAATGCGCTGCCGGGCTACGACGCCAGCCTCTGCGGGACCGTGCAGACGCTGCCGCAGGCGTTCGCGGCCATCGTCGGGTGATC
>JAKAZT010000055.1 GCA_021815695.1 Pseudomonadota bacterium
ATCCTCAATCCCACGACCCAGGCCTTCGCCGACTGGGGCGAGACCATCAACAACCAGTTGCAGATCCCCAACGACCGGCTGATGTGGCGCGACACGAGCGTGGGCAACAGCTCCGGCGAGACCGTGCAGGACGCCAACCTGCTGATGATTCGCGTGCGCTACTGCTACACGCTGTCCTGGGTGTTCGGCCCGATCGTGGAGTCGCTGGCCTTCGGCGCCACGCAGGCGCTGCCGCGCGAGGAGCTCTACAGCAACGCGCCGCATCTGACGCCCAGCGGCACGTTCGCCACGCATTGCTATGGCGCGGGCGGCATCGTGCTGTCGTCGACGAGCACCATGCTGATGCAGTCGCCGGCCTATCCGTCGCCGTAGCCGCGTCCGGACAACGGTCAGTGCGCGGGAGTGCCGGCGGCCTTCGCCAGCGGCGGCAGGGCCGCGGCAGGAACGGCCGCCACGGCACGGCACAGCGGCGGCAGCGAGTCGCCCTGCGCCTGGATGACGAAGCGGTGGTCGACCACCTTTTCGCAGACGTCCTGCTCGGGCTTGGCTCCGGCCGCCGGCTGATGCTTCTCGACCCGCAGGCCGTCGGCCTGCCGCCGCGTGCGCACGAAGCTGCCGTCGGCCGAGGTCGTGGACTGCAGCACGTCGAGCATGCCCAGCATGCCGCGCTCGTCGCCCATGTCGGTCAGGGTCAGGGTGAGCGCGCCGCCCGGTCCGGCATACCCGGCGACGGCGTGCGACGTGCTCATGCCCGGCAGGCCGCAGCACGTGCTGGCCAGGCTGGTTCGCCGCAGTGCGCCGATGCGCGCGGGCAGCAGGGCGGCCAGCTGCGCGCCGGCGACGGCATTGACCGGTCCGGTATCGGCGGCTCGGGCCTGCGCCGCGGTGGCGCCGGCGGCCGTCTGCGCCGCAGGTGTGGATGCGGCGCCACCGTTCGCCGGTACGTGGTGGCCGCAGCCGGCGAGCGCGAGAGTCAGGGCCGCCGCCGTCCAGCGGCCGGACACGCCGCGCGCGATGTCGCGATGGCGCAGGCCGCGCATGCGCTCAGGGCGCCTTGCCGGCGGCGGCGCAGGCGCCGACGCGCGTGCCGGTGATGTGCATGTGCATCACCGCCGGCGGGATCGCCACCGGCAGGCCGGTGATCGTCTGGTGCACGGTGCCGTCCATGACCATCGAGGTGCGGTCGGGCGACGGCGTGAAGGTGAAGTCGGTCCTGATCAGGCTGTCGGCGCCGTTGGCGCTGTGTGCCGTGCAGGTCATGCCGGTGTGGTAGCTGCCCTTGGCGACCTGCAGCGTGGGCTTGTCGCACTTCACGCCCGCTGCGTGCGGCATGCCGCTGGGCGGGGTTTGCGCGGCGGCGTCCGTCACGCAGACCGACCACTGGTTGTGCACGTCGCCGTGGCTCATCGGCCCGGCGTCGTAGCGGGTCTCGGACTGGTAGTGCCACTCGCCGGGTTTCTGGAACGCGGGCGGCGGATTGGCGCCCGCGCGGGCGGCGGCGAATGCGGCAAGAACGGCGGCAAGCACGACCGTGCTGCGGAAAGCGCGCATGTCCATGGGACTCCCCTGCGGATGAGAAGACGGATTGTGCTGCACCCGCGGCGGTTTCGCGCAAAGCTTGCAGCGGCGCAATCGGGCCGCCGGGCTGCTGTTCGCGTTCACGCCGGGTGCCCGGCTGATGATACTGAAACGCCCGCTCGCGCGAGCGGCTTCGTCGCCGCGGCGCGCTGCGGCGCGCGTCCGCGTCCTGCGGCGCAGCGGCGGATCACGCCGGCGCGCCGGGGCCCGGATGATCCGGGGCGAGGTGCGCCAGCACCGCTTCCGCGACCGCGTCCGCTGCATCGAGCTGCAGATGATGGCCGCCGGCGAGGTGCAGGATGCGCAGATCCGCCACGCCCGCGGCACGCGCGGCGATCATCGCGGCGGGCAGATAGGGTGTTTCCGGCACGGCGAGCAGCAGCAGGGTCGGGGTGCGCAGCCCGGCCAGCAGGGCGCGCACCTGCGACTCGGCGAGGTGCACCGGCGACGGCAGGGTGAGTCGGGGATCGCTGGACCAGACGACGCCATCGGCGACCGTGCGCACGCCGCGCTCGACGATCGGTCGCGCGGCCGCGGCATCCAGGCCGCCACCGGCGACGCGCGCGGCGATCGCGGCGTCGAGGTCGGCAAACACGCGCAGGCGCTTGCCGGCGGTGCCGGCGCGCGCCACGTGCGCATCGCGGAAGCGCTCCAGCGTGCGGCTGCCGTCGTCGGCCAGCGGGCCCAGTGCCTCGATCAGCGCCAGCCGACTCACGCGTCCGGGCGCGGCCACGGCGGCGAGACTGGCGATCGCACCGCCGAGCGAATGCCCGAGCAGATCAAAGTGCGCCAGGCCCAGCGTGTCGGCGGCGGCCAGCAGCGTGTCCACATAGTCGACGAAGTGATAGCGCGCGCCCGCCGGCCGGTGCGCGGAGCGGCCATGGCCCGGAAGGTCGAGCGCGATGACATGGCGCTGCCGCGCCAGTCGTGGCGCCAGCCGCGCGAAGCTGCCGGCGTTGTCCAGCCAGCCATGCAGGGCCAGCAACGGCGGCAGGGCGGGATCGCCCCAGGTTTGTGCGGCGAGGCGCAGGTGCGGCAGGTCGATCAGCCGCTCGCGCGGGCCGGCCGGCTCAGCGGTCATCGGGCATCGCCGCGGCGCGCGCACGGGCCGCGGTCCGTGCCGCCGCAACCGCCGCGCCGTCGTAATCGGGCGCGGCTTCGGGCCAGCCGCCGAGATGGCGCAGGATCAGGCCGGTCAGCGCATCGACCTGTGCCGCGCCGGCGTTGAGCGCCGGGATGTAGTGCAGCGCCTCGCCGCCGGCGGCGAGAAAATCGGCACGGCCGCGCAGCGCGATTTCCTCCAGCGTTTCCAGGCAGTCGACGGCAAAACCGGGGCACAGCACATCGACGCGTTTGATGCCTCGGGCCGGCAGCGCCTTGAGCGTGGCGTCGGTGGCCGGCTCCAGCCAGCGTTCGCGGCCGACGCGCGACTGGAAGCTGACGATCTGCTGCTCCGGCGCCAGTCGCAGTCGTTCGCGCAGCAATCGCGCGGTCGCCATGCACTGGCAGTGATAGGGATCACCGGCAAGAAAATAGCGACGCGGGATGCCGTGGAAGCTGAGCAGCAGGCGATCGCCGCGGCCGTGCGTCGCCCAGTGCGCCTCGACGCCGGCGGCCAATGCCTCGATGTGCGCCGGATCGGCGTGGTAGTCGTTGACGATGCGCAACTCCGGCGGCCAGCGCAGCGTCCTGATGGCATCGGCGACGGCATCCAGCACGCTGCCGGTCGAGGTCGCCGAGTACTGCGGGTACAGCGGCAGCACCAGCAGCCGGCGCACGCCGGCGCGCTGCAGGGCCGCGATGCGTTCGCGCACGGTCGGCGCGCCGTAGCGCATCGCCAGCTCGACCCGCAGCGGTCCCGGCGCGCGCTGCGCCAGCGCCGCCTGCAGGGCCTGCGTCAGCGCCTCGCTGCCGCTGCGCAGCGGCGAACCGGCGTCGGTCCAGATGCTGGCGTAGGCATGCGCCGAGCGCCGCGGGCGCAGGCGCAGGATCACCCCGTGAAGGATCGGCCACCACAGCCAGCGCGGGTATTCGATCACCCGCGGATCGGACAGGAACTCGGCCAGATAGCGGCGCACCGCGGCGGGCGTGGGCGCGGTCGGCGTGCCCAGATTGACCAGCAGCACGCCGGCCTGCGGCGCGGCGTCATGGGCGTAGCCGGCAAGGCCGGTGTAATGCGACGATCGGAGCATGGCGGTGCGGCGCTGGGGGTGCGGGCAGTCTGCCACAGGCCCTCGCGAAGCCCGCGTTCATGCGCGGTTGCGCGCCGCGACTTAGTGTCACCGCATCCGACCAAGGAGTCCGCCATGCGAATCCTGCAACGCCGTCTCGTCGCCCTTGCCGCCACCTTCGCGCTGCTGCCGTTGGCGGCACAGGCGCAGCAGGCGGCCGCCAGCGTGGCCGCCCCGTCCAGCGTCAGCGCCGTGCCCGGCGCCGGTCGCGACATGGAGCGCGTCGCCCAGGCCAACCGCGTGCTGAAGGAAATCATGATGGCTCCCGACAGCGGCATTCCGCAGTCGCTGATGCAGGACGCCCACGCGATCGCGGTGATCCCCGGGGTGATCAAGGCCGGATTCATTCTTGGCGGCCGCTTCGGCGAGGGGCTGGTGGCGATCAAGACGGCGCAGGGCACCTGGTCCAATCCGGCCTTCATCCGCATTACCGGCGCCAGCCTCGGATTCCAGGCCGGCGTGTCCTCCACCGACGTGATCCTGGTGTTCCGCAGCGAGCGCGGCGTCGATCGTCTGGTGCACGGCGAGTTCACCCTCGGCGCCGATCTCGGCGTGGCCGCCGGCCCGGTCGGGCGCTACGCCAATGCCTCCACCAACGGCGAACTGAGTGCCGAGATCTACTCCTATTCGCGCTCGCGCGGCCTGTTCGCCGGCGTCGCCCTGGATGGTGCGCGCATCGGCATCGACGACTCCGCCGACCAGCGCGTGTACGGCAGGGACATCACCGCACGGCGCATCTTCGAGGGCCAGATCAACGCGGTGCCGCAGCCGGTCGTTGATTTCAGGGACCGGCTCGAGGAGTACACTCAAAAGTGACCGTTTTGCCGGCCGGCGCACCGCGCGCCGCGGCTCTGTGAGGTGAGGTATGGGTTTCGACAGCATCTGGCACTGGCTGATCGTGCTCGTGATCGTCCTGCTGATCTTCGGCACCGGCAAGCTGCGCAATGCCGGCAGCGATATCGGCGCCGCCATCCGCAACTTCAAGAAAGGGATGCACGAGGGCGATGAGGATGCCAAGGCCGGGACCGTCGAGCAGCTGAAGGCCGATCCGCCGGCCGACGCCGCCGCCAAGAGCGCCAGCGAGTCGCGCGACCGCGCTCCCTGAGTCCCCGTGTTCGGCATCGACTTCAACGAGCTGCTGCTGATCGCGGTGGTGGCGCTGGTGGTGCTCGGTCCCGAGCGTCTGCCGGGCGCCGCGCGCACCGCCGGCGCCCTGGCACGGCGCGCACGCCAGGCCTGGGCCAACGTGCAGAACGAGGTCGAGCGCGAGCTCGAGGCGGAGTCGCTCAAGCACGAGATCGGTGGTGCGGTCGCCGGATTGCGCGCGGTCGCCGAGCCGCTCGCCGCCCAGGCGCGCGCCGCGGCGGCCGAGCTGGCCAGTGGCGGTCAGCAGGCGATCGGCGAGCTGCGCGCGGCGGCCGCCTCCGCTGCCGCCGGCAGTGCCGGCGAACCCGGGGCGACCGCTGCCGGAGGGATGCCCGTCGGCACCGCGGCCGCGGCCGGCGATCCGGCGGCCGATGCGGCCACGGCGGTCGACAGCCGTGCCGGCGCCCAGGCGGCGCTGGCCGCCGCCTTGCGCGAACTGGCCGATGCCCTGGCGCTGCAGCCGCTGCCGGGCACCTCCGCCGGCGATGAGCTGCGTGCGGCGGCGGCCGGATTGCGCGCTGCCGCGCAGCACCTGACCGCATCGAATCCGGCTGCACGCAGCGAGGCCGCGCATGACCGCGACGCCGCCGCCTGATCCAGCCGGGGCCGAGCAGGGTTTTCTCGGCCATCTGCTCGAGCTGCGCGCGCGCCTGCTGAAGGCGGCGGTGGCGGTGCTGCTGGTGCTGCTGGCGCTGCTGCCGTTCGCCGAGAAGCTCTACGCCTGGCTGGCGCGGCCGCTGATCGAGCGCCTGCCGCGGGGCTCGCACATGATCGCGATCGAGGTCGCCAGCCCGTTCCTGACGCCGGTCAAGCTCGCCTTCGTCACCGCGATCTTCCTGGCGATGCCGGTCGTGCTCTATCAGATATGGGCCTTCGTCAGCCCCGGCCTGTATCGCCACGAGAAGCGCCTGGCGCTGCCGCTGCTGGTTTCGGCGGTGCTGCTGTTCTACGTCGGCTGCGCGTTCGCCTATTTCCTGGTGCTGCCGGCGGCGTTCCACTTTCTGACCCTGATCACTCCGGCCGGGGTGTCGATGATGACCGACATCGGCAAGTACCTCGACTTCGTGCTGACGATGTTCTTTGCCTTCGGCATGTGCTTCGAAGTGCCGGTGGCGGTGGTGCTGCTGGTGGCGCTGGGCGTGGTCAGCCCGGACAAGCTGCGCCGCGCGCGCCGTTACGTGATCGTCGGCGCCTTCGTGGTCGCCGCGGTGCTGAGCCCGCCCGACGTGATGTCGCAGATCCTGCTCGCGGTGCCGATGATCCTGCTCTACGAGATCGGCGTGTTCGCCGCCGCGGCGCTGGTGCGCGACCGCGACGCGCGCCGCAGCGCGGCCGCGCGCGGCGACTGAGGGGAACTCAGGCGTGCGCGGGCTGCGGCGCGTCCGGCTGCGCCTCGGGCGCGGCGTGACGGAATTCCTCGCGCTCCATGCAGGCGGCGTGGATGCGCAGCAGATGGGGCCAGGGCGACAGATCGACGCCCCAGCGATGGGCGTTGTAGATCTGCGGCACCAGGCACAGGTCGGCCAGCCCGGGTGAATCGGCTTCGCAGAACACGCCGGTCGAGGGACTGTCGGCCAGCAGCTGCTCGAACGCGGCCAGGCCGGTGCCGATCCAGTGCCGGACCCAGCGCTCGCGCTCGACCTCGGGGGTGTTGAACTCGCGATCGAGGTACTTCAGCACGCGCTGGTTGCCGAGCGGATGAATGTCGCAGGCGATCAGCTGCGCCAGCGCGCGCACCCGTGCCCGCGCCCGCGCCGTCACCGGCAGCAGCTTGGCCTCGCCCTCGTAGGCCTCGTCGAGGTACTCGGCGATCGCCAGCGATTGCCGGATCACGCGGTCGCCGTCCAGCAGCACCGGCAGCAGACCCTGGGGATTGATCTCGCGAAAGGCCGCCGCGTGCTGCTCGCCGCCGTCCCTGACCAGGTCGACGCAGCGCAACTCGTGGGGCAGACCCTTGAGATTGAGCGCGATCCGCACGCGGAAGGCCGCGCTTGAGCGCCAGTAGCTGTAGAGCACCAGGCCGCCTTTCATGAGACGTCTCCGCCGGATCCGTGCCCCAGCCTACGCGCGGATCGTCCCGGTTTGAAGGGGGGTGATTTGCGCGGCAGTCGCGCCGACGCCGACAATGGCCGCCTTTGCGCGCGGGGTCAGCGTCCGTGACGCCGCGCGAGCCGCACCCGGGCCACCACGGGAACCGCCATGTCCTTTCTCCGCATGACCGACCTCGACCTTGCCGGCAAGCGCGTGCTGATCCGCGAGGGCGAGCCGGGATTTGACGCGAGCTGCTGCGGATAGCAGCTCGCGCCGGCGAGCGCCCGGCCATGGAGGGCCGGGCCGTGATGTCGCACCATGGAGGGTTGCTTGCGATGGCTCGCGCGCTTGTTGGGCAACCCTTCCGTTCACAGGAACCGCCATGTCCTTTCTCCGCATGACCGACCTCGACCTTGCCGGCAAGCGCGTGCTGATCAGGGAGGACCTCAACGTCCCCCTGCACGACGGCCGCATCACGTCCGCCCAGCGCCTGGATGCCGCGCTGCCGACCCTGCGCCTGGCGCGCGATGCCGGCGCCCGCGTGCTGGTGCTCTCGCACCTCGGCCGACCGCAAGAGGGCGTGTTCGAGCAAGCCGAGTCGCTGGCGCCGGTCGCCGCCTGGCTGAGCGCAGCCCTGGGCCAGCCGGTGCGACTGGTGCGCGACTATCTCGATGGCGTCGCGGCCGCGCCGGGCGAGGTGGTGCTGCTGGAAAACTGCCGCATGAACCCGGGCGAGGGCAAGGATGATCCCGCGCTGGCGGCGAGGTACGCCGCGCTGTGCGACGTGTTCGTGATGGATGCCTTCGGCACCGCGCATCGCGCGCAGGCCTCGACCCACGGCGTGATCCGCGCCGCGAAGGTCGCCTGCGCCGGCCCGCTGCTGGCTGCCGAACTCGATGCCCTGGGTCGCGCGCTGGAGCATCCGGCCAAGCCGTTGCTGGCGATCGTCGCCGGCTCCAAGGTCTCGACCAAGCTGACCCTGCTGGAAAGCCTGATCGGCCGGGTCGACCAGCTGATCGTCGGCGGCGGCATCGCCAACACCTTCATCGCCGCCATCGGCCATGGCGTCGGCAAGTCGCTGCACGAGCCCGACCTGCTCGAGGCCGCGCGCCGGGTGCTGACGACGGCCAGGGCACGCGGCGTCGAAGTGCCGATTCCGGTCGACGTGGTGGTGGCGCCGCGTTTCGCCGCGGATGCGCCGGCCACGATCAGGCGCATCGAGGACGTCGGCGCCGGGGAGATGATCCTCGACATCGGCCCCGAGACCAGCGCGCGCTATGCCGCGCTGATCGCGCGCGCCGGCACGGTCGTCTGGAACGGCCCGGTCGGCGTGTTCGAGTTCGATGCTTTCGGCAAGGGCACCGAAACCCTGGCGCACGCGATCGCGGATTCCGCGGCGTTCTCGATCGCCGGCGGCGGCGACACCCTGGCCGCGGTGGACAAGTACGGCATCGCCGATCGCGTCGGCTACATCTCCACCGGCGGCGGTGCCTTCCTCGAATTCCTCGAGGGCAGGGAACTGCCGGCGGTGGCCGCGCTGCGCGCGCGCGGCACGGGCTGAAGCGCATGCTGCTGCTGTTCGATCTCGACGGCACGCTGATCGATTCCGCGCCCGGCATCCTCGCCTGCATCGAGCACGCCTGTACGGCCATGGGCGTGCAGGCGCCGGCGCGCGAGGTGTTGCGCGGCTGGATCGGTCCGCCGCTGGGCGAGACGTTTCCCGGCGTGGTCGGCAGCGACCCGGCGCGCGTCGAGGCCGCGATCGCCCATTACCGGGAGCGTTTCGACCGCGTCGGCTGGCGCGAGCACCGGGTCCATGCGGGCGTTGATGCGGTGATCGCCGCGCAGCGCGCGGCCGGGCACACGCTGGCCATCGTCACCACCAAGGTGCGCGCCCAGGCCGAGCGCATCGTCAGCAGCCTGCCGTTCGGCGCCGACTTCGCGCGCGTCTACGGGCCCGCGACCGACGCCCGGCACTGCGCGAAGGCGCAGATGATCGCGCAGGCCATGGCGGATTTCGGCCACTGCGCGCAAGCCACGCGCATGGTCGGCGACCGCCACTACGACATCGCCGGCGCGCGCGCCTGCGGCGTCGCCAGCTGCGGCGTGCTGTGGGGTTACGGCAGTGCCGGCGAACTCGAGGCCGCGGGCGCCACGGCGCTGGCTGAGCAGCCCGGTGCGTTGGCGGCCTGGCTCAGCGATGCCGCCGCATCCGTGCCCGCGCGCGGCGCGCGCGCGGCTACCCTATAGACTTCCGTATCCGGTCGCCAAGGACTCCGGTCTCATGAAAACCCTGCTCGTCACCGGCGGCGCCGGCTTCATCGGCGGCAACTTCGTGCTCGAGGCCGTCGCGCGCGGCGATCGCGTGGTCAATCTCGACAAGCTGACCTACGCCGGCAACCTCGACACCCTGGCCGCGGTGCGCGGCCATGCGAACCACGTTTTCGTGCAGGGCGACATCGGCGATCGCGCGCTCTGCGCCCGGCTGCTGGCCGAACACGCGGTCGACGCGGTGGTCAACTTCGCCGCCGAATCACACGTGGATCGCTCGATCGACGGACCGGCCGCCTTCATCGAGACCAACGTGGCCGGCACCCTGGCCCTGCTGGAAGCGGCCCGCGATTACTGGAAGGCGTTGCCGCTCGCGCGCCAGGACGGCTTTCGCTTCCTGCACGTTTCCACCGACGAGGTCTACGGCTCGCTGGGACCGGTCGGGCGTTTCACCGAGACCACGCCCTACGCGCCCAATTCGCCCTATTCGGCGTCGAAAGCGGCCTCGGATCACCTGGTGCGCGCCTTCCACCACACCTGGGGCCTGCCGGTGCTGACCACCAACTGCTCCAACAATTACGGACCGTACCAGTTCCCGGAAAAGCTCATCCCGCTGACGCTCCAGAAGGCGCTGCACGGCGAGCCGCTGCCGGTGTACGGCGACGGCCGCAACGTGCGCGACTGGCTGTACGTCGGCGACCACTGCGCCGCGATCCGGCGCGTGCTGGAGGCCGGCCGCGTCGGCGAGACCTACAACGTCGGCGGCGACGCCGAGCGCGAGAACCTGCATGTCGTGCGCACGATCTGCGCGCTGCTGGATGCGCGCCGGCCGCCGGCGGATGGCCGCCCGCGCGAGTCGCTGATCCGCTTCGTCAAGGACCGTCCGGGCCACGACCGCCGTTACGCCATCGACGCCGGCAAGATCCGGCGCGAGCTGGGCTGGACCCCCGCGGTCGGCTTCGAGGAAGGCATCGGGCGCACCGTGGACTGGTACCTCGATCACCAGCCCTGGGTGGCGCGGGTGCTGGACGGCAGCTACCGACTGGAGCGGATCGGGCAAGGCGCGGAGGTCGGCGCATGAGCAACCGCAAAGGCATCATTCTCGCCGGCGGCTCCGGCACCCGGCTGTATCCGGTGACCCAGGCGATCAGCAAGCAGCTGCTGCCGATTTACGACAAGCCGATGATCTACTACCCGCTGGCGGTGCTGATGCTGGCCGGCATCCGCGAGGTGCTGATCATCAACACCCCGCACGAGCAGGCGCTGTTCCGGCGGCTGCTGGGCGACGGTTCGCAGTGGGGGCTGGACATCCGCTACGCGGTGCAGCCGTCGCCCGATGGCCTGGCGCAGGCTTTCCTGATTGGCCGCGAGTTCATCGCCGGGCGGCCCAGTTGCCTGGTGCTGGGCGACAACATCTTCTACGGCCACGGTCTGACCGAGCTGCTGCAGCGGGCCGACGCGCGTGCGCGCGGCGCCACCGTGTTCGGCTACTGGGTGCGTGATCCGCAACGCTACGGCGTGGCCGAATTCGATGCCGCCGACCGCGTGATCGGTCTGGAGGAGAAGCCCGTCGAGCCCAAGTCGAACTACGCCGTCACCGGGCTGTATTTCTACGACGCGCGCGTCTGCGATTTCGCGGCGGCGCTCAGGCCCTCGCCGCGCGGCGAGCTGGAGATCACCGACCTCAACCGCTGCTACCTCGACGACGGCGCGCTGATGCTGGAGCGACTGGGCCGCGGCTACGCCTGGCTCGACACCGGCACCCACGAGTCGCTGATCGAGGCCGCCAACTACATCGAGACGATCGAGAACCGCCAGGGCCTCAAGGTCTGCTGCCCGGAGGAGATCGCCTTCCTCAATGGCTGGATCGACGCCGACCAGGTGCTGCGCCTGGCCGCGCCGCTGGCCAAGTCCGGCTACGGCCAGTACCTGCAGTCGCTGGTCGCGCACGGAGCGGTGCGATGAGGCGCATCGACACCGCGCTGGCCGGGGTCTGCGTGGTCGAGCCGGACGTCCACGGCGACCCGCGCGGCCATTTCTACGAGAGCTTCCATCAGGCGAAGTACGCCGAACTCGGACTCGGCGAGCTGCGCTTCGTGCAGACCAATGTCTCGCGCTCGGCGCACGGCGTGCTGCGCGGTCTGCATTACCAGTGGCCGAATCCGCAGGGCAAGCTGGTCAGCGTGCTCGAAGGCGAGGTCTGGGACGTCGCCGTGGACATCCGCCGCGGCTCGCCGACCTTCGGGCGCTGGGTGGCGGCGGTGCTGTCGGCCGACAACCATCGCCATTTCTGGATCCCGGAAGGCTTTGCCCACGGCTTCTGCGTGCTGTCGGAGTTCGCCACTTTCAGCTACCAGTGCACGACGCTGTATGACCGTGCCGCCGATGCCGCGCTGCGCTGGAACGACGCCGCCATCGCGGTGGACTGGCCGCTGAGCGCCCCGCTGCTGTCCGACAAGGATGCACGCGCGCCGTTTCTGGACCAGGTGTCGCCGCAGCGGCTGCCGGAGTATCGGCCGTGAGGATCCTGCTGCTGGGCGCCGGCGGCCAGGTCGGTTTCGAACTGATGCGCGCGCTGGGCCCGCTGGGCGAATTGCGCGCGACCACGCGCGACGGCCTGCTGCCCGGCGGTGCGCCCTGCCTGCGCGCGGACCTTGCGGACAGCGATGCCACGCTGATCGCGCTGCTCGACCACGACGCGCCCGACCTGATCGTCAACGCGGCGGCGTATACCGCGGTCGACCGGGCCGAGGACGAAGCAGCCCTCGCGCAACGCGTCAACGGTGCAGCCGTCGCCGCGCTGGGGCGCTGGGCCGCACCGCGCGGCGTGCCGGTGATCCACTATTCCACCGACTACGTCTTCGACGGCCACGGCACGCGGCCGTGGCGCGAGGACGACGCCACCGCGCCGCTGGGCGTCTATGGCGCCAGCAAGCTTGCCGGCGAACAGGCGCTGCGCGCCAGCGGCGCCGCGCATCTGATCCTGCGCACCGCCTGGGTGTATGCCGCGCGCGGCCACAACTTCCTGCGCACCATGCTGCGGCTGGCTGCCGAGCGCGACGTGCTGCGCGTGGTCGACGACCAGATCGGGGCGCCGACGCCGGCGCGCCTGATCGCCAATGCCACGGCCGCGATCATCGCCCGCCTGGCTCCGCGCGGAGCGTTCGCGGGCGACGCGCCCTGGGGCCTGTATCACCTCTCCGCCGGCGGCCACACCAGCTGGCACGGCTTCGCCCGCGCGATCCTGCCGGCGGCACGGCGCGCGGGCCTGATCGATCGCGTGCCCGAGGTGCAGGCGATCGCCGGCGCCGACTATCCGGCGCGGGCGCGGCGACCCGCCTGGTCGGTGCTGGACTGCGCGCGCGTGCAGGACACCTTTGCCCTGCGTCTGCCGTCGTGGGACACCGCGCTCGATGCCGTGATCGGCGAGCTGGCAACGATGCGCTGAGGCTTTCCGTGGATGCTCGTGTGGTGCCTCGGAAATGCGCATCCGTCATTCCTGCGTCTTGCGGCGCGATCCGGCGTCGCGCCTCGTCGCCATGGCGCAGCCATGACGCCTCGTCGCGCCCGGTCGCGCAGTGAAATCCATCGGCAATCGCCGGCACGCGCCTCCGGGACACCACACCAGGCTTCCGGCAGCACCCGATGGTCGCGATGCGGTGTGGACGGCCGCCATCGCGACCATGCGGGCGGGCGCGCATGCCGCCCGTCGAGCGCGCCGACCGGTGGTGTGCGAAGCTGGCGCTGACGCCTGTCCGGAGCCCCGCCATGCCGCTGCTGATCCTCGGCCTGCTGATCTTTCTCGGCGTGCATTCGCTGCGCCTGTTCGCGGATGCCTGGCGCACGCGGATGATCGCGCGACTGGGCGTCAACGCATGGAAGGGGCTGTACACGCTGGTCGCGGCCCTCGGTTTCGCGCTGATCGTGTGGGGCTTCGGGTTGGCGCGCCAGCATGCGCTGCTGCTGTACACGCCGCCGCCGTGGCTGACGCAGCTCAATGCGCTGTTCACCCTG
>JAKAZT010000056.1 GCA_021815695.1 Pseudomonadota bacterium
CCTGGACCTGCCCCGAGGACATGCCGGTGGGTGTGGCCGCGATCGGCTACGGCGACGGCTATCCGCGCAGCGCGGCGGCCGGCACGCCGGCCCTGCTGCGCGGCCGTCGCGTGCCGCTGATCGGACGCGTGTCGATGGACCTGATCACGCTCGATCTGCGTGGCATGCCCGACGCGGCGATCGGTGACGAGGTGGTGCTGTGGGGTGACGGTCTGCCTGCCGAAGAGGTCGCCACTCACGCCGGCACCATCAGCTACGTGCTGACCTGCGGGCTGACGCGGCGCGTGCTGTTCGTCGAGGACGCCGGCTGACATGGCCAAGGCCCGCACCGCCTACGTCTGCAGCCAGTGCGGCAGCGAACATTCGAAATGGCAGGGCCAGTGCGCCGACTGCGGCGCCTGGAACACGCTCGGCGCCTTCGTGGTCGAGCCGGCGCAGACGCCCGCCGCGCGGCGCGGCAGCTACGCCGGCGCCGCGGCCGGCGCGCCGCGGATCACGCCGCTGGCTTCGGTGGCGCTGGCGCAGGAAGCGCGCACCTCGATCGGCATCGGCGAGCTCGACCGCGTGCTCGGCGGCGGCCTGGTCGAGGGGTCGGTGGTGCTGGTCGGTGGCGATCCCGGCATCGGCAAGTCGACCCTGCTGCTGCAGATGCTGGGCGCGCTGGGCACGCGCCTGTCCAGTCTCTACGTCAGCGGCGAGGAGTCGCTGGCGCAGGTGGCGGCGCGCGCGCAGCGGCTGGGCCTCGCATTGGACCCGCTGCGCGGTCTGGCCGAGACCTGCATCGAGCGCATCCTCGAGCACGCCGCCGCCGAGCGGCCGCGCGTGCTGGTGGTGGATTCGATCCAGACCATCTGGACCGAGCTGCTGACCGCGGCGCCGGGCTCGGTCAGCCAGGTGCGCGAGTCGGCGGCCAGGCTCACCCGCTACGCCAAGGAGACCGGCAGCGGCGTGTTCCTGGTCGGCCACGTCACCAAGGAGGGCGGCATTGCCGGACCGCGCGTGCTCGAGCACATGGTCGACGCGGTGCTGTATTTCGAAGGCGAGGCGGGCAGCCGCTTCCGCGTGCTGCGCGCGTTCAAGAACCGCTTCGGCGCGGTCAACGAGCTGGGCGTGTTCGCGATGTCCGACAAGGGTCTGCGCGAGGTGCCCAACCCGTCGGCCATCTTTCTCTCGGCGCACAGCGAGCCGACCCCGGGCAGCGCAGTGATGGTCACCCGCGAGGGCACCCGGCCGCTGCTGGTCGAGGTGCAGGCGCTGGTCGATGCCTCGCCGCTGGCCAATCCGCGGCGCGTGGCGCTGGGCCTGGAGCAGAACCGCCTGGCGATGCTGCTGGCGGTGTTGCATCGTCACGGCGGCGCGGCGGTGTACGACCAGGACGTGTTCGTCAATGTGGTGGGCGGCATCCGCGTGCAGGAAACCGCCGCCGATCTGCCGGTGCTGCTGGCGGTGCTGTCGAGCTTTCGCAACCGCGCACTGCCGGACAAGACCATCGCGTTCGGCGAGGTCGGGCTGTCCGGCGAGATCCGACCGGTGCCCAACGGCGAGGAGCGTCTGAAGGAAGCCGCGACCCACGGTTTCGTGCGCGCAATCGTGCCCCGGGCCAACGCGCCGAAGAAGGGCCGCATTGGCAATCTCGAGGTCATCGCCGTCGATCGTCTGGGTGACGCGCTGGCGGCCGGCTGAGCCGACCGCCAGCGCGTCTGGCCCGATGCGCTCCGCTCAGGCGGTCGCTTGCCTGCGCGGGCGCGCGCCCAGCAGGCCGAGCGCGGCCAGCGCCAGCAGATCGACCACACTCAGGGCGCCGCCACCGCCACCCCCGCCACCCGGCGCCACCGGCGGCGCCGACACCGCGAAGCTGATCGCCGAGGAGGCGCCGCCGCCCGGCGCGGGCGTCACCACGGTCACCGCGGCGTTGGTCGCGGCGGCGAGATCGCCGGCCGGCACCGTCGCCGTGAGTTGCGTGGCGGATACGTAGGTCGTGCCGAGTGCAGCGCCGTTCCAGTCGATGGTCGAGGCCGGCACGAAGCTGCTGCCGGTCGCGGTGATCGTCGCGCTGCTCGAGCCGCCTTGCGCCGAGGTGGGCGAGATCGAACTCAGCGTCGGCAACGGATAGTTCACCGCGAAAGTCGCGCTGGCGTTGCCGCCGCCCGGCGCGGGCGTGCTCACGCTGACGGTCGCATTGCCGCCGCTGGCGAGATCGGACGCCGGCACTGCGGCGGTCAGGCTGCTGCCCGAAACGTAGGTGGTCGCCAGCGCGCTGCCGTTCCACTGCAGCGTCGAGACCGGCTGGAAGCCGCTGCCGTTGACGGTCAGGGTGAAACCGGCGGCGCCCATCGCGGCCGAAGCCGGCGACAGCGAGGACACCGTCGGCGCCGGGTAGGTCACCGTGAGGCCGGCACCCGCGGATGCGCCGCCGCCCGGGATCGGATTGTCGACGATCAGGGTGTGCGCGCCGACCGTCGCCAGGGTCGCGGCCGGTACCGTCACCTGCAGCTGGGTGGCCGAGACATAGGTCGCCGCGAGAGGAGCGCCGTCAAGCGTTGCCGTGCTGCCGCCGACGAAGCCGCTGCCGGTCAGCGTGACCGCGGTCGCCGGCGAGCCCAGGGGGACTTGCGCGGGATTGAGCGCGGTCAGCGTGGGCGTCGGGTTGTAGGCCGGCGAGCCCAGCCAGGCGCCGCGCCCGTCGGTCGCGGCCAGCAGGACCGGCTGGTTGGGCACCGAGGTATCGAACCAGGCCAGCTGATTGACCGAGATGTTGGCCGGTCCCTGGCTGCTGGCGGTCCAGGTCTGGCCGCCGTCGATGCTGGTGTAGACGCCGGTCAGCGCGCCGGCATAGAGGATCTGCGGGTACTGCGGATGGGTCACCAGCGAATACACCGGACCCGGCGGCAGTCCGCCGCCGATGCCGGACCAGCTCGCGCCCGCGTTGGTCGTCACCCACACGTTGTCGTCCGCGCTGGTGGCCTTGAACCCGAGATAGGTCACGTAAACCGTGCTCGACTGGCCGGGGACGATCCAGAAACTCTCGACCGGGCGCGTGCCGGGCAGGGTCGTGCTGCCCGATTGCGTCCAGACCGGCGTCGTCGCCAGCGCATTGGTCGAATGCCAGACCTGCCCGCTGTCGAATCCGACCCAGACGCTGTTGGTGTTGGCCGGGTCGACCGCGATGGCGCTGATGTAATTGCTGCCGGTGCCGACCGGCAGGGTGCCGGCGTTGAGGCTGGTCCAGACCGGACTGCCGCCCTGGATGCCGGTGCCCAGCCACAGCGAGGCACCGCCGGCCAGCATCTGGCCGGGGCTCTGCGTGCCGTTGGGTATCAGCACGAAGGGCGCGATGAAGTTGGCCGACTGCGAGCCGGTATCGGGCGGCTCGGTGCCGAAGTTTTGCGCGGTCGACCCGGTCGCCGAATAAAACAGCGTGAGATTGGTGTATTCGCCGTAGAGGTAGTTGCCGTCAATCGGATCGACCGCGGTCTGGCCGCCATCGCCGCCGTAGATCGCGATCCAGGCGTCGGGCTGCGGGCTGCCGCTGCTCGAATAGCCCTCGTAGAGCTGGGTGCCGTTGTCCTGCGCGCCGGCGATGACCGGCGTGATCGCGCTGCCGCTGACCACGTTCTTCGAGGCGGTCACGCCCCGGTGGCCGGAAGCCGCGTAAAACTGCGTCACCGCCAGCCCGGCGTTCTGCTTGAGCCAGTTGCCGAGCGACAGCTGCCGGTAGAAGCCGCCGTCATTGCCGACGTACAGCGCGCCGGCGGAAGTGCTGTAGGCGAACGCGTGCTGATCGGCATGCAGATTGTTGGTGTTGCCGTAGGCCTCGCCGGTCATCGTCCAGGTCGTACCGCCATCGGTCGAGCTGAAGATGTCGATGCCGCCGACGACGATCGTGGGCGCGCTGCCGCTCGCATGCGGTTCGACGGCGATCACGTTGTCGTAGCCGCCCTGGCATTCCACCGGGCTGCCGCTGAAGGAGTTGTCGCACAGCGCGCCGACGGCGGTCTTGCTGCTGTTGACCGTGTTGACGAAGGCGCCGGTGCCGGCCAGCAGGGTCCAGCTCTGGCCGCCATTGGTCGAGTGGAAGACCTCGCCGCTGGGGCTGCTGCCGTTGTTGTTGTCGACCAGCGCGTACACCGAGCCGGCGACGCTGGGATCGAAAGCCAGTGCCGTGCGTGCGCCGGCTGTGCCCGGCAGGCCGGTCGCGGTGGTCCAGGTCAGGCCGGCATTGGTCGAGTAGACCGCGCCGCCGTTTTCGTTGTCGGCCACGGCGACGCTCGAATTGCCGGGATCGAACACCACATCGTCGCTGGCGCCGGCGCTGCCGCTGGCCGGCCACACACCGGCCCAGGTGTTGCCGCCGTCGGTGCTGCGCGCGATGCCGCCCCAGGTGGCGGCCAGCGCGACGCCGTTGCTGTTGGTCGCGATCGACAGGATCACGCTCCAGAAGTCGGTGTTCGACTGCGGCGCGGTGTCGGCCACCGGGCTCCAGGTCGTGCCGCCGTCGGTCGACAGGAACAGGCCGTCGCCGGGCTGGAATTCGTTGAACTCGTCACCGGTGCCGACCAGCAGGGTGCCGTTGGGCAGCTGCGCGATCGCACCGACCGCCAGCGAGCCCGGAAACTCGGTCACCGCCGCCCAGCTGCTGCCGCCATCACTGCTCTGCCACAGGCCGCCGCCGGCAGCGCCGACGATCAGGTGTTGCGCATTGGCGGGATCGATCCAGATCGTGTTGATGCGCCCGCCGACATTGCCGGGGCCGATCTCGGTCCAGTTGATCACCGACGGCGCCGTCGCGCGCGTGCTCGCGCCGCCCGGCAGCCAGGACCGCGACTGCACGGCACCATGCGCCAGCATCTGCGCGCGGGCACGCAGCGCGGACTGATATTGCTGTCCTGCGAACTGGCCGTTCGGGCCGGCCAGCGCGCGCAGCCGATACGCCGCCGCGGCGCGCGCGCGTATCGAGGATTGGGGCATCCGGGCGCTGGCGACGGCGGCGGCGGTGAGGCCGGCGATCGCGAGCGCGGCAATCCATCGGGATCCTTTCATGCTCGACTCCCCTTGATGACGATGACGGTATGGATGGGTGCAACGAGATCGTGGCCGGCGGCGTCACGCACACGCAGCGTCACCGGGTAGCGTCCGCCCGCGGCAGCGCCGAGCACGAGGCTGCACAACGGGATGGCAGGCAAGGGATACGGCGGATGCGTGGCACGCGCCACGGCCGGCGGCGCCAGCACGCGGAAATCGCAGTCGGGCGGCGTGACGCGCAGATGCGGGTCGGACGTCGTGACCGAGACCCGGGCGTCGGCGATCGGCGCGGACACGATCAGATGCACGACCAGATTGATGCTGCCGGGCATCAGCGGATGCGCCTCGGCGCGCAGCGCGAGTCGCGGGCCTTGCGCGCTCAACGGCAGCGGGGTAATGGCAGCGTTGCCGGCGTCCGGTGCCGCCGAGGCGCAAGCGGCGAGCGCAGCGGCAGCGGCAATTGCCAGCGCGCCACCGGCCATCCAGGCTGCCCTGATTCCCCGATCCATGTCGGCCCCTTGTTCCCTGCGCGCTATTGGAAGGGCCCGGGGCAGCGCCGTCCATTTACGAATCCGTATGGATGCGCGGCCGCGATGCCGGCGCCAGGGGTCACTCGGGGCGGGTCACGATTTGCCGTGATACAGCTCGCGGCCGATCAGCATGCGCCGAATCTCGTTGGTGCCGGCGCCGATCGCGTAGAGCTTGGCGTCGCGCAGGATGCGCCCGGTCGGGTAGTCGTTGATGTAGCCGTTGCCGCCCAGCGCCTGGATCGCCTCCAGCGCGACCTTGACCGCGTTTTCGGAGGCGCAGAGCAGGCAGGCCGCGGGATCGATGCGCGAGCGCACGCCGCGGTCGAAGTCCTGCGCGACCATGATCGCGTAGGCGCGCGAGGACTGCAGCGCGGTGTACATGTCGGCGATCTTGGACTGCATGATGCCGAAGCTGCCGATCGGCGCGCCGAACTGCCGGCGTTCACGCACGTAGGGCAGGGCGATGTCGAGCGCCGCCTGCATCAGCCCGATCGGGCCGCCCGAGAGCACCAGGCGCTCGGTGTCCAGCCCGCTCATCAGCACGCGCACGCCTTCGTTGACTTCGCCGACGCGGTTTTCGTCGGGGATCTCGCAGTCCTCGAACACCAGCTCGCAGGTGTTGGAGCCGCGCATGCCGAGTTTGTCCAGCTTCTGCGCGGTACTGAAACCGGGCATGCCCTTCTCGACGATGAAGGCGGTCATGCAGCGCGAGCCGGCGGGCTTGGGCGCGGTGCGCAGGTAGACCAGCGCCACGTCGGCGTCGGGGCCGTTGGTGATCCACATCTTCGAGCCGTTGGCGATCCAGCGGTCGCCCTTTTTCTCGGCGCGGCAGGCCATCGAGCCGACCACGTCCGAGCCCGAACCCGGCTCGCTCATCGCCAGCGCGCCGACCCATTCGCCGCTGCACAGCCGGGGGATGTAGCGGCGCCGCTGCGCCTCGTTGCCGTTGTGGAAGATGTTCTGCACGCACAGATTCGAGTGCGCGCCGTAGCTCAGACCCACCGAACCCGAGGCACGCGAGATCTCCTCCATCGCGACCAGGTGGGCGAGGAAACCGAGATCGCTGCCGCCGTATTCCGACGACACCGTGATGCCGAGCAGGCCGAGATCGCCGAACTTGCGCCAGAGGTCGGCGGGAAAGGCGTTCTCGCGGTCGATCAGGTCCGCGCGCGGCGCGATCTCCTTCTCGGCGAAGGCGTGCACCGTCTCGCGCAGCAGGTCGAGGTCATCACCGAGGGGGAAGGGGCGCATGGGTCAGGGCCGGGGGTGGGGATGGGGAGGGGGAAGCGGGAAGTGGGAAGTGGGAAGTGGGAAGTGGGAAGTGGGAAGTGGGAAGTGGGAAGTGGGAAGTGGGAAGTGGGAAGTGGGAAGTGGGAAAAGCAGGCTGTCATCCTGAGCGTAGCGAAGGATCTTTCACACCGACGGCCCGCAGCAGGCGTGTCGGGCGTGTCCAATTTTTGTGTGTGAGACGGCTTTCGCTTCTGCTCCGAAAGATACATGCGGCAGTGCCGGGGCCTGCGATCACCAGCGTCGGTGCATGACCGAAGTCTACGCGTCAAAGATCCTTCGGCCTTCGGTCTCAGGATGACACCCCAGGATGTTTTGCTTCAGCCTGATCCATGCGGCAGCGCCGGGGCCTGCGATCACCAGCGTCGGTGCCTGGCCGAAGTCTGCGCGTCGAAGATCCTTCGGCCTTCGGTCTCAGGATGACACCCCATGATGGACTGTTCCGGCCCCCGGTCGCTCGGGTCCGGTCGCTCGGGTCCGCGAGCCCGGGTCCGCGAGCCCGGGTCCGCACCGCGGATCCGAGCTCCGGTTTGTGACTCTTTCCGCTGTCTCCCGGGTCCCGGATCCCGGATCCCGGATCCGGGGTCCCGGCGCTCATCAACTCACTGGCCGCGCATGCGGCCGAGGAAGCGCGCACCGTTGTTGCCCATCGTCGGCAGCTTGATGCGACCGATGCTGGCGATGCGCTCCTCGGCCATGCGGTCGGCGGCCTTGTAGGTGGCGATGCCGTCGCGCTCGGCGATGTGGAAGATGCGCCCGACGTTGTAGTAGATCGTGCGCATCATGCGCATCGCGCGCTCGCGGTTGTAGCCGTCGATCTCCAGCGACACGTTCATCACGCCGCCGGCATTCACCGCGTAATCCGGCGCATAGAGCATCCCGCGCCGGGCGACTTCGTCGCCGATGGCGTCGGTGGCGAGCTGGTTGTTGGCGGGGCCGCAGATGATCTTGCACTTCAGCCGCGGCAGGGTCTGCTCGTTGACGGTGCCGCCCAGTGCCGCCGGGCTGTAGACGTCGGCGTCGACGTCGTAGATGTCGTCCAGGCCCACCGCCTCGCAGCCCAGCTCGTCCACGCAGCGCTGTACCGAGGCCTTGTTGATGTCGGTGACGAACACCTTGGCCCCCTGTTCGCGCAGCAGCTTGACGAACTCCATGCCGACGTGGCCGACGCCCTGCACGGCGTAGCTGTACTTGCCCACGTCCTCGTTGCCGAACTTGTAGTTGAGCGACGCCATCAGGCCCTGCAGGGTGCCGTAGGCGGTGAACGGGGACGGATCGCCGGAGCCGCCGTGCACCTGATGCACGCCGGTGACGAACTCGGTCTCGCGGAACACGTATTCCATGTCGTTGACGTCGATGCCGACGTCCTCGGCGGTGATGTAGCGGCCGTTGAGCGACTGCACGAAGCGGCCGAAGGCGCGGAACAGCGCCTCGGACTTGTCCTTGCCCGGATCGCCGATGATCACCGCCTTGCCGCCGCCCAGGTTCAGCCCGGCGACCGCGTTCTTGAAGGTCATGCCGCGCGACAGCCGCAGCACGTCGTTGACCGCTTCCTGCTCGGACTTGTACGGCCACATCCGCAGGCCGCCCAGCGCCGGACCGAGGACGCTGTTGTGGACCGCGATGATGGCCTTCAGGCCGGCATCCTTGTTCTGGCAGAAGACGACTTCCTCGTGGCCCGAGGCGGCGATGGTTTCGAAGATCATCGGAAGGTGGACTCCAGGATGGCGCGCTGCGCCGCGAGGGCGTCGGGCTCCGGCGTGAGGCTCACGCCACGGTTTGCAGGCGGCGTCCAGCGGACGGCGCCGTGCGGTCTCCCCAAATGACGCGCCCCAGCAGGGCTGGGGCGGTCGTTTGGCGGCGCGTAGTGTAGTACCGCGTCCGGTTAAGGAACAGTTGCGCGCCCCATGCCCGGGCGCACGGTCGGCGTCGGGAACTCAATCGCGATCGCAGTGACCGGGAATCCAGACGCGCTCGTCGCCGTCGCTCCAGCGCCAGTGACCGGCGATCCATTCGCAGCGCGGCGGTGCGACATAGACCACGCGCACGGCCTCGCGGCGCGGCGGAGCGTCGGAGCAGCCGGCCAGCAGCGACAGGCCGAGCAGGACAGCGAGGGCATGGCGGGTGTTCATGGCAGTCTCCGTTGCGGGCACGGATCGCGGCGCGATCCCTCACGCGCACAACGGCCGATGGCCCGGCGTCGTTGACGGCGCCGGTGGCGCGGTTCAGCGCGACGACAGGACACGGGGCCGGCCGCGGCGGAGTGCGCCGACGGACGCGTGCGGCGCCGCTTTCACACCGTCTTGTCCGCTGCCGCGCGCAGGATGGGCGCATGTCGCAGCGTTCCGCACCGTGATTGCCAGCGCAGCCGCCACGATGCTGCCGTCCGCCGCCGCGGAAGCGGAGCTGCTGGCTGCGCTGCTGCTGCGCATGCGCCGCGGCGACGCCCAGGCGCTCGGCGAGCTGTACGACCGCACGCTGTCGCGGGTGTTCGCGCTGGCGGTGCGCATCGTGCGCAACGAGGCCGATGCCGAGGAAGTGGTCTGCGACGTCTATCGCCAGGCGTGGGAAAACGCGGTGGACTACAGCAGCGGGCGCGGTGCGGTGATGGCCTGGCTGCTGACCATGACGCGCAGCCGCGCGCTGGATCACCTGCGCCGACGACGTGCGCGCGGCGTCGAGGAGCCGCTGCATCCGGACGACGCGCTCGATGCGTATATGCTGCGTGAAGGTCCCGAGCAGGAATCCCTGCTGGACGTGCTGGCCACCGGCAGTGCCGTGCAACGCGCTCTCGCGGTGCTGAGCGCGGCGCAGCGGCGGGTGGTCGAGCTGGCCTTCTTCGAGGATCTGACCCATCAGGAGATCGCGCAACGCACGGGATGGCCTCTGGGTACGGTCAAGTCGCACCTGCGCCGCGGCCTTGCCGCGCTGAAGCCGGTGCTGGTTCGCGAAGGCTGTGGCGATGAGTGACAAGAAGACACGCGCCTCCGGGCCCACCGACGACGCCGCGTTCGCCGCGCTGGCGCAGGCGCTGACTCCGCGCGAGCCCGCCGCCGAGATGCGCCTGCGCATGCGCCGGCGCATCCTCGCCGATGCCGCGCGCCCGCGCACCGAAGTGCTGCGTGCCGCCGAGGGCGAATGGAAGCCGCTGGTGCCGGGCATCGTCATCAAGACCCTGCGCCGTGACGAGCGCGCCGGCACCCAGACCAGCCTGTGGCGCATCGAACCCGGCGCCGCCGTGCCGCCGCATCCGCACACGCAGGAAGAGGAGTGCCTGGTGCTGGAAGGCTCGATCATCCACGACGGAGTCGAATACTTCCCCGGCGATTTCCTGCTTGCCCCGCGCGGCGAGCGGCACAAGGCCTTCCTCGCCCCGCGCGGCGCACTGCTGCTGATCCGCAGCGAGCTGATTCCCGACCCGGCGAAACTGGCGGCGCTGCAGACGCCCGCGCACTGAACGCTTCCCGCACGGCGGACGCGGCGCATCCGCGCACGCCGCCTTCTGCGTAGACCGGTCCGAGGCGTGTGCCTCGATCCGGGAGTCGCACCATGTCATCGTTTCGCAACAGCATCCTGGCCGCGCTGGGCGTGTCGGTGGCGGTCATCGTCCAGGCGGCGCCGCAACCGGCGGTCGCCGCCTCCGGCCTCGTCACCAGCGCCGCCGGCATGACCCTCTACACCTACGACCGCGACCCGATCGGCGGCGGCAGCGCATGCATCGGGCCGTGCGCGGTGCTGTGGCCGCCGTATCTCGCCGCCGCCGGCGCGCAGGCGCAGGGCGACTTCAGTCTGGTCAAGCGCGCCGATGGCCGCCTGCAGTGGGCATGGAAAGGGCGGCCGCTCTACCTCTATGCCGGCGACAGCAAGCCCGGCAGCAGCGCCGGCGATCGCATCAACGGCGTCTGGCACGTCGCCCGCTGACCGCCGTGCATCCAAACCGCCGCCGCCGCGCGTAAGCAGCACGACGGCCGGCACCGGCCGGCCTTGTCACCACCACCCTCGGGGGCACCCATGCACATCACACGACCCGGACGCGCACTGCTGGCCGGCGTCATCGGCGGCCTGCTCGGCATCGCCTCGACCCACGCGCGCGCCGACGACGCACCGGCCAACATCAGCGGCAAGCTGCTGCTGACCGCCGGTGTCAGCCAGATCGAGGGCGCGGGCGGCGGCGGCCTGACGCCGTGGGCACTGATCGGCGGCTACGAGACCAACGACCAGATCGGCGCCAGCGCGTTCTATACCCGCGTCAACACGCAGGACTATCACCTCGACGATGCCGGCGTGCTGGTCGGCTTGTACAACCGCGTCGAGTTCTCGTTCGCGCAGCAGCGCTTCAACACCGAAAACGTCGGTGCCGCGCTGGGCCTCGGCCAGGGCTTCACCTTCCGCCAGAACGTGTTCGGGGTGAAGGTTCGCCTGTTCGGCGACGCCATCCTCGACCAGGACAGCTGGGTGCCGCAGGTGTCGGTCGGCATGCAGTACAAGAAGAACGACCAGGGGGCGATCCTGCACGCGATCGGCGCACGCAGCGACCAGGGCACCGACTTCTACGTCAGCGCGACCAAGCTGTACCTGGCGCAGAGCCTGCTGCTCAACGCCACCCTGCGCATGACCAAGGCCAACCAGATCGGCATCCTCGGTTTCGGTGGCGACCTCAGCAACAGCTATCACCTCGAACCCGAGTTCTCGGCCGCCTATCTGCTGACGCGCAAGCTGGCGATCGGCGCCGAGTACCGCAGGAAACCCAACAACCTGGGCATCGCCCGCGAGAGCAACTGGTACGACGCCTTCGTCGCCTACACGCTCGACAAGCACGTCGCGCTGACGCTGGCCTACGCCGACCTCGGCAACATCGTCATCAAGAGCCACCAGCATGGCCTGTACGCGTCCGTGCAGGTCGGCTTCTGATGCCGCGGTGTCCGGCCGACCGGGATCTGACCCGTTTGCAGCAGCCCGTCCTTCCCGGCGCAGGTCGGGGCGACCTCTCGCTCGTCGTTCTCCCAAGGAACCCGTCATGAAAACCGCACGCACACTCAGAACCCTGATCCTGGGCCTTGCCCTGACGCTGACCGCCGGCGCCGCGCTGGCCGCGCCGCCGATGGCTGCAGCGCTCAATCCCGCCCCGCGCGATCCGGCGCTGGCGCCGGTGTTCAAGCAGTTCGGCGAAAAGCCCGGACTGGTGTCGCTGGTCAACGACTTCATGGACAACCTGATGGCCGACCCGGTGACACGGCCGTTCTTTGCCAACGCCAATCGCGACCACATCAAGAAGGAGCTGGTCGACCAGTTCTGCGTGATCCTCGATGGCCCCTGCACCTACACCGGGCTCAACATGCAGCAGGCGCACCAGGGCCTCAACATCACCGAGGCC
The DNA here is from genome assembly GCA_021815695.1 of Pseudomonadota bacterium. Taxonomy (GTDB): domain Bacteria; phylum Pseudomonadota; class Gammaproteobacteria; order Xanthomonadales; family Rhodanobacteraceae; genus Metallibacterium. The sequence goes on from JAKAZT010000056.1 coordinate 12,214, forward strand.
GATTTCAACGCGCTGGTGGTGGACCTGCAGAAGGCGATGGACAAGCACGGCATCCCGTTCACCGCGCAGAACCAGCTGCTGGCCAAGCTGGCGCCGATGCATCGCGACGTCGACACGAAATAACCCGCGGCCCTGCCGCGTGCGGCAAACCGGGTGGCCCGCTGCGGCGGGTCGCCTTTTCGCGCGCGCGGGCCGCGCGGCGGCGACGGGCGCTAGAATTGGCGCAATGATCCGTGGTCCGGAGTTTCGATGAGCACGCCCGCGCCCCAGGTTCCCGCCGCGCAGACCGAGACCGGGCGCAGCCCGCTGCGCTTCGTCACCGCCGCCAGCCTGTTCGACGGTCACGATGCCGCCATCAACATCATGCGCCGGCTGATCCAGGCGCAGGGTACGGAGGTGATCCACCTCGGCCACAACCGCAGCGTCGAGGACGTGGTGCGCGCCGCGCTGCAGGAGGACGCCGACGCCATCGCGCTGTCGTCCTACCAGGGCGGTCACGTCGAGTACTTCAAGTACATGATCGACATGTTGCGCGAGCGCGGAGCCGGACACATTCGCGTGTTCGGCGGCGGCGGCGGCACGATCACGCCGGAGGAGATCGCCGGGCTGCAGGCCTACGGCGTCGAGCGCATCTACCACCCCAACGACGGCATGCACCTTGGCCTCGTGGCGATGATCGAGGATGTGGTGCGGCGGGCGCGGGCGGCGCGGCAGAGCCGGGACCCGGGACCCGGGAGCCGGGATGCGGAGGGCAGGAGCCGGGAATCGAAGAGCCGGGAGCCGGGATTCGACCCCGCGCAGTGGGTCGGGCTCGGCGATGAGTTGCGCATCGGCCAGGTGCTCTCCGCGATCGAAGACGAAGCCTTTTCCGAATCCGAGCTCAGCCGCCTGCGCAACATCTGGTCTGCCGCGCCTTCCGCGCTTGCCGAGCCGCCGTCTCTCGATTCCGTGTCCCGCTTCTCCGGGTCCCGGGCCCCG
>JAKAZT010000002.1 GCA_021815695.1 Pseudomonadota bacterium
GGGCGCCGGGTAGCCGGTGCCGTGCCGGATCGGGGCTGTGTCGAGTTTGATCCTGGTCATGCGCGGACGCTCGATGCGGAACCGGGGCCAGCGTAGCAAGACCGGCGACGGCTGCGGAACGCGCAGGGGTGCGGCCCGCCAGCAGGCCCGCGCGATGAGTCGTTCGCGGGATCGCCGGGATCAGTACAGGCGCGTCCTGTGATGCGCGCGCCACCAGGTCTCGGCGTCGCGTTGCGCCGAGGCCAGCTGCAGCGGGCTCATGGTTGCGCCCAGTGCGGTCATGGCCCGGTCGGTGCAGAGCGCGCCCGTGCCTTTCGGCTGCGATGCCGCCTTGGCCAGCGCGTCCCAGGTGTAGGCGGCGACCGCGTTGCGCGCGATGCCGTGACCGCCCGCGTACAGCATGCCCAGCGCGCGCTGGGCGGGAACGAATCCCTGTTCGGCGGCGCGCCGGTACCAGGTCACTGCGCGCGCCGGGTCCGCCGGCACGCCGCGGCCGAACTCGAAGGTCACACCGAGATTGAACTGTGCCGGCGCGAAGGTGCGGGCAGCGGCGGCAAACCAGCCCTCGGCCCTGCCGTAGCTCTGCGGCACGCCGCGTCCCTGCGCGTACATCACGCCGAGATCGTTCTCGGCGTCGACGTCATCCTGCAGCGCGGCGCGGTCGAACCACTGCACGGCGCGGGCGTCGTCCTGCGGCACGCCGCGGCCCTGGACATACATCACGCCGAGCAGGTGCTGGGCGGCGGGATTCCCGTGTGCGGCGTGCAGCCGGATCCAGTGCACGCCGGCCCAGCTCGCCGCGTGCCCGAACAGCTGCATCACGCCGTGGCCGATTCCATACAGGTTGAGCAGCGCCTGGGTGTCCGACGGGCCGTGCACGGGCGTCGGGCGGACCGCTGGGAACGTCGTCGCGTAGGCCGGCTCAATGGCGACCGGGCACGCCGGCACGGCCGCAGGCGCCGCGATCGGCAGCAGCATGCCGGCGAGGAGGCCCGGCACAGCGAGCCGGCGTGGATGACGAAGCGGATGCATTTCAGGGATGGCCCGGCGGCAGGGGCGCGACGATACGGTGTTCGCGTGCCGCGCGGAAGGGCCGTCTGATCAGGGCTTCGGTGCCGGCGTCACGCGTACCGGCAGCGGCACGTTGCAGACGCTGATGCGGCCGGCCGGGCGCACGAACCAGGATTCGCTGCGGTCGCGGCGTGCCTCGACCAGCGCCGCGAAGGTGGCCGTGTCGGTGCGCAGCACCTCGAGTCGCGGGCGGTCGGCGAGCGGCAACTCGCCGGCGAGGCGCACGCTAAGGATGCGCGTGCGATGGGCGGGATCGCGGTAGAAACCCAGGTCGCCGCCGCCGCGCGGCAGCGCCGCCAGCAGATGCATGCCCTGAACCACGCGGCCGACCACGGTGATGTTGCGATCGAGCTGGCGCGGCGCCTGGCCGATCACGGCATAGAGCTCGGCGCCGCTGCCGTTGTCGGGCGGATCGTCGCGCCCCACGCCGACCATGCCGTAGCAGTGCAGCAGCCAGGCCGTGTTCGTGCGCGGATCACGGCCGACCGGGAAGCCGTCGACGAAACCCGCCTGCGGCGCATAGACATCGCCGTCGGGCAGGCGCGTGAAGTCGAGTCCGATGGCGCTGCGCTGGTATTCGTCGGGCATCGCGGCGCGGGCATCCGCGGGCAAGGGCCGCGCCTTGGCGGGAATGTCCGAATCGGCGTCGCCCCACTGGGTGACGAAGTCGTCCTGCACGCGATTGATGGTCAGGCCGTCGAAAAAATGCGCGCGCGCCAGTGCCTCGATGTTGGCGACGTGGCGTGGCGCGAAGGTCGGCGCCAGCTCGATCACCACGCGGCCCTGCGGCAAGGTCATCACCAGCGTCTGCGCCGGATCGAGCGCGCGCCAGTCGGACGGTTTGGAGGCGGCGAGCACCTGCTGCATGGTGGCGTGCGATTTTTCGGTCCTGACCGTGGCCGTGGCCGTGGCCGTGGCCGGCACCGCACCGGCGTGTGCGGCGATCGCAACCAGCGCCAGACCCAGCACCGGCGATGCGCGGTGAGGCACGATGGATCGGGAATGCTGGCAGTGCATGCGCAGGCTCCGCGGTTGCCGATGTCGCAGGATAGCGCCGGCGGGTCCGAATGCCGGAGCGCGGCCCCTTCCCCCGGCGGAGCCGGGGGAGAGGGCCGGGTGAGGGACAGCGTCCCCGCCAGGGGCTCGCGGTCGTTCGGAATTCCCGCCGCTCAGTCGAACGGCCGGATCACGTCCTCGCCCTGCTCCTCGGTGCCGTCGCTGTGGTCGCCGCCGAGCCGGCGCACGATCACGTAGAACACCGGGATCATGAAAATGCCGATCAGGGTTGCGCCGAGCATGCCGCCGATCACGCCGGTACCGATGGCCTGGCGGCTGTTGGCGCCGGCGCCGCTGGAGATCGCCAGCGGCATCACGCCGAGGATGAACGACAGCGAAGTCATCAGGATCGGTCGCAGGCGCAGCCGCGCCGCCTCCATCGTCGCCGCGATCAGGCCCTTGCCCTCCTTGAGCTGCAGCTCGCGCGCGAACTCGACGATCAGGATCGCGTTCTTGGCCGACAGGCCGATGATCGCGATCAGTCCGACCTTGAAGTAGATGTCATCCGACAGCCCGCGCAGGAAGGTCAGCGCCAGCGAGCCGAGCACGCCCAGCGGTACCACCAGCAGTACCGCGACCGGGATCGACCAGCTCTCGTACAGTGCCGCCAGCGCCAGGAACACCACGATCAGGCTCATGCCGTAGACGATCGGCGCCTGCGCGCCGGAGAGCACTTCCTGCAGCGACTGCCCGGTCCATTCGTAGCTGATGCCCTTGGGCAGGTCGCGGTCGATGATGTTCTGCATCGCCGTCATCGCCTGGCCCGAGCTGACGCCCGGCGCGGCATTGCCGACGATCTCGATCGACGGATAGCCGTTGTAGCTGTCGAGCACCGGCGGTCCCAGGGTCCACTTGGCCGTGGTCACGGTCGACAGCGGAACCATCGCGCCGCTGCTGCTGCGCACGTAGAAATCGTGCAAGGCCTGCGGGCTCATGCGGTAGGGCGCATCGGCCTCGAGCAGCACGCGCAGCACGCGGCCACCGTAGTTGAAGTCGTCGGCGTATACCGGCGCCAGCATCAGCTGCAGGGCGCTGTAGACGTCGGTGACCGAGAGTCCCATCGACGCCGCCTGCACGCGGTCGACGTGCAGTTGCAGCTGCGGCGCATCGGCGAGCCCGTTGGGACGCACGCCGTTGAGTAGCGGGCTCTGCGCGGCCTTCTGCAGCAGGATGTTCTGCGCGGCGAGCAGCTGCTCGCGACTCAGTCCGGCGCGGTTTTCCAGCTCCAGGTCGAAGCCGCCGAACTGGCTGAGGCCGCGGATCGCCGGCAGGTTGACGACGAAGATCTGCGCGCCCTTGATGCCGTACAACGCGCCGTTGGCCCAGTTGATGAACGCGCCGATCTGTTCGTCGGGTTTGGTGCGCGCGCTCCACGGCTTGAGGCGGATGAAGGCGAGGCCGACGTTTTCGCCGGAGCCGATGAAGCTGAAGCCGGCGACGTCGACCATGCCCTCGACGGCGGGGTTCTTCAGGATCACGTTTTCCATCTGCTCGAGCACGGCGGAGGTGCGCTGAAGGGTGGCGCCGGGCGGCAACTGCACGATGGCGAAGGCGTAGCCCTGGTCCTCCTCGGGCAGGAAGCTGGTCGGCAGCTTCCAGAACAGCACGCCGACCAGCACGATGATCAGCGCGTAGACGAACATCCAGCGCGGCGTATGCCGGATCGCCGAACGCACGCGATCGAGATAGCGCCGCTGCATGCGTGCGAACCAGCGGTTGAACCAGCCCAGCGCGCGATTCTCGTGATCGACCGGCTTGATCAGGCTGGCGCACAGCGCCGGGGTGAAGCTCAGCGCCATCAGCGCCGAGATGCCCATCGAGATGGCGATGGTCAGCGAGAACTGCCGGTAGATCGCGCCGACGCTGCCCGACAGCAGCGCCGCCGGGATGAACACCGCCGCCAGCACCAGGGTGATGGCGATGATCGCGCCGGTGATCTGCTGCATCGCGAGGATGGTGGCCTCGCGCGGGGCGAGGCCTTCCTCGGTGATGTGGCGTTCGACGTTTTCCACCACCACGATGGCGTCGTCCACCACCAGACCGATCGCCAGCACCATGCCGAACAGGGTCAGGATGTTGATCGAGAAGCCGGCGATGTAGAGACCCGCGAAGGTGCCCAGCAGCGCCACCGGCACCACCAGGGTCGGGATCAGCGTGGCGCGCAGGTTCTGCAGGAACAGGTACATCACCAGGAACACCAGCACGATCGCCTCGAACAGGGTCTTGACCACCTCGTCGATGGAAATGCTGACGAAGGTCGTGCTGTCGTAGGGCGAGAACCAGGTGATGCCCGAGGGCAGCGTCGACACGATCTGGTCCATCTTCGCGCGCACCGCGGCGGCGACCGTGAGCGCGTTGGCGCCGGGCAGCAACTGCAGGCCGAGGCCGGCCATCGGCTGGCGGTTGTAGCGCGCCGCGAAGGCGTAGTTGTAGGGCGCCAGCTCGACGCGGGCGACGTCACCGAGATGCACCGTGGTGCCGTTGCTGTCGGTGCGCAGGATGATGTCGGCGAACTGCTGCGGCGTGGTGAAGCGGCTTTCGCCGTTGACCGTCGCGGTGATTGCCTGGCCGGCCAGCGAGGGTGCGGCGCCGATCGCGCCGGCGGCGGTCTGCACGTTCTGCGCGCGCACCGCGGCGAGCACGTCCGTCGCCGACAGTCCGTAGCCCTGCAGCTTGCGCGGATCGAGCCAGATGCGCATCGCGTATTCGGAGCCGAACTGGTTGGCGCTGCCGATGCCGGGGATGCGCAGGATCGGATCGAGCACCTGCGCCGAGAGCATGTTGTTCAGCGCGTAGGCGTCGATCTGCGGATTGCTCGAGCGCAGCGCAACCACCATCAGGAAGCCGGCATTGGCCTTGTTGACCGTCACGCCGTTGGCGATGACCTCGGCCGGCAGCCGCGGCTCGGCGACGGCGACGCGGTTCTGCACCTGCACCGCGGCGATGTCGAGGTTGGTGCCGTTGCGGAACGTCGCCGTGATGTTCGAGCCGCCATCGGAGCTCGACGACGAGCTGAAGTAGAGCAGGCCGTCGAGTCCGGTCAGCTGCTGCTCGATCACCGAGGTCACGGTGTCCTCGACCACCTGGGCGCTGGCGCCCGGGTAGCTGGTGCTGATCACCACGCTGGGCGGCGCGATCTCGGGATAGGCCTCGACCGGCAGGCGGAAGATCGCGGCGATGCCGCACAGCATGATCAGGATCGCGATCACCCACGCGAAGATCGGGCGGTCAATGAAGAAACGGGGCATGGCGAGTCCTCAGCCCTGGGCCGGCTTGCCGGCGCCGGGCGCGGCGACGCGCGCGGGAGCGCCGGGCTTGACCTTCTGCACGCCGTCGACGATCACGCGCTGGCCGTTGTCGAGGCCGCCGGTGACGATCCAGGCGCTGCCACGCATCTCGCCCAGTTGCACCGGCTGCTGCACGACGATGCCGTTGCCGTCGAGCACGTACACGAAGGCGCCCTTGGGATCGCGCAGCACCGCGGCCTGCGGCAGCAGGAACACGTGATCGAGGGTGCCGACGTGCAGGCGCACGGTGACGAACAGGCCCGGCAGCAGGTTGCGGTCGGGGTTGGGGATCAGCGCGCGCAACTGCACGGCGCCGGTTTGCGGGTCCACCGCCATGTCGGAAAAGTCCAGCGTGCCGGAGTGCGCGTAGACCCGGCCATCGGGCAGCACCAGTTGCACCGCCGGGATGCCGCCGGCGCTCGGCTTGAGCTGGCCGGCCGCCTGCGCGGCGCGCAGCTGTTCGACCTCGGAATACGGCTCGCTGAAGTAGGCGTAGATCGGATCGATGCGCTCGACCGTGGTCATCGGCGTGCCGGCGGACGCGCTGACCAGCGCGCCGACGGTGGTCAGCGCGATGCCGGCACGGCCGGTGATCGGTGACTTCACCGTGGCATAGGACAGATTCAGCCGCGCCGCCTCGACGTTGGCGGCGGCCTGCCGCACGGCGGCGGCGGCACTGCGCGCCGTGGCGTTGGCGTCGTCGTAGGTCTGCCGCGCGATCAGCCCGCGCCTGACCAGATCGGCATAGCGGCTGGCGGTTTGCTCGGCATTGACGGCGGTCGCCTGCGCCTGTGCCAGCGTCGCGCGCTGCGCGTCCAGCGCCGCCTGCAGCGGCGCCGGATCGATGCGAAACAGCACCTGGCCGGCCTTGACGTCGCTGCCCTCGGTATACGCCAGCTGCAGCACGTTGCCGGTCACGCGCGCGTTGACCTGTGCGGTCAGCGTCGGCGTCAGCCGGCCGACCAGATCGCGCGTCAGCGGCAGATTCACGGCGCGCGCGGTGACCACCTCCACTTCCGGCGGCGGTGGCGTGAAGCTGGGCGCCTTGCTGCAGGCTGTCACCAGCAGGATGCCGGCGACGAGCAGGAGCTGGCGCGGGAGAGAGCGGATCATGGTGCGGCTCCAGGGGCAATCAAGGCAGGCGGACGTCGATCGGGCGGGGCATGCGGCGGCGGCAGGCGGCTGATCCGCGAGGTGTGAGCAGGCCATCGGCGCCCGCCTCGCGAGGGGGTTGACGCCGCGCAAGAACTGCTGCCGTCGTTCAAGTGCACCACTCAGTTTAGTTATTTGTGCGAGCCAGGGTCAAGCGGGGCGGGGGCCGACTGGATGCAGTGGCCGGCAGCGCCGTTTTGTGCTTGCGATCCTGTTCGCGGGATGTCGCGTGGACGCCTGAACCTTGGCGGAAAGTGCTTGCCTCCGGTTCCGGCCGGCGTGTATCAGGGCGCGGTCGAAGCGATATGCTTGTGCGATTTCTTCACTAGCAACTGGACTACCCATGCCATCGAATCACGCGCTTGAGGCATCCACACCGGCCTCGCGGCTGCTTGAAGAGGTCATCGCCCGTCTGCCCGGCACCCGCAGCGCCGAGGCGCAGGTGCTGGTGCCGGCACTGCTGGCGCGGGCGCCGGCCGAGGAGCTGGCGCTGCGTGATGCCGCCGACTGGGCGGCGCTGACCCTGGATCTGCTCGACTTCCTGCGGCTGCGCCGCAGTGGTCATGCCGCGGTGCGCGTCTTCAATCCGGTCCGCGCCGGGCATGGCTGGGAGAGTCCGTACACGGTGGTGCAGATCGTCACCGACGACATGCCGTTTCTGGTCGATTCGGTCGGGATGGCGCTGCAGGCGGCCGGGCTGGAGATCCATGCCCTGCTGCATCCGGTGCTGGCGTGCAGACGCGACGCCGGCGGGAATCTGCTGGCGCTGCGTGACGGCACGCCCGAGTCGCTGACCCATGTCGAGGTGGATCGTCTGGCCGACGGCGCCGACATCGCGCGCGTGACCAGGGCGATCGAGAGTGCGCTCGAGGACGTGCGTCTGGCGGTCAGCGACTGGCCGGCGATCCGCACGCGCATGCTGGCGATCGCGGACGAGCTGCCCGCGCGCAGCGGACCGCTGTCGCCGCAGGATCGGGCCGAAGCCCAGGAATTCCTGCGCTGGGTCGCGGACGATCATTTCACCTTTCTCGGCTACCGCGAATACGAGGTCGCCGCCAAGGGCGGCGACGAGGTGCTGGACGCGCGCGCCGGATCCGGTCTCGGCATCCTGCGCATCCCCGAGCGGCGGCTGACGCCGCGCTCGCTGAAATCGCTGGTGGCCAACAGCCTGCCGCAGTCGGGCGCGGTCGACGCGATCATCCTGACCAAGACCAACGCCCGCGCCACCGTGCATCGCCCCGGTTACATGGACTACATCGGCGTGCTGCGCTTCGATGCCTCCGGCAAGCCGGTGGCCGAGCAGCGTTTCCTCGGGCTGTTCACCTCCGGCGCCTACATGCGGCGGCCGCAGGACGTGCCGCTGGTGCGGCGGAAGTTCGAGGCGGTGATGGAGCGCTCGGCGCTGCGTCGCGATTCGCACTCCGGCAAGGCGCTGCGGCACATTCTCGAGACCCTGCCGCGCGACGAGTTGTTTCAGTGCAGCGAGGACGAGTTGTACGCCATCGCCAGCGGCATCCTCGAGCTGGGCGAGCGCGCCCGCACGCGGCTGTTCGTGCGCGCCGACCGCTATGGCCGGTTCTATTCGTGTCTGGCGTTCCTGCCGCGCGAGCGTTTCACCGCCGGCGTGCGCGAGAAGATCGAGCAGATGCTGCGCGAAGCACTGGATGGCGAGCAGGTGGACGCCACGGTGTTGCTGGACGAATCGGCGCTGGCGCGGCTGCACGTGGTCGTGCGGCTGCGCGCCGGCGCTCGCCCGCAGGTCGACGCAGCCGCGCTCGAACTGCGCCTGACCGCGCTGGTGCGCAACTGGCAGGACGATCTGCGCGAGTGCCTGGTGCGGCGCTGCGGCGAGGAGCGCGGTCTGCGCCTGGCCGCACGCTACGGCCGCGCGCTGCCGGCCGGCTACATCGAGGAAGTCACGCCCGAGATCGCCGCCGCCGATGTCGAGCATCTCGCCGCGCTGGCCGGACCCGACGATCTGCGCATGTCGCTGTACCGCGCACCGCGTGGCGGTGGTCTGCGCTTCAAGCTGATCCACTTCGGGGCGCCGATCGCGTTGTCGCTGGCGTTGCCGATGCTGGAGAACATGGGCGTGCGCATGCTCGCCGAGCATGTCTACCCGCTGTCGCTGCAAGGTTCCGAGCTGACCATCCACGACTTCGAGCTGGAGGCGCCGCCGGTACTGGCCTTCGAACTCGGCGAGCTGGCCGACGGCTTCGAGCGCGCCTTCGCGGCGGTCTACCGCGGCCAGGCCGAGAGCGACACCTTCAACCGGCTGGTGCTGACCGCGCGGCTCGACTGGCGCCTGGTTGCGCTGCTGCGCGGCTACTGCAAGTACTTGCTGCAGGTCGGCGTGCCGTTCTCGCAGGCGTACATGGAGGAAACCCTCAATCGCTATCCGCTGATCGCCGGTCTGCTGGTGGAGCTGTTCCTGGCCAAGTTCGATCCGCGCCGCGAGACGCTGCCCGCGGCCGGGCTGGAGGCAGCGCGCGCGCGCCTGACCGCCGAGCTCGACGCGCTGCTGCCGGGTGATGTCTCGCGCACGCATCCGCAGCTGGCGGCGGACCTGGTGGATGCGCTGGGCGCGCCACGCGCGGCGCAGATCGATGCGGTGATCGCCACCCTCAAGGTGCTGTTCGACGGCGTCGCCAGCCTCGACGAGGACCGCATCCTGCGCAGCTTCATGGGCGTGATCCGCGCCACCCTGCGCACCGGCTTCTTCCAGACCCGCGACGGCCGGCTGCGCGACTACATCGCCTGCAAGTTCGACAGCGCTCAGGTCCCCGATCTGCCCAAACCGCGGCCCTATCGCGAGATCTTCGTCTACAGCCCGCGCGTCGAGGGCGTGCATCTGCGCTTCGGCCCGGTGGCGCGCGGCGGTTTGCGCTGGTCGGACCGGCGCGAGGATTTCCGCACCGAGGTGCTGGGCCTGGTCAAGGCGCAGATGGTCAAGAACACGGTGATCGTGCCGGTCGGCTCCAAGGGCGGCTTCTTCGTCAAGCGCCCGCCCGTCGGCGCAGATCGCGAGGCGCAACTGGCCGAGGGCGTCGCCTGCTACCGGTTGTTCATCAACGGCCTGCTCGATCTCACCGACAATCTCGTCGATGGCAGGGTCGTGCCGCCGGCCGACGTGATCCGTCACGATGCCGACGATCCCTACCTGGTGGTCGCCGCCGACAAGGGCACCGCGACGTTTTCCGACATCGCCAACGGCATTGCGCTCGAACACGGCTACTGGCTGGGCGATGCCTTCGCTTCGGGCGGCTCCCACGGCTACGACCACAAGGGCATGGCGATCACCGCGCGCGGCGGCTGGGAATCGGTGAAGCGCCACTTCCGCGCGCTCGGACGTGACTGCCAGAGCGAGGCCTTCAGTTGCGTCGGCATCGGCGACATGTCCGGCGACGTGTTCGGCAACGGCATGCTGCTGTCGCGTCACACGCGCCTGCTCGCCGCGTTCGATCACCGCGACATCTTTCTCGATCCCGATCCCGATCCCGCGGCTTCGTTCGCCGAGCGCGAGCGGCTGTTCAAGTTGCCGCGCTCGTCGTGGCAGGACTACGACAAGGGCGCGATTTCCGCGGGCGGCGGGGTCTGGCCGCGCTCGGCCAAGAGCATTCCGGTCTCGCCCGCGGTGCGCGCCGCGCTCGGCATCGAGGAGGCGGTCGAGCAGATGAGCCCGATCGAGCTGCTGCGCGCGATCCTGCGCGCGCCGGTCGACCTGCTCTGGAACGGCGGCATCGGCACCTACGTCAAGGCCAGCTCCGAAACCAATGCCGACGCCGGCGATCGCGCCAACAACGCCATCCGCCTCAACGGCAGCGAGCTGCGCTGCCGAATCGTCGGCGAGGGCGGCAACCTCGGCCTGACCCAGCGCGGCCGCGTCGAAGCCGCCTTCAACGGCGTGCTGCTGAATACCGATTTCATCGACAACTCGGCCGGCGTCGACACCTCCGATCACGAGGTCAACATCAAGATCCTGCTCAACGACGCCGTGCAACGCGGGGAGCTGAGCTTCGACGACCGCAATCGCCTGCTGGCCTCGATGACCGACGAGGTGGCGCGGCTGGTGCTGTGGGACAACTATCGCCAGAACCAGGCGATCAGCCTGATGGAGCGCATGGCGGTCAAGCGGCTGGGCTCGATGGCGCACCTGATCCGCACGCTGGAAGCGGAGGGCGTGCTCGATCGCGTGATCGAGTTCCTGCCCGGCGACGCCGAGCTCGCCGAGCGCAAGGCGCGCGGACTGGGCCTGACGCGGCCCGAGCTGGCGATCCTGCTGTCCTACGACAAGATCAAGATCTATCAGCAGTTGCTCGATTCCGACGTGCCCGAGGATCCGTACCTGTCCAGGGAGCTGATGCGCTATTTCCCCGAGCCGCTGCACGAGCCCTACACCGGGCACATGCAACGCCACCGGCTGAAGCGCGAGATCATCGCCACCGCGGTGACCAACACCCTGGTCAACCGCATGGGCGCCAGCTTCATGCTGCGCATGCAGGAGGACACCGGTCAGAGCCCGGCCGCCGTCGCCAAGGCCTTCACCATCGCCCGTGAAGTGCTGGACGCCCGCGCGCTGTGGGCCGAGATCGAGGCCCTGGATGGCAAGGTCAGCGATGCCGCACAGATCGAGGCGGTGCTGGCGGTATGGGAACTGCTGCGCAGCCTGACCCGCTGGCTGCTGGGCCGTCCGGTGACCGGGCTCGACATCGCCGCGCACGTCGAGCGCTATGCGCCCGGCGTGCAGCGCCTGCGTGCCGCGCTGCCACGGATCCTGCCGGAGGCCGCGCGAACCGCGTTTGTCGCGGCCGGCGAGCGCTGGGTCGCGCAGGGGTTGCCCGCCACGCTGGCGCAGGCGCTGGCGGGATTGCCCGATCTGGCCATGGCGCTGGACGTGGTCGAGGTCGCCAGCAGCAGCCGGCATGACGTCGAGGAGGTCGGCGCGGTGTTCTACCAGATGGGTGCCGCGCTCGAGCTCGACTGGCTGCGCGCGCGCATCGAGGAACTGCCGGTGGAAAGCCGCTGGCATGCGCAGGCGCGCGGTTCGCTGCGCGACGAACTGGCTGCGCAGCACCGGACGCTGGCAATGCAGGTGATCGCGTCGGCGCGCACGGGTGATGCGACACCGGTGCAGGCCTGGCTGGGTCGCGATGACGCGCAGCTCAAATACACGCTGGGCATGCTGGCCGAGATCCGCAGCCAGAGCATGGACTATCCGATTGCCTCGGTGGCGCTGCGCCGACTGGCGCAGCTGGCCCACGCCGGCTGAGCGTCACGCGCCTGCGGATCGCCGACAGGCATCCCCGGCCGGATCACGCGATCCGGCCGGGGCGCTGATCCGGCTCAGCGCGGGCCGGGCATCCGGCCGTTGCGATTGCCGCTCTGGCTGCGCGGGCGCCGCGAGTGGTGCTGCGGCGCGCGCGCGTTGTCGCTGGCCGGGGCGGCGCCGCGACGCGGCGCATCCGCGGCGGCCTTCTGCGGTCCGCGCGATCGCGGCTTGGCGTGCCGTGGCGCCGCAACCTCGGCGCGCTCCTGCGCGCTGGCCGTGCCGGGCTCGAAGCCGGGCACCGCGCTGGACGGCAGCGTACGCCTGAGCAGCTTCTCGATGTCGCGCAGCAGGCCGCGCTCGTCGCCGCTGACCAGCGAGATCGCCTCGCCCGCGGAACCGGCGCGGCCGGTGCGGCCGATGCGGTGCACGTAGTCCTCGGGCACGTTGGGCAGCTCGTGGTTGATCACGTGCGGCAACTGGTCGATGTCCAGCCCGCGTGCGGCGATGTCGGTGGCGACCAGTACGCGCACGCGGCCGGCCTTGAAATCGGCCAGCGCTTTGGTGCGCGCGTTCTGCGACTTGTTGCCGTGGATCGCCATGCTGACCAGACCGGCGCGCTCGAGCTGGTCGGCCAGCCGGTTGGCGCCGTGCTTGGTGCGGGTGAATACCAGCACCTGGCGCCAGTCGCCGCCGGATACCAGATGCGCCAGCAGCGCCGCCTTGCGCGCCTTGTCGACCGGATGCACACGTTGCTCGACGAGTTCGGCGGCGGTGTTGCGCGGCGCCACCTCGACCCGCGCCGGATCATTGAGCAGGCCGGCGACCAGCGCGCGGATGGCATCGCTGAAGGTGGCCGAGAACAGCAGGTTCTGGCGCCGCTTCGGCAACGCCGCCAGCACGCGGCGGATGTCGCGGATGAAGCCCATGTCGAGCATGCGATCGGCTTCGTCCAGCACCAGGGTCTCGATGCCGGACAGATCCACGCTGCGCCGTTGCATGTGGTCGAGCAGGCGGCCCGGCGTGGCGACGACGATGTCGGCGCCCCGACGCAGCTGTTCGACCTGCGGGCCGAGGCCGACGCCGCCGAAGATCACCGCGCTGCGCACGCGCAGGTGGCGACCGTAGGTGCGCACCGATTCGGCGACCTGCGCCGCGAGTTCGCGGGTCGGTACCAGCACCAGCACGCGCGGGCGCGGCGACAGCGCCGGCGCACCGAGCAGGCGTTGCAGGATCGGCAAGGTGAAGGCGGCGGTCTTGCCGGTGCCGGTCTGCGCCGCGGCCAGCAGATCGCGGCCGGCCAGCACCAGCGGAATCGCCTGCTGCTGGATCGGGGTGGGCGTGACGTAGCCTTCGTCCTCGAGGGCACGCAGCAGTTCGGGCGCGAGGCCCAGTTCGGAAAACAGCATCAACAGGACTCCTGAAGCCGCCTCACCACGCGGACGCGATACCGGTTCAGGCAGAAATGAAGGGGGAGGGCGGGCGCCGACGGCGCTGCCGGGTTTGCTGCGGAAGAAGACTGGATCGACAGCAGGGGCGCAACCGGAGCGCCACGACAAACGCCGCCATGATAGCCGAAGCCGGCCGCGGCCGTCGGCCCGGCGTGTCCGCGCTCCGGATCACGCCGTGCTTACCGATCGTTGAGGTGGATCGCGAAGGCGCCTGCGACGGGCACAATGACGACTCCGCCCGTGCCGTTCGCGCGGGCGATTCATCCCCGGGAGGACCGTCATGAGATCGCACGCTGCCGCGCTGTCGCGCCATCCACTCTTGCTCGTCGCCGTCACACTGGCCCTGGCGGTCAGCGCCGCCGCGAGCGCCGGCACCACGCTGCTGCGGATTCCCGGCGGCGCGCACGGTCTCGGCTTCGACGACCTCGGCTATGCCCCGGCGCTCGGGCGCGTGCTGGTGCCGGCGGCGCAGAGCGGCGCGCTGGTGCTGGTCGATCCCGCCAATGACGCGCTGCGGGTGCTGGCGGATGTCGCGCCCGCCGGCCATGCTGTCAGCGGCCACGATGCCGGCACCACCTCGGCCGATTACGGCGAGGGCCTGCTGTTCGCCAGTGACCACGAGCGCATGGCGGTGGTGGCGGTCGATCCGCGAACCGGCGCCGTTGTCGCGCGTGCGCAACTCGCGGGCGGCCCCGACTACGTGCGCTACGTGGCGCCGCTGCATCAGGTGTGGGTCAGCGAGCCGCACCAGAAGCAGATCGAGCGCTTCGCGGTGACCGCGGGCGCGCACCCGGCGCTGACGCGTGTCGGCGCGGTCAGTGTGCCGGGCGGTCCCGAGTCGCTGGTGATCGACGCCGCGCGTGGACAGGCCTACAGCAACGAGTGGAAGGATCACACGGTCGCGATCGCGCTGAGGAATCCCCGCGTCACCGCGCGCTGGGCCAACGGCTGCGAGGGCAGTCGCGGTCTGGCGCTGGATGCCGCCGGCCACACGCTGTTCGTCGGCTGCAAGGAGGGCAGGGTGGTGGCGCTCGATCTCGATCACGCCGGCAGGATCGAAGCCAGCGCCAAGGTCGGCGCCGGCGTCGACATCATCGCCTGGAACCCGGTGCTGCATCACGTGTATGCGCCCGGCGCGGTCAGCGCCACGATGACCGTGCTCGACTTCAAGGACGGTACCCTGAAGCCGGTCGCGACCGTGCCGACGGCGGCGCATGCGCATTGCGTCGCGACCGACGGCAAGGCAGTGGCCTACGTCTGCGATCCCGGCGCAGGCGCGCTGATCGTCTATCGCGATCATCCCTGAGCGCAGATCCTTCGCGTTGCTCAGGATGACAAGACTTCGGGTACGCCAAGGCCTTCGGTACGCCAAGACCTTCGGTACGCCAAGGCCTTCGGTACGCCAAGACCTTCGGTACGCCAAGACCTTCCCCGTGGGGGCTCCTTCCACCCTTCTTTTGTCATCCTGAGGGCGCAGCCCGAAGGATCTTCCCGGCGATGCGGCGCGGATGCCCGCACGGTAGCGGGCGACGGGCATCCTGCTGCATGGCTGTTCCGGGCGGCCTGGCAAGCCAGATCCTTCGCTGCGCTCAGGATGACAAGGTCTTCGGCATGACAAGGCCTCCGGCATGACGAGGCCTTCGGCATGACGAGGCCTTCGGCATGACAAGACCTACAGCATGATCAAGACAGTTGCTGAGCGCGCATCCAGCCGCCCGTGTCGTCGCTGACGACACGGGTGCGCGGGGTCTCAGGGCGTGCGCTTGGCCAGTCGCAGCCAGGTATCGACGACGGTGTCGGGATTGAGCGACATCGACTCGATGCCCTGATCCATCAGCCAGTCGGCGAGATCGGGGTGATCCGACGGACCCTGGCCGCAGATGCCGACGTACTTGCCCTTGGCGCGCGCGGCGCGGATCGCCAGCGCCAGCAGATGCTTGACCGCCGGGTCGCGCTCGTCGAACAGCGGTGCCACGATGGCGGAATCGCGGTCGAGTCCGAGCGTCAGCTGGGTCAGATCGTTGGAGCCGATCGAGAAGCCGTCGAAGATCTCCAGGAACTGGTCGGCGAGGATCGCGTTCGACGGCACCTCGCACATCATGATGATCTTCAGGCCGTCCTTGCCGCGCTCGAGGCCGTTCCTGGCCAGCACCTCGATCACCTTGCGGCCCTCGGCCGGCGTGCGCACGAAGGGAATCATCACCCAGGCATTGGCGAGGCCCATCGTCTCGCGCACCTTGCGCATGGCCCGGCACTCCAGCGCGAAGGCGTCGGCGAAGCCCGGATCGACATAGCGGCTGGCGCCGCGGAAGCCGATCATCGGGTTTTCCTCGTGCGGCTCGTAGCGCGCGCCGCCGATCAGGTTGGCGTACTCGTTGGACTTGAAGTCGCTCAGGCGCACGATCACCGGGTGCGGCGCGAACGCGGCGGTGATGGTGGCGATGCCCTCGGCCAGCCGGTCGACATAGAAATCGACCGGGCTGGCGTAGCCGGCGCTGCGGGCGTCGATCTTCGCCCGCGTCTCGGCGTCCTGACGGTCGTATTCGAGCAGCGCCCTGGGATGCACGCCGATGTGGCTGGCGATGATCATCTCCAGCCGCGCCAGACCGACGCCGGCGTGGGGCAGCATCGCGAAGTCGAACGCGCGCTCGGGGTTGGCGACGTTCATCATGATCTTCAGCGGCGCCGGCGGCATCTGCGCCAGATCGGCCACCACGCGCTCGAACGCCAGCAGGCCGCGGTAGATGGTGCCGGTGTCGCCCTCGGCGCAGGACACCGTGACCTCGCTGCCGTCGGGGATCGTGTCCAGCGCATGGCCGGTGCCGACCACCGCGGGCACCCCCAGTTCGCGGGCGATGATCGCGGCGTGGCAGGTGCGCCCGCCGCGGTTGGTGACGATGGCCGCAGCGCGCTTCATCACCGGCTCCCAGTCGGGATCGGTCATGTCGGCCACCAGCACGTCGCCCGGCTGCACCTTGGCCATGTCGGCCAGCGAGCGCACCACGCGCGCCACGCCGCTGCCGATCTTCTGGCCGATGGCGCGGCCCTCGGCCAGCACCTCGCCGCGGGTTTTCAGCGAGTAGCGCTCGATCTGCGTCGCCCGCGCGCGCGACTTCACCGTTTCCGGCCGCGCCTGCACGATGTAGACCTTGCCGCTGACGCCGTCCCTGGCCCACTCGATGTCCATCGGTCGCCCGTAGTGCTGCTCGATGGTCAGCGCCTGGCGCGCCAGTTCGTGCACGTCGGCGTCGTCGATGGCGAAGCGGGCGCGCAGCGCGGCCGGGGTCTCCTCGATGCGCACGCGCTCGCCGGGCCGGTCGGAATAGACCATGCGCTGCTGCTTGGCGCCCAGCTGGCGGCGCAGGATCGCCGGCTTGCCGGCGCGCAGCGTCGGCTTGTAGACGTAGAACTCGTCGGGATTGACCGCGCCCTGCACCACCATCTCGCCGAGCCCGTAGCTGGCGGTGATGAACACCGCGTCGCGGAATCCCGACTCGGTGTCGAGGGTGAACAGCACGCCGGAGGCGCCGACGTCCGAGCGCACCATCAGTTGCACGCCTGCGGAAAGGAACACCTCCTCGTGGGCGAAACCGTGGTGCACGCGGTAGGCGATCGCGCGGTCGTTGTACAGCGACGCGAAAACCTCCTTGACCTTGCGGATCACCGCATCCGCGCCGGTGACGTTGAGGAAGGTTTCCTGCTGGCCGGCGAACGACGCGTCCGGAAGGTCCTCGGCGGTGGCCGAGGAGCGGACCGCCACGGCCACCTCGCCACCGCCGGACTGCGCACACAGCTGTGCATAAGCCTCGCGCACGGCGCGGTCGAACCCGGGCAGCAGCGGTGTCTCGATCAGCCAGCCGCGAATGTCCTGTCCGGCTGCCGTCAGCGCGGCCACGTCCTCGACGTCGAGCCTGAGCAGGCGCTGCCGGATGCGCTCGGCCAGGCCGCTCTGGGCGATGAACTGCTGGAACGCATGCGCGGTCGTGGCGAAGCCGCCGGGCACCGACACGCCCAGGCCGGCGAGATGGCCGATCATCTCGCCCAGCGAGGCATTCTTGCCGCCGACACGGCCGAGGTCGGACATGCGCAGTTCGTGCAGCCAAAGCACCAGGTCGTTCAAGGGGATCTCCGGTCGCGGCGGGCAGGAAAGCCCGCTATTGTCCGGCCCGCGGCAGGCTGAAACAAGCACGCATGGCGCCGCTCGCGTCATGTTCCGACCCGTCAGGAGATGTCGATGCGGCGCACGGTGTTCTACGTTTCCGATTCCACCGGCATCACCGCCGAGACGATTGGTCACAGCATCCTGACCCAGTTCGACGGCATCGAGTTCGACACCCACCGCATTCCCTTCGTCGACAGCACCGACAAGGCGCAGGCCGCCGCGTTGCGGATCAAGTCCGAGTACGCGCGCTCGGGCCAGCGGCCGGTGGTGATCAACACCGCGGTCGATCAGGCGTTGAGCGAGATTCTGGCCGGCAGCGGCGCCCTGATGCTGGACGTGTTCGCGCCGTTCGTCGGCCCGCTCGAAGCCGAGCTCGGTTCCAAGCGCCGGCCGGCGGTCAATCGCGCGCACGGGCTGGTGGACTTCGCCAGATACGAGGCGCGCATCAACGCCACCAACTACGCGCTGACCCACGACGACGGGCTGGACGTGAACTACGCCGAGGCCGACCTGATCCTGGTCGGCGTGTCGCGCTCGGGCAAGACGCCGACCTGCCTGTACATGGCGCTGCACTTCGGCGTCAGTGCCGGCAATTATCCGCTGACCGAGGACGACCTCGACAAACTCGAGTTGCCGGCGCGGTTGCGGCCCTATCGTGCGCGCCTGTTCGGGCTGACCATCGAGGCCGGGCGGCTGGCGCAGATTCGCGAGCAGCGTCGTCCGGGCAGCACCTACGCCACGCTGGCGCAGTGTCGCAAGGAACTGGCGCAGGCCGACCAGCTGTTCCGGCGCGAGAACATCCCGGTCCTCAACACCACCCACACCTCGATCGAGGAGATCGCCAGCAAGATCTTTGCCCAGCTCGGCATCGAGCGGCATCTGTTCTGAGCCGCACGTCCGCCGGCGTCCCGCCGGCCAGTGCCCGGTCGCGCCGATGCTAAGCTCGGGCCATGCTGGCCGATCGCATGACTGCCGCCGCGCTGCTGCCCGGACGCTTCGAGCTGCTGATGGGGCTGTACGCGGAAAACTATCACCGCCTGGCGCGACTGTTCGCGCCGCAGCAGCTGGCGGCGGGGCGCTACGTGTCCGATGTCGACGATGGCCTCGACGTGCATCTGGAAGTGCAGGCGCGGCACCCCTACACGATCGAACTGGAACTGACCTACGACCTGCGCGACACCGATACCGGCCTGCGCGCCCCGTCGGCGCAGATCCGCATGTACACCGACGCGCACGTCGCCGAGGTGCTGCACTGCCATCCCGGGCGGCGGCTGTGGCAGGTGCTCGGTCCGTTTCCGCCGCCGCGCACGGTGCTGCAGCACCGCATGCGCATGGCGAGTTTTCTCAGCCGCTGGCTGGAGTATCTGGTCGAGCAGGGTCACTCGGCGGGGACGCTGATGCGCGCCGTCGACGTCGCTGCGGATCCCTGAAGCACCAGACGCGCGACGACGGCCGGGCCTGAAACGAACAAGCCCGCTCGCGGCGGGCTTGAAGTGAATGGCGGAGCGGACGGGACTCGAACCCGCGACCTCCGGCGTGACAGGCCAGCATTCTAACCAGCTGAACTACCGCTCCGCGTTTTGACGACTGCTCGTGTTGCCTTGCAACTCCGCCCGGCTTCCGCTGCCGGGGCGACCTCGTGGCGTCCCCACGGGGATTCGAACCCCGGTCGCCACCGTGAAAGGGTGATGTCCTAGGCCTCTAGACGATGGGGACTTGAAGGGTGGTGGAGCCAGCCGGGATCGAACCGGCGACCTCTACAATGCCATTGTAGCGCTCTCCCAGCTGAGCTATGGCCCCCACGCTGGAAGCCGGAAAGGTTACGGGGGGGGCGCGAAGCCGTCAAGCTTTATCGCCGATGGCCACGCGCGCCGGGCGCATGAATCGCGGCTGCACGGCGGTCCGCGGGCGGCGCGCTGGCGTTTGCCAATCGTAAGGTGGTCCCGCACAATGGCCGTCCGCGTTCGTGCACGGCGTGTCGCGCGAACGCCCATCCACATGAGGAATATCGAATGTCGAAGATTCTGCGTCCCACGCTGCTCGCGGCGGTGATGTCCGCGACGCTGGGCCTGACCGCGGTCGCGCACGCGGCCGGGCCGGCGCTGACCACCGAGAAGGCCAAGAACAGCTACGTCGTCGGCATGGATCTCGGCAGCTCGCTGCCGCCGATCGTGCGCGAGGAACTCGATCCCGCCATCGTGGCGCGCGCACTGCAGACCGTGTTGTCGGGCCAGAAGCCGGCGATGAGCGAAGCCGAGGCCAAGACCGTGCGCGAGGCCTTCATGGTCAAGCTGCAGGCCAAGAACAAGATCGAAGTGGCCAAGATGGCGGCCAAGAACGAGACCGACGGCGCGGCATTCCTTGCCAAGAACAAGACCCGTCCGGGCGTGAAGACCTTGCCCGACGGTCTGCAGTACGAAGTGCTGCAGATGGGCACCGGCGCCAAGCCGACCGCCAATGACACGGTGCAGGTCAACTACACCGGTACCTTCATCAACGGGCAGAAGTTCGACGCCTCTGCCGATCACGGCGGTCCGGCCTCGATCCCGCTGGGCAACGTCATCCCGGGCTTCCGCGAGGGCGTGATGCTGATGCCGGTGGGCAGCAAGTTCAAGCTGTTCATCCCCGGCAACCTGGCTTACGGCGCCACGCCGCCGCCGGGCACGCTGCCGCCCAACATGACCCTGGTGTTCGACATCGATCTGCTGAAGGCGATGCCGACGCCGGCCGCGCCGCCGGCACCCGCCGGCAAGTAAGCCGGTCGCACCTGTGCAGCGGGGCGTGGAGCAATCCGCGCCCCGTTTCCTTTTGCGCAGCGGTCGGCCATTGCGCTGGCTGCGATCCATGGCGGCGCCTAGAATCGCCATGCGGATTCGCCGCCGTCTCCTGTCCCGCGCATTCCGGAGCGTTCATGCGTGTCACCCTGTTTGGTACCGGATACGTCGGTCTGGTCACCGGCACCTGTCTCGCCGAGATGGGCAATGACGTGCTCTGCATCGATGTCGATGCGGCCAAGGTCGCGCGCCTGGAGCGCGGCGAGACGCCGATCTTCGAGCCTGGCCTGGCGCCGCTGGTGGCACGCAACCGTGCCGCCGGGCGACTGCATTTCGGTACCGACGCGGCGGCCGGCGTGGCCCACGGCGAGTTGCTCTTCATCGCGGTCGGCACGCCGCCGGACGAGGACGGCAGCGCCGATCTCAGCCACGTGCTGGCAGTGGCGCGCAGCATCGGCCGCCATCTCGACAGCTACGCCGTGGTCGTCAACAAGTCGACGGTGCCGGTCGGCACCGCCGATCGGGTGCGCGCTGCCATCGACAAGGAATTGACCTCGCGCGATGCACGCCTCGAATTCGACGTCGTCTCCAATCCCGAATTCCTCAAGGAAGGCGATGCGGTCAGCGACTGCCTGCGCCCCGACCGCATCATCGTCGGCAGCGACAGCGCGCGCGCCATCGCGCTGCTGAAGGCGCTCTACGCGCCGTTCAACCGCAATCACGAGCGGATCGTGCTGATGGACGCGCGCTCGGCCGAGCTGACCAAGTACGCCGCCAACGCCATGCTGGCGACCAAGATCAGTTTCATGAACGAAGTCGCCAACATCGCCGAGCAGGTGGGCGCCGATATCGAGCTGGTGCGTCAGGGGATCGGCGCCGATCCGCGCATCGGCTACCACTTCATCTATCCCGGCGCCGGCTACGGCGGCTCGTGCTTTCCCAAAGACGTGCAGGCGCTGGAGCGCACCGCGCACGCGCATGGCTATGCGGCGCGCCTGCTGGCCGCGGTCGAGGCGGTCAATGCCGACCAGAAGGGCAGGCTGTTCGCGCTGATTTCGCGGCATTTCGGTGCTGCGCTGCGCGGCCGCACGATCGCGGTGTGGGGACTGGCATTCAAGCCCAACACCGACGATCTGCGCGAGGCACCCAGTCGCCGCCTGCTCGAGCAGCTGTGGGCAGCGGGTGCGCGCGTGCGCGCCTTCGACCCCGAGGCGATGGATGCGGCGCGGCAGCTCTACGGTGCGCGCGCCGATCTCGAACTCTGCGCCGACCCGCACGCGGCCCTTGCCGGTGCCGATGCGCTGGCCCTGGTCACCGAATGGAAGGCCTTTCGCAGTCCCGACTTCGCGCGGGTGCGCGCCGAGCTGCGCGAGGCGGTGGTCTTCGATGGTCGCAATATCTGGGATCCCCGGGTGGTCGAGGCGGCGGGGCTGGCTTACTACGGCATCGGTCGCGGCCGTTCGCTGGCGCGGGTCTGAGCATGGACGTGCCGGATCGCCTCGCCGAGCTGGAGGTGCGCATGACCTTTCTGGACGAGGCAGTGGCTGGCCTGCTGCGCGCCGACGCCGAACGCAGCGTGCGACTGGATCTGCTCGAGCGCACCGTGCGCGAATTGCGCAGCGAGCTGGCGGCGGTGCGCGTTGCACTCGGTGCCGACACCCGTCTCGAACCGCCGCCGCCACATTACTGAGAGCCGGGCATGAGCGAATCCCTGCGTGATCAGCTGCTGAAGAGCGGTTTGGTCCAGGCCCGACGTGACGACAAGTCGCGCGGCGACAGACCCCGCGATGGCGGATCGCCGGAAGGCCGATCGCGTGGCGCTCAGTCGCGCGAGGATCGGCCGCGCGACGACAAGCCGCGCGAGCAGCGTCCTGCACGGCAAGGCGAGCCGACACCAGGCGCTGCCCGCCGCAAGACCGCGCCACATGCCGCGTCGGCCGAGATCGACCTGGCCAAGGCCTATGCCCTGCGCGCCCGGCACGAGCGCGACGAACGCGCGCGCGCCGAACGCGAGGCTGCCGCCAAGGCGGCGGCGCGCAAGGCGCAGCGGCAGAGGCTGCTCGCGCTGCTCGACGGTCGCGCGCTCAATCATGCGGACGCCGAGCACGCGCGGCATTTCGAATACGGCGGCAAGATTCGCCGCGTCTACGTCAGCGCCGAGCAGCTGAGGGAGGTCAACGACGGCGCGCTGGGCGTGATCCAGTGCGAGGGTCGCTACCTGCTGGTGCCGCGCGCGCTGGCCGAGGAAGTGCGCGCCTTTGCGCCCGCGGTGGTGGCGTTGCTGGCCGAGCCGGGCAGCGCCGCGGACGATCTGCCGGCCGACGCCGACT
The DNA here is from genome assembly GCA_021815695.1 of Pseudomonadota bacterium. Classification (GTDB taxonomy): domain Bacteria; phylum Pseudomonadota; class Gammaproteobacteria; order Xanthomonadales; family Rhodanobacteraceae; genus Metallibacterium. The sequence continues at coordinate 22,550 of JAKAZT010000002.1, forward strand.
AGCCGTCGCTGCTCGCGGTCAGCCGGCGCTGTCGTCCGTGCGCAGCGCGGGGTTGTCCCAGCCGCGCCTGGGTGCGAAGCGCGGGCCGTGGTGCGCGGCCAGTCGCTCCAGCCGCGATCGCAGCGCGTCCGCGCCGACGTTGCGGATGTGGGCGATCGGGCCGCCACGAAACGGCGCGAAGCCGGTGCCGAAGATCACGCCGGCATCGAGCAGGTCGGCATCCGCCACCACGCCATCGGCCAGGCAGGCGACGGCCTCGTTGAGCAGCGGCAGGATCATGCGGTCCTCGAGGTCGTCGGGCGCCGCGTATCTGGACTCGACCGCCGGCTTGACTGGTTTGCCCTCGCGCCAGACGTAGAACCCCTGACCGTCCTTCTTGCCGCGCTTGCCGGCCGCCAGCAATGGCTCCAGCCCGGCGGGAATATCGAGGCCCAGGAACGGCCCCAGTTCCCTGCCGACCGAGGCCGCGACGTCGAGACCGACGGTGTCGGCCAGCTCGATCGGCCCCATCGGCATGCCAAAAGCGCGTGCGACCTTGTCCAGCAGCGGCCCCGGCACGCCCTCGGCGTAGCAACGCATGGCCTCGAGCAGATAGGGCATCAGGATGCGGTTGACGAGGAAGCCTGGCGTGCCGGCAACCGGTACCGGCAGCTTGTCGATGGCGCGCACGAAAGCCAGCGCGCGCTTTTCGGCCTGCGCATCGAGCCGATCGTGGCGCACCAGTTCGACCAGCGGCATCTGGGCGACCGGGTTGAAGAAGTGCAGGCCGAGAAAATGTCCGGGGGCGACCAGCTTCGCGCGCAGTTCGTCCAGCGGGATGCTCGAGGTATTGGTCGCCAGCAGGCCGCCCGCACGCAGCTTCGGCTCGATCTGCGCGTACAGCGCTTCCTTGGCCGCGGGGTTCTCGAAGATCGCCTCGATGGCCAGTTCGGCATCGGCGGCGCCGCTGCCTGCGACGTCCGCGCTCAGCCGTGCCGTGGCCGCGGCGATGCGCTCGGGCGTCTTCAGGCGCTTCTCGAACAGCACCCCGGCGCGTGCCAGGGCCGGCTCGATGAACTTCAGCTCGCGATCCTGCAAGGTCACGTCGAAGCCGCGATACGCGCACCAGGCCGCGATGTCGCCGCCCATCACGCCGGCGCCGACGACGTGCACGTGCCGGATGCCGTGCTCGACTCCGGCACCCAGGCCCTTCAGTCGCTCCTGCAGGAAGAACACCCGGATCAGGTTGCGCGCGGTCGCTGTCTCGGCCAGCCGCGCCACCGAGCGCGCCTCGAGTTTCAGGCGCTGGCGGATGTCGCTGCCGCCGCGACGCCAGACCTCGATCAGCGCGAACGGCGCCGGGTAATGCGCTGCGCGCACCTTGGCCGCGGTCTGCCTGCGCACCAGCGGCGCGAGCAGTTGCCGCGCGATCCAGGCATTGCTGGCCCACGCCCGCAGCCGCTGCGCCAGCGGGCGCGGCGGTGGCTGCCGCAGCATCGCCAGTGCGGCATCGAGCAGATCCTCGACGGGCACTACCCGCTCGACCAGGCCCAGCCCGCGCGCGGCGGTCGCCGAAACCGTCTTGCCGGTCAACATCAATGGCAGCGCCTGCAGGGCGCCGATCAGGCGCGGCAGGCGCGCGGTACCACCCCAGCCGGGGTGGATGCCCAGCATCACCTCGGGCAGGCCGATGCGGGTCCCGGCGCTGTCGCTGGCCACGCGATGGCGGCAAGCCAGCGCCAGCTCGGTGCCGCCACCCATGCAGTGGCCATGGATCGCGGCCACGGTGGGGCAGGGCAGCTCGGCCAGGTGCTGGAACACGCGCTGGCCGAACCGGATCGCCGCCAGCACGCCGCCGTTGCGCTCGTAGGTGGCGAACTCGCGGATATCGGCGCCGGCAATGAAGCCGGCCGGCTTGGCCGAACGGATCAGCACGCCGGCCGGCGGCTCGATGGCGAGGCGTTCGACGATCGCGGCGAGCTCGTCCAGCACCGCGCGCGCCAGCGCATTCACGCTGCTGTCCGCGCGATCGAGCGCGAGCACCACGATGCCGTCGTCGCGCTGCTGTGCCTGCCAGTGCCTGAACCGCAGACCTTCGAACATGATGCGGTCGCTCCGTGTTTGCGTCAGAGTAATGATCACACGATAACCAGCGGCCGCAAGCAAGGCCGCGCGAGTGCCGGGGAATGCCAGAACTGCAGGTCGAGGTCGTTGCCACCACTGCCGAGTTGCTGGCACGCGTACTTGCCGGCGAGCAGGCACTGACCCTGCTTGATACCGGTGACGCGGCAACGCTGGTCGACGAGTTTCGCCGCCAGGCACTGCTGGGCGGCCAGTCGCTGTATCTGTGGAATGCCGAAGAAGGCCTGTGCAGCCTGCGCGAGGCCGGTGTGCGGGTACCGGCGACGCATCGTCCGGGCGACGCCCTGCGCTACGTGCTGCAGAGCATGCATTTCGGCATCTATCTGATCCCGTTGCCGCTGCAGGACCTGCCCGCAGTGCTGCCGCTGCTGCATCAGATCCTGCGGCAGCGTGCGGGTTACGCGCGCCGCGTGGTGCTGCTGGCGCCCCTGGATGCACTGCCGCCCGTCCTGGCCGAGCAGGCGCTGCGCCTGCGTCTGGCCGCGAGCGGGCAGGGCCGCCTGCGCCTGCGCGGCGGCCGCTGGGTGCGCTGAGGATGCCTGGCCACGAAGCCCCCGCCCTGCTGATCGTGGCCGCTGACCGCGGCGAGCGCCGCGTTCTTTACGACGCCCTGGAACAGGCCGGTTTCGAGGCCCTGTATACCGCGCGTGACGTGACGCAGGCGCGTGCCCTGCTGGCGCAGATTCCCGTGCTGGATCTGGTGCTGCTCGAATTCAACGGCGAGGCCGGCGAGGCCGTGTCGCTCTGTGCCCAACTCGCGCGGCGCCAGGGCCCGGCCGTGCTCGGGCTGCTGGCCGGCGAATCCGCGCAGAGGGTCTGGGGTTTTCACCGCGCCGTGCCGGGCGTCAGCGACTGGCTGGCGGCGCCGTTCGCAGCCGGCGAGGTCTGTGCACGCGTCAACACCGCGCTGGGACGGCGCACCACGGTTGCCGCGGTCAGCGGCGAGGCAGACGATGTCCTGCGGCTGTTTTTCGATACCAGCAGCGACGAGCTGCTGGTCAGCGACAGCGATGGCCGCATTCTCGCCTGCAATGACGCGTTCGCGCGCGCCAACGGATCGACCGGCGCGGCGTGGCGCGGGCGCCATCTGGATCCGATCGCCCTGTGCGCGGGCTCCGAGCGCCAGCGAACGCTGCGACGCAAGCTGCAACTGGAGGGCGCGGTGCAGTTCCGCTGCGAGCGACCGCGCCCGGACGGTCGCAGCGATCCCGTCGAGATCAGCCTGCGACTGGCGCTGCGTGATGGCGTAGCGGTGCACTGCAGCCGGATCCGCGTCCTCGATGACCAGCGCCGAGCCCGCGATGCCCTGGCGCTGCTGGCACGCGTGAACGCGGCCGGCCGCGGCGATGCCGCACTGGAAGCTGCGGCGCGCTTGCTGACCGATACCCTCGACCTGGCCTTTCTGGCGGTCTATGTCACCGCCGGCGATGGCGCCGTGTTGCCGCTGGTAATCGTGCAGCGCGTGCCGGCACCGGCCGATGCGCCCGACCCGGCCCTGCAGCCGACGCTGGCGCTGGCGCTGGCCGGCGAGGAGGTGATGCATCTCGACGACGCACGCCAGCTGGCCGCGGCCGACGGCTTTCTTGCCGCGATCGCGGCATCGGTCTGTGCCTGTCTGCCGCTGACGGATCCGCACGGCAACGTGCTCGGCGCGATGCTGGCCTACGCGCGCGCGCCGCGCGGCTCCGATCTGCTGCTGGCCGACACCCTGCGGGTGGCGGCGGGCCGCTTTGCCGCCGAGCTGGCCCTGCGCCGGGCCCGCGAGCAGGGCCGGGCGCGCGGACTCGAGGACGCCCTCACCGGCCTGCCCAACCGGTTGCTGTTCAACGACCGGTTGCAGAACGTGCTGCTGGAGGCGGAACGCAGCGGCGAGAGCTTCGCCGTGCTGTTCGTCGATCTCGATCGTTTCAAGAGCATCAACGACGCGCTGGGCCACGCCACCGGCGACCAGGTGCTGCAGGCCGCCGGGCGACGCCTGCGCGCCAGCGTGCGCGCCTACGACACCGTTGCCCGCTATGCCGGCGACGAGTTCACCGTGATCCTGCGCCAGATCGTGCAGCGCGACGACGTGCATCGCATCGCCGACAAGATCGTGCGGCTGATGGAAGCGCCGCTGGACCTGCCCGATGGCAGCGCGATCGCCGTCACCGCGTCGATCGGACTGAGCGTCTATCCCGACGACGCCGCCAACGCCGAGCAACTGCTGCAGCATGCCGACATGGCGATGTACAGCGCCAAGGGCCTGGGCCGCAATACCTGGCAGGCCTACGTGGCGATGCCGCAGGAGGCGCACCGCCAGCGCGTCGCGCTGGAGGGGCGGCTGCGCCAGGCCGAGCGCAACGACGAGTTGCGCCTGCACTATCAGCCGCAGGTGGATGCCGCGAGCGAGGACATCGTCGGCATGGAAGCGCTGATCCGCTGGGAGCACCCCGATCTCGGCATGATCAGCCCGGCGTTCTTCATCCCGCTGGCCGAGGAGACCGGCCTGATCCTGCCGATCGGCGAGTGGGTCCTGCGCACCGCCTGCGCCGATGCGGTGCGCTGGCAGCGCCGCTTCGGCTTCGGTCTGCGCGTGGGCGTCAACCTTTCGGCACTGCAGCTGCGCCACCCCGGGCTGGTGGAAACGGTGCGCGCGGTCCTCGCCGAGAGCGGCATCGACCCCGCTCTGCTCGAGCTCGAGGTCACCGAGAGCGTCAGCCTGAAATCCGCGAGCGGCGTACCGGAGGCATTGCAGGCACTGCGCGCGCTGGGCTGCCGCATCGCCATCGATGATTTCGGCACCGGTCAGGCGTCACTCGACTATCTGCGCCGGTTTCCCGCCGATCGCATCAAGATCGACCAGAGTTTCGTGCGCCATATCGGCATCGACCCGGATGACGAGGCGATCGTGCGCGCCACCGTGTCGATGGCGCACAGCCTGGGTCGGGCGGTGGTCGCCGAGGGCGTGGAAACCGAGCAGCAATTCGAGTTCCTGCGCCTGCTGGGTTGCGAGGAGCTGCAGGGCTATCTGTTTTGCCGACCACTGGCGCGCGAGGCGTTCGAGCGCCTGCTGGCGACTCGCCTGCAGTTGCACCCGGAGTCTTCCGGGCCCGGGGCCTGAGCCCGCGCCGCGATTCGCGCCACCGGCAGAGACCGCGTCACGGGGCCTGCAGCGGCTCGCCGGCACGTCGCTTCGGCTACTCTAGGAGGACCTGCACCGAGGGGATGCGGCGATCCTGCGCCCGCCGGGCGTGCCCGGCGCAAGAACACTGCTGGCGATCCGTCGCCGTCGAGGGAGATCAGCCCGGATGGGCGAGCCAGAAACCGATCGTGCGCTGGTCGAGCAGGTGCAGAAAGGCGATACCCGCGCCTTCGACCTGCTGGTGCGCAAGTATCAGCATCGGGTGATCGGCCTGATCTCCCGCTACATCCAGGACTGGAGCGAGTGCGAGGACGTCGCCCAGGAAGCGTTCATCCGCGCCTATCGGGCGATCGGCTCGTTTCGCGGCGACAGCCAGTTCTACACCTGGATGTACAAGATCGCCGTCAATACCGCCAAGAATCATCTGGTCTCGCTGGGCCGGCGTCCGCCGACCGAGGACGTCGCGATCGAGGACGCCCTCTACGCCGAGAGCGCCAACGGCCTGCGCGACGGCGATACCCCGGAGCACGAACTGTTGCGGCAGGAGATTGAACAAACCGTGTTTTCCACGGTCCAAGCCTTGCCCGAGGATTTGCGCACCGCGATCACGCTGCGCGAGGTCGACGGGCTGAGTTACGAGGAGATTGCCGAAGCGATGAACTGTCCGATCGGCACCGTGCGTTCACGGATCTTCCGCGCCCGCGAGGCGATCGACACCAGCCTGCGGCCGCTGATCACGGACAGTTGAGAGTTGAGGGTTGCAGCCATGAGCGACACGACGATCCGCGAGCACCTTTCCGCCCTGATGGATGGCGAGCTGTCGCGCGAGCAGACCCGTTTCCTGCTGCGTCGGCTCGGTCACGATCGCGAAGCCGTTGCCTGCTGGACGCGGCTGCACGTCGCCCGCGATTGCCTCAAGGGTGCCACGCCGCGCCTGGCCGACCCGGGCTTTGCCGCCCGCGTCAGCCGTGCGCTGATCGGCGGCCGGTTGCCGGTGCGCGGTCGCTGGCTGCGCTGGTCGGCGGGCGGGGTCATTGCTGCGGCGGTGGCGGTGGCCGCGCTGCTGATGGTCCAGCCGCTGCCGCGCTCCGAGCCCGACATGGCGGCGGTGCCCGCGTCGACACCCGCTCCGGCGTGGCTCAATGATCCCGCTGCCGCGCAGCAGCCTGCGGTGGCATTCGCCCAGGCACCGGTGGCCATCGACGATGTGCAGACCGCCGCCTACTCGCCGCAGCTCGACGCCTACACCCTGCGTCACTACCAGTCGGGTGACGCGGCGGCGGCCGGCGGTTTGGTGCCCTATGTGCTGCTGATGTCGCCGCCGCGGGACACGACCCCGGTGCGCGGAGGCGCCGCGGAGCAGCACTGATGCGTGCCCGGCGCGGCGCGCTGCTGCTGCTGCTGGGGTTGCCCGGACTGGCTGCCGCGGCGCAGCCGCTTGCAGCGGCCGCCTGGCGGCGAATGCGCCAGGCGCTGGTACAACTCGACTACAGCGGCACCTTGGTGCTGCGCCAGGGCAGCGACCTGCAGACGCTGGCGATCGAGCACCGCGCCGGCAGCCCCGACCGTGATCTGCTGACCAGTCTCGACGGCCGCGCGCTGCAGATCACGCGCAGCGGTACCCGCGTGCAGTGGACGCTGGCCGGCGCACCGCCGTTGCGGCTCGATCCCGGTCACCTGCATACCCTGCTGCCGCTGGTGCCCGACGTGCCGCTGGCCGCGCTGCATCCCAGCTACACGCTGGCCCTGCGGACGGGTGAGCGCATCGCCGCGCAAGCGACCGAGCAACTGCGGATCCAGCCGCGCGACGGCTACCGCTACGGCTATCGCTTGTGGCTCGATCGCGCGAACGGATTGCCGCTGCGCGTGCAGCTGACACTCGGCGGCCGGCCGCTGCCGGAGGAGTTCCGTTTCGTCGCGCTGCGGGTGGGCTCGCAGGCCGATCTCGCGGCACTGGGCGGCACCGCGCCGGCGACCGCGACGCGGCTCGCGGCGCGTCAGCCCGCACGACCCGCGCAGTGGCGCGTGCTCAATGCGCCACCGGGGTTCCATGTGCGCGTGTGCGTCGGCGACGGCACGCCCGGCAGCGAACATCTGGTGCTCAGTGACGGCATCGCCAGCGTATCGGTCTACGTCCAGCGCGGCCCGGTGCCGATGCCCCAGGGCGCCGGCGTGCGCGGGGCGCTGAGTTTCGTCAGCGAGACCCGTGACGGCGAGCGGGTCACCGTGCTCGGTGACGTGCCGGTACCGACGGTGCAGCGGATCGCCGACTCGGTGGCGTTGGCGGCGGGCCATTGAGCGCGCGGATTCCGCTTCGCGCCGGCCTTGCCTGGCCGCCCGGCGGGCATCGCCGGGCTGAACGGATACCCACCGGCACTTGAACTTCGCGGCCCGCGCTGGCATCGAAGGCCTCACTGGCGCCGCGTGCGCCGCTCCCCCATCCGTCCATCTGGAGGTAATCCCGTGATGAGCAAAACATGGAAGCGACTGGCGGCCATGGCCGTGCTGCTGCTGGCGACCGCGGGTGCCGCGGCCGCCGCCTCGTTGCCTGACTTCACCGGCATCGTCCAGCAGAATGGTCCGGCGGTCGTCAATGTGCAGGCGGTGATCAGCCAGCCCGAAGGATCGATGCCGGCCGGCGCGCAGGGCATGCCGCCGGACTTCTTCCGCTTCTTCGGCATTCCGATGCCGCGCCAGCAGCCCGGCGCCGGCGAGGAAATGTCGCTGGGCTCGGGCTTCATCATTTCCAGCGACGGCTACATCCTCACCAACAATCACGTCGTCGCCCACGCCAGCAAGGTCACGGTCAAGCTGTCCGATCGCCGCGACTACACCGCCAAGGTGGTCGGAACCGATCCCTCCTACGACATCGCGCTGCTGAAGATCGACGCCAAAAACCTGCCGACGGTCAGCATCGGCGACTCCAACACGCTCAAGGCCGGGCAGTGGGTCCTGGCGATCGGCTCGCCCTACGGCCTGAGCCACACCGTCACCGCCGGCATCGTCAGCGCGGTCGGCCGCAGCCTTGGCACCGACCAGCCCTACGTGCCGTTCATCCAGACCGACGTGCCGATCAACCGCGGCAATTCCGGCGGGCCGCTGTTCAACCTGGACGGCCAGGTGGTCGGCATCAATTCGCAGATCTTCTCCAACAGCGGTGGCTACATGGGTCTGTCGTTCGCGATCCCGATCGATGTCGCCATGAACGCCGTGCAGCAGATCAAGGCCAAGGGCTATGTCAGTCACGGGATCATCGGCGTCTTTGTGCAGCCGCTGACCCGGAGCCTGGCCAAGAGCCTCAAGCTCGACAGCGAGAGCGGTGCGCTGGTGGCCAAGCTCGTGGCCGGTGGCGCGGCGGAAAAGGCCGGCGTGCACGTCGGCGACCTGATCACCGCCTTCAACGGCCAGCCGGTGTACAGCAGCTCGGATCTGCCGCCGATGGTCGGTCTGGCGCCGATCGGCAGCATCGCCAAGCTGACCGTCCTGCGGGATGGCAAGCCACGCACGCTCGACGTCAGGATCGAGGCCGCGCCGCGCAACGCCGCGGATCTGGCGGCGGTGCAGGGACGCGCCGAATCGGGCAACAATCTGGGCCTGGTGGTGGAGAACATCACCCAGGAGCAGCGCAGCCAGCTCGGCCTGAAGAACGGCGAGGGCGTGCTGATCACGCGCGTGCTGGGTTCTGCGGCGATGCAGGCCGGCCTGCATGCGGGCGACGTGATCCTGATGGTCGGGCAGCGCCCGGTCGGCAGTGCCAAGGCCTTCGACCAGGCCCTGCAGGGTTACCGCCCGGGCGACGACGTGATGCTGCTGGTGCGCCGTGACAACCTCACCCAGTTCATCGCCATCCCGGTGCCCAAGCAGGGCTGATCGCGGCAGGCCGGGGCCGCGGCGGACCCCGGCTTCTGCCATAATCCGCGCCTCGCGCCGCCTCCGGGCGGCGCGCGGCCATGCGGACCGCGCATTGCCGTTGCCTCTGCGCGTTGGCCATGGATCACATCCGCAACTTCTCCATCATCGCCCACATCGACCACGGCAAGTCCACGCTCGCCGACCGCATCATCCAGCTCTGCGGCGGTCTCGAGGCGCGTGAAATGGAGGCGCAGGTGCTGGACTCGAATCCGATCGAGCGCGAACGCGGCATCACCATCAAGGCGCAGTCGGTGTCGTTGCCGTACACGGCGCGCGACGGCCGCACCTACATGCTCAATTTCATCGACACCCCGGGCCATGTCGACTTCAGCTACGAGGTCAGCCGCTCGCTGGCCGCCTGCGAGGGCGCGCTGCTGGTGGTCGACGCCGCGCAGGGTGTCGAGGCGCAGTCGGTGGCCAACTGCTACACCGCCGTCGAGCAGGGTCTGACCGTGGTGCCGGTGCTGAACAAGATCGACCTGCCGACCGCCGACATCGCGCGCGCCAAGGCCGAGATCGAGGCGGTGATCGGCATCGACGCCGAGGACGCCATCGCGATCAGCGCCAAGACCGGGCAGAACGTGATCGAGGTGCTGGAGGCGATCGTCGCGCGCATCCCGCCGCCGCGCCCGCGCGACACCGATCGCCTGCAGGCGCTGATCATCGACTCCTGGTTCGACAACTACCTCGGCGTCGTCTCGCTGGTGCGCGTGATGCAGGGCGAGATCAAGCCGCGCGACAAGCTGCTGGTGATGTCCACCGGGCGCGCGCACGAAGTCGAATCGGTCGGCGTGTTCACGCCCAAGCGCAAGGTCAAGGACCGGCTCGGCGCGGGCGAGGTGGGCTGGGTCACCGCCTCGATCAAGGACGTGCACGGCGCGCCGGTGGGCGACACCCTGACCCTGGCCGCCAGCCCGGCGCCGCGCGCGCTGCCCGGCTTCCAGCAGATGCAGCCGCGCGTCTTCGCCGGCCTGTTTCCGGTCGCCGCCGAGGATTATCCGGCGCTGCGCGAGGCGCTGGACAAGCTGCGCCTGAACGATGCGGCGCTGTTCTTCGAGCCCGAATCCTCCGAGGCGATGGGTTTCGGATTCCGCTGCGGCTTCCTCGGCCTGCTGCACATGGAGATCGTGCAGGAGCGCCTGGAGCGCGAATACGACCTCAACCTGGTGACCACCGCGCCGACGGTGATCTACGAGGTGCTGCTGACCGACGACCGCGTGCTGAAGCTGGACAACCCGGCCAAGCTGCCGCCGGTGCAGAACATCGCCGAGATCCGCGAGCCGATCATCGTCGCCACCATCCTCACGCCGCCGGACTATGTCGGCAACGTGATCACGCTGTGCGAGGAGAAGCGCGGCGTGCAGCGCTCGATCCACTACCTTGCCACGCAGGTGCAGATCAGCTACGAGCTGCCGCTGGCCGAAGTGGTGCTGGACTTCTTCGACAGGCTGAAATCGGTCAGCCGCGGCTACGCTTCGATGGACTACCACTTCGAGCGCTTCCAGGCCGGGCCGTTCGTGCGCACCGACGTGCTGATCAACGGCGACCGCGTCGACGCGCTCAGCCTGATCATGCACCGTGCCGCCGCCGACCGCCGCGGCCGCGAGCTGGTCGAGCGCATGAAGGACCTGATCCCGCGGCAGATGTTCGACGTCGCCATCCAGGCCGCGGTCGGCGCGCAGGTGATCGCGCGCTCGACGGTCAAGGCGCTGCGCAAGAACGTGCTGGCCAAGTGCTACGGTGGCGACGTCAGCCGCAAGAAGAAGCTTCTGGAAAAGCAGAAGGAAGGCAAGAAACGCATGAAGCAGGTCGGTCGGGTGGAGATTCCGCAGGAAGCCTTCCTCGCCGTGCTGAAGATGGACGCCAAGTGATCCGGCCCGCCGCGGCCGCCTGGGAGTGAACATGGAATTCGATTTTGCCGCGGTGCTGCTCGCCCTGACCGTGTTCACCGGCGTGATCTGGGCGGTGGATGCGCTGTTTTTCCGCAGGGCACGGGTGGCGCGCGCCGTCGCCGCCGGCGAGAAGCCGCACGAGCCGACCCTGGTCGACTATTCGCGCTCGCTGTTTCCGGTGATCCTGGCGGTGCTGATTTTCCGCTCGTTCATCGCCGAGCCCTTTCGCATTCCTTCGGGCTCGATGATGCCGACGCTGCGGGTGGGCGATTTCATCCTGGTCAACAAGTTCGCCTACGGTTTGCGCCTGCCGGCCTTCAACACCAAGATCCTCGACACCGGCGAGCCGCGGCGCGGCGACGTGGTGGTGTTCCGCTTTCCGCTCGACCCCAGGCAGGACTACATCAAGCGCGTGATCGGCCTGCCGGGCGATACCGTGACGGTCCGCAACGAGCAGGTCTACATCAACGGCAAGCCGGTTCCGACCGCGCTGATCGGGCCCTACGATGACGGCAGCGGCAAGGAAAGCGCACTGGTCGAGGCCAACGCCGGGCAGCTCTATCGCGAGGATCTCGGCCGCGTGAAGAACGACCTGATCGAAATGCCCGACCTCAGCCGCGCGCCGCAGGGCAGCTGGAAGGTGCCGCCCCACTGCTACTTCGCGATGGGCGACAATCGGGACAACAGCTACGACAGCCGCTTCTGGGGCTGCGTGCCGGAGCAGAATCTGGTCGGGCGCGCATTCTTCATCTGGTTCAGCTGGCGCGGCGAGTCGCGCGGCATCGATTTCAAGCGCATCGGCACCATCATCCATTGACTTTCCGCGCGGGCGGGCACGAGGGGGCGGCATGAAAACGAGGCAGTCGGGCATCACCCTGCTGGGGTTCCTGTTCATCCTGATCATCTTCGGTTTCTTCGCCTTCATGGCGATGAAGCTGGTGCCGGCCTATGCCGAGTACATGGGCGTGGTCAAGACCCTGAAGGAAGTCGCGGCCGAACCCGGTGTGGTCAACAAGCCGCTCGACCAGATCAAGCGCGACATGTCCTTCAAGGGCGACTTCCAGTACGTCGACAGCAGCACGCTCAACAACGCGCGTATCCGCATCCTGACCGGCAACGGGACGCCGCAGCTGTCGATCCAGTATGAGCGCGACATCCCGTTCATCTACAACATCGACTTCCTGCTGCACTTCGAGAAGACGGTGCCGATGAACGCGCAGTCCACCGGCGGCTGAAGGCGTGCGGCTCGATTACGCTTTTCGCGATCCGCAGCTGGCCACGCTGGCGTTGACCCACCGCAGCGTCGGCCGGCCCAACAACGAGCGTCTGGAGTTTCTCGGCGATGCGCTGCTCAACATGCTCGTCGCCGAGCTGCTGTTCGAGCTGCATCCGCGTGCCGACGAGGGCGAGTTGTCGCGGTTGCGCGCGCAGCTGGTCAATGGCATCGCTCTGGCCGACGTCGCGCGCGCGCTCGAGATCGGCGGCGGACTGCGGCTGGGTTCCGGCGAACTGAAAAGCGGCGGATTCCGTCGCGACTCCATCCTTGCCGACGCTTTCGAGGCGCTGCTGGCCGCGGTCTACCTCGACGGCGGCTTCGACGCCTGTCGCGACGTCGTGCGCGGCCTGTTCACGGCGCGCGCCGCGGCGCTGCCGCGGCCGGAGAAGGATCCCAAGACGCGGCTGCAGGAACTGCTGCAGGCACGCGGCCAGCCGCTGCCGCGCTACGAGCTGAGTGCCGCCCATGGCGAGGAGCATGCGCGCGTATTCGCGGTGACCTGCGTGATCGAAGCGCCCCCGGCCCGCTTCGCCGGCAGCGGCAGCAGCCGGCGTGCCGCCGAACAGGACGCGGCCCAGATGGCGCTGGCCGCACTCGCGGCGCAGGACGCCGCATGAGCGACGCCAGCCTGCGCTGCGGCTTTGCCGCCCTGGTCGGCCGCCCCAACGTCGGCAAGTCCACCCTGCTCAACGCGCTGGTCGGTGCGCACCTGAGCATCGTCAGCCCCAAGCCGCAGACCACCCGGCACCGCATTCTCGGCATCGCCACGCGCCCGGCGGGGCAGATCCTCTACGTCGACACGCCCGGTCTGCATCGCGGTGCGCGGCGCGCGCTCAATCACAGTCTCAACCGTGCCGCGCATGCCGCGATCGCCGAGGTCGACGTGGCGCTCCAGGTGGTCGAAGCCGGCCACTGGACCGACGAGGACAGCAGCGTGCACGCGATGCTGGCCGAGCACGCCCGCCCGCGGATGCTGGTGGTCAACAAGATCGACCGGCAAAAGGACAAGCGCGCGCTGCTGCCTTACGTCGCCGGGGTGATCGAACGGCATCCGTTCAACGCCGTGTTCTACGTCTCCGCGCTGCGCAACGAGGGTCTGGCCGAGCTCGAACTCGCGATTCTCGAACGCCTGCCCGTGCGCGAACCGCTGTATGCCGAGGACGAACTGACCGACCGCAGCGAGCGTTTCCTCGCCGCCGAGCTGGTGCGCGAACAGCTGATGCTGCGGCTGGCGCAGGAGCTGCCCTACGCGACCACGGTCGAGATCGAGCAGTTCGTCGAACGCGAGGATGGCATGGCCGAGATCCACGCGGCGATCTGGGTCGAGCGCGAAGGCCAGAAGGCGATCGTGATCGGCGAGGGCGGAGCCATGCTCAAAGCCGTCGGCAGCGCCGCGCGACGCGGGATGGAGCGGCTGTTCGCGCGCCGTGTCCATCTGCGTCTGTGGGTCAAGGTCCGCGCAGGCTGGTCGGATGACGCCAGCGCGTTGCGCCGCCTCGGCCTGACCGACTAGCGCGCGCCGGCGTGCGCGTCCGGCAGCAGCCCGCCTACGTCCTGCATGCGCGCCCGTGGCGCGAAACCTCGCTGCTGCTGGAGTGCCTGACGCGCGAGCATGGCCGCATCGGCCTGGTCGCGCGCGGCGTGCGCGGCGCGCGATCCCGCGGCGGCGGTCGTGCGGCACTGGAACCGTTTCATCTGCTGGCGCTGGATTTCCTGCTGCGTGGCGAGCTGGGCACCCTGACCGCGGTCGAGGCCGGCGTTCCGTTGCCGTTGGCGGGCGACGCCCTGCTCGCCGGCCTGTATCTCAACGAGCTGACGGTGCGTCTCAGTGGTCGCCAGGATCCGCATCCTGCGCTGTTTGCCGCCTATGGCGAGGCCCTGGTACGGCTGAGCGCCGGCGCCACTCTGGGCTGGACGCTGCGCCGCTTCGAGCGCGACCTGCTGGGCACGCTGGGTTATGCCCCGCAACTGGAGCGCGAGGTCGACGATGGCGCGCCGGTGCTGCCGGAGGCGACCTACGTCTATCTCCCCGAGCACGGCCCGCAGCGCTGGCACGGCCAGCCTGGCGTGCGCGTTTCCGGCGCCGCGCTGCTGGCGCTGGCGAGCGACCGCGAGCCGGACGCCGCGGCGCAGGCCGAACTGCGGCGACTGTTGCGCAGCCTGATCGGCGCGGTGCTGGGTGGCAGCGAGTTGCGCAGCCGGCGCGTGCTGGGGGATGCCCTCAGGGGACGTTGACCGCCGTGCTGCCGGCGTTGCCCAGCGCGCTGCGGGTAGCAGCGAGCAGTGCGCCGAAACGCGTCGCCGCCGGCGACGTGCCGGCATGGCGCTGCCGCAAGTCGCGCTCCAGCGCGGCAGCGGCGGCCGCCAGCGTCGGCGCGCCGCAGAATCCGCACGCCGCCTGCAGGCGGTGCAGCGGCTCGACCAGGCTGGCGGGATCGTGGTGCAGTCGGTGCTCGAAATCGCCTGCCAGCTCCGTCAGCTCCGCGGCCAGCAGTCCGCGCAGTGCGTTCATGCTGTCGCGGCTGCGCCCCAGTGCCTGCAACGCGGCGGTGTCATCGAGCAGGGCATGGCCGAGGCGCAGGCGCTGCGCCTGGACCAGCGCCTCGAGCGTGGCCAGCGTGACCGGCTTCGGCACGATGCCGGCGAAACCGGCCGCGAGCAGGGTGCGCCGCTGCGAAAAATCCAGTGCCGCGCTGCTGGCCAGCGCGACGCTGTCGCGGGAGACGGCCTGCGCGTCGGCGCGCAGCGCATGCAGCAGATCGGCGCCGCCGATTGCGGGCAGGCGCACGTCGAGCAGCAGCAGGTCGTAAGGTCGCGTGCGTGCCAGCCGCAGCGCCTCGTCGCCGCGATCGCAAGTGTCCACGACGCAGCCGAGGGCGGCGAGCGCTGCGGCGAAAAAACGCTGACTGACCGCATCATCCTCGGCCAGCAGCACGTGCAGGAGCGTGTCGGGAGCGCCGTCGTTCATGCCCCGTTCCCCTGGCGGAGCCGTTCCTTCTGTCAGAATCCCCAATCATGAGGCCGTCCGCAAGGGTGCATGTCCGGCTGCTCGCGATCGCGCTGGCGCTCGTGGCGGGGTCCGCGCAGGCCGCGCTTCGTGCCAGCGCGACACGCATCGCCGGCAGCGGTTTCGTGCTGCAGCAGGTGACGTTGACACTGGCTCCGGCGTCGGCGCCGGCCGGCGCCCTGACGCTGCACCTGGCGACCGCTCATGCCGATGTGCCGGCGCTGGGCTGGCACGATGTCGCCCTGACGCTGGACGGCAGCCTGCTGCGTGGCGTCGACGGACGCTGGCATCTGGATGGACCGCTGCAGGTCCGCGGCGCACCGGGCGGCGCCCTTGCCGCGGCGCAGCTGGGCCTGCTGCTCGATCCGGCCGAGGACACGCTCGAGGCCGTGATCGACCAGCGCGGCGTGCGCCTGGCCGCCGCGGTGCCGCTGGACACGCCGACCCACGTCGAGCTGCGCATGGTCGGGTTGCCGCTGGGCTGGCTGCAGGGCGCGCTGGCGCAGGCGTGGCGGGGCGCCAGCGTGACCGCCGGCACTCTCGACGGCACGCTGGCGGTGGATCTCGATCCGGCACGCACGCGCGTGTCGGGGCGCCTCAGCCTCGCCGGGTTCGGGTTCTCCGCCGCGCAGGGCGCGACCGCCGCGCAGCAGTTCGGTGCGCGCGGCGATATCAGCTTCGAGCGGGCCGCCAGCGGCAGCCGTTTCAGTTTTGACGGCACGTTGCGCGGCGGGCAACTGCTGGCCGGGCGCCTTTACGTCGCCCTTCCGACCCGCGATGCCGAGCTGCATCTCAGCGCTGCGCGCGCGGCCGACGGCGCGCTGAGCGTGCCGCGGCTGCGATACGACGACGTCGACGGACTGCAGGTGGACGCCGCGCTGAGCACCAATGCCGCGGGCACGCTGACCGCGCTGCGGGTCGACCGTTTCGACGCGCGCCTGCCGCAGGCGCTGCAGCGCTACGGCCAGGGCCTGCTGGGCGCGATCGGCTATCCCAAACTGGAGGCGGTCGGGCGCGTGCAGGGCCAGCTCGCCTATGCGCAGGGAGCATTGACTCGCCTGCAGCTCAATTTCGATCGTGTCGACATCGCTGACGGCGGCAACCGCTTCGCGGTCGCCGGACTGAACGGAGGCGTGGACTGGCGGCAGGGCGCCGTGGCGCCTGCAACCACGCTGATGTGGAGCGCTGCCAGCCTGTATCGCGTGCCGCTGGGCGCGGCGACCCTGCGCTGGCGTGCCGACGGCACGGCCCTGGCGCTGAGCGCACCGGCATCGATCCCGCTGCTGGGTGGCAATCTGCTGCTGCAGCATCTGGCGCTGGATCCGGGTGCCAGCAAAGGATCCCGGCTGGTGGCGTCGCTGGCGCTCGCCGGGGTCGATCTCGGCCAGCTTTCGGGCGCGCTGGGCTGGCCGGCCTTTCGCGGCACGCTGGGCGGTGCGCTGCCCGACCTGCGCGTGGGCCAGGGACGCATCGCGCTCGACGGCGGACTCAGCCTCAACGTGTTCGGCGGCTTCGTCGACGTCACCCGGCTGGCGCTGGCGCACCCGTTCGGACCCGCGCCCGAACTCGCCGCCGATCTCAGCCTGAAGGGCATCGATCTGGCGCCGCTGACCGGCGTGTTCGACTTCGGTCAGATCACCGGTGCGCTGGACGGATCCATTCGCGGACTGCGGCTGGTGAACTGGAAGCCGGTGGCGTTCGATGCGACCTTGCGCGCCGATCATGGCGGTCGCATCAGCCAGCGCGCGGTCAAGAACCTCACCGAAGTCGGCGGCGGCGGCCTCGCCGGCGGGCTGCAGGCCGCCGTGCTCGGCATCTTCAGCAGCTTTCCCTACAGTCGCATCGGTCTCAGCTGCACGCTGGCCGGCGACGTCTGTACGATGGGCGGCGTCGCGCCGGCCGATGGCGGCGGCTATACCATCGTCGAAGGCGGCGGGCTGCCTTACATCAAGGTGATCGGTCATCAGACGCGGGTGGACTGGCCGACACTGTTGTCCCGGTTGAAGGCCGCCACTTCCGGCCAGGCCCCGGTGATCCGCTGAGCCCGTCATTTCACAAGGAGATTCGCATGCGTATCCGCGCTCCAATCGTGCTCACCGGCCTGCTCGCCGTGCTGGCGACGGGTTGCGTCACCATCAATGTCTACTTTCCCGCTGCCGCGGCGCAGAAGGCGGCGCAGCAGATCGTCCAGGACGTGATCGGACCGGCTCCGTCGGCTTCGGCCCCGACCCCGGCGCCGGCCGCCAGTGCGGCTCCCGCCAAGTCCGGTGGCGGCATGGCCGCCGTGCTCGATCTGCTGATCCCGGCCGCGCAGGCCGCCGCGCCCGACATGGACATCAGTACGCCCGAGATCCAGTCCATCCGCGCCAGCATGCACAGCGAGTTCGAAAGTCAGGTCGAGCCGCTGCTGACATCGGGCGCGGTCGGCTTCACCGCCAATGGCAACATCGCCGTGCGCGACCTCTCCGCGGTGCCGCTGGCGCAGCGTCCGCAGGTCAGCCAGATCGTCGCCAGCGCCAACGACCAGCGGGCGCGACTGTACGCCGCGATCGCGAATGCCAACGGCCACCCGGAGTGGGAAGCACGCATCCGTGCCGTGTTCGCGCAGACCTGGATTCAGGAAGCGCGACCCGGCTGGTATTATCAGGACAGTTCCGGCGCGTGGAAGAAGAAGTAGTCCGCAATCCCCTCGACCCCAGCCAGCCCGGGCCGCAAGCCCGGGCTTCGTTTCTGCGCATGACCGCGACCGAAGTTTCCATCGACGATCTCAGCCACGACGGTCGCGGCGTTGCCCGCCTCGACGGCAAGGCGCTGTTCGTCACCGGGGCCCTGCCCGGCGAGCGCGTGCGCGTGCGCATCACCCGCCGGCACCGGCATTACGACGAGGCGGCGGTGGTCGAACTGCTGACTGCGTCATCGGACCGCGTCGTGCCGCGCTGCGCGCATTACGACATCTGCGCCGGCTGCAGTCTGCAGCATCTGGCGCCGGCGGCGCAGATTGCCGCCAAGCAGCGGGTGCTCGCCGAGAACCTCGAGCGCATCGGCAGGCTGCAGCCCCGGCGCTGGCTGCCGGCGCTGACGGCCGAACCCTGGGGTTACCGGCGCAAGGGCCGGCTGTCGGTGCGCTGGGTCGAGAAGAAGGGCCGCGTGCTGGTGGGCTTTCGCGAGGCCAACCCGCAGTTCGTCGCCGACCTGCGCCGCTGCGAGGTGCTGGATCCGGCGCTGGGGCCGCAACTGGGCGCGCTGGGCGAGCTGCTGGGTACGCTGGATGCCGCACGCAGCATTCCGCAGATCGAGTTTGCCGCCGGTGATGCGGCGCTGGTACTGGTGCTGCGTCATCTGCAGCCGCTGTCGGTCGCGGATCGCGCGCGTCTCGCCGGCCTGGCCCGCGAGCACGGCTGGGCGATCTGGCTGCAGCCCGGCGGCATCGACAGCGTCCATCCGCTGGAGGCCGCCGATGCGGTGGAACTGAGTTACACGCTGCCCGCCAGCGGCACCTCGCTGGCATTCCGGCCGCTGGACTTCATCCAGGTCAATGCCGCGATCAACCGGGCGATGGTCGATCGCGCGCTGGAGCTCCTCGATCCGCAACCGCACCAGCGCGTGCTCGACCTGTTCGCCGGGTTGGGCAACTTCACCCTGCCGATCGCGCGCCGGGTGGCGACCGTCACCGGCATCGAGGGCGAAGCCGGCCTGGTGCAGCGGGCGGTCGAAAACGCCACGCGCAACGGTATCGACAACGCGCGCTTTTTCAGTGCCGACCTGTTCGCCGACCAGCGCGGCGCGATGTGGGCGCGCGAACCCTGGGACGCGCTGCTGCTCGACCCCCCGCGTGCCGGCGCGCAGCAGTTGCTGGAGTACCTTCCGCAGGCGTCGACGCGACGCGTGGTCTACGTGTCCTGCCATCCCGGCTCGCTGGCGCGCGACGCCGCCACGCTGGCACGGCGCGGATTCACCCTGGATGCGGCCGGCGTGATGGACATGTTTCCGCATACCGCGCATGTCGAGTCGATCGCGCTGTTCGAGCGCGCATGACCACCGTCACGTACCGGCGGGGCGACTGATGGCCATCGAGATCGAACGCAAGTTCCTGCTGCGCGACGCCCGCTGGCGCACGCAGATCGTGCGCAGCCGCCGTTTCGTGCAGGGGTATCTGGTCGGCGCTGCCGCGCCTGCGCCGGGCGCGGCGCGCGCCTCGGTGCGCGTGCGCGTCGCCGAGGCGGATGCCTGGCTCAACATCAAGTCGGCACGCACGACGATCGAGCGCGAGGAGTTCGAGTACCCGATTCCGCGTGCGGACGCCGAGCGGATGCTCACGCGACTGTGCGGCCCGATCGTCGAGAAGATCCGCCACGACGTGCCGGTCGACGGCTTCGTGTTCGAGGTGGACGAGTTTCTCGGCGCCAACGCCGGACTGGTTGTCGCCGAGATCGAGCTGCCGGCGACGGACGCGGCATTTCCGCAGCCCGCCTGGCTGGGCCGCGAGGTCAGTCGTGATGCGCGTTATCTGAACGTGCAGCTGGCGGAATATCCTTATTCGACATGGGACCTCGCGCAGAGGCAGGAGGAGATCTGATGCTGGTGGTCGGCTTCGACGGCATCGAGCTGGGCGCGCGTGAACGCGCGCTGCTGGCGGCGGAGGAAATCAGCGGCGTGATCCTGTTCTCGCGCAACTTTCGCGACCGCGCCCAGGTCACCGACCTGATCGATGCGCTGCGCGCACTGCGCGGCGCCGACTTCCTGGTCAGCGTGGACCAGGAGGGCGGACCGGTGCAGCGCTTCCGCGAGGGGTTCACCCGCCTGCCGGCGCTGGCGCGCATCGGCGCGCTGTACGACCGCGATCCCGCCGCCGCGATCGCGCGTGCCGAGGAGCATGCCTGGGTGATGGCCAGCGAGATGCGCGCGCTGGATATCGATCTGTCGTTCGCGCCGGTCGCCGACCTCGCGCGCGGCAATCGTGCGATCGGCGTACGTGCCCTGCACGCCGAACCCGATGCCTGCGCCACCCTGGTGCAGGCCTATGTGCGCGGCATGCATCTGGCCGGCATGGCGGCGACGGCCAAGCACTTTCCCGGTCACGGCTCGGTGCGCGAAGACACCCATGTCGCCGCCGCCAGCGATCCGCGCGATCTGGAGCGGTTGCATGCCGCCGATCTGCTGCCGTTCGCGGCCGCGTTCGAGGCCGGCGCCGAGGCGGTGATGATGGCGCACGTGGCCTATCCGGCGGTCGATCCGCAGCCGGCCGGTTACGCGCGGGTGTGGATCGAGGACATCCTGCGCGGCGAGATGGGCTTTGGCGGCATCGTCTTCAGCGACGACATCGGCATGGCCGCTGCGCAGTC
The DNA here is from genome assembly GCA_021815695.1 of Pseudomonadota bacterium. GTDB lineage: Bacteria > Pseudomonadota > Gammaproteobacteria > Xanthomonadales > Rhodanobacteraceae > Metallibacterium. The sequence continues at coordinate 43,221 of JAKAZT010000002.1, forward strand.
CGCGGGCGGCATCGGCGCACGCATTCATGCGCACCTCGATGCCGGTTGCGATCTGGTGCTGGTGTGCGCGCCGGCGCTGGTCGAGGAAGCGCTGGCTTGCGTGCGCGGTCGCGCGCGCTGTGATCCGGCGCGCCTGGCCAACCTGCGCGGCGCGGCGGCAGGCAGCTGGGCCAGTCTCGAGGACAATCCCCAGCGCGCGGCCTTCATCGCCCGGCTGCAGGCACTGCCTATCGTGGACGGAGATCCCGCATGAGTCTGCCTGTCACGCTGGTCGAGGCGCTGGGCAAAGCCGAGCGCCTGCACGATCGCGCCGCGATCGAGACCGCGATCGCGCGCATGGGCCGCGAGCTGGACGTCCTGCTGGCCGGCGAGCGCGCGGTGTTCCTCACCGTGATGAACGGCGCGCTGATGTTTGCCGGTGCGCTGGCGCTGTCCGTGCGCAGCGATCTCGAATTCGACTACCTGCACGCCACGCGTTATCGCGGCGCCACCCGCGGCGGCGAACTGCACTGGCTGCGCCGCCCGGTGGTCGGGCTGGGCGGGCGCACGGTGATCCTTGCCGACGACATCCTCGACGAGGGCCACACCCTGGCCGCGGTGCGCGACGCCTGTCGTGCCGCCGGCGCGCGGCGCGTGCTGATCGCAGCGCTGTGCGTCAAGCGCCACGGCCGCTGCGTACCGGGACTCGCCGCCGACGTCTGCGGCCTCGAGGTGCCCGACCGCTACGTGTTCGGCTACGGCATGGACTTCCAGGACCAGGGCCGCAACCTGCCGGCGATCTACGCGCTGCCGGAGGAAGGTGCATGAGCGACCCCGTCGCGCTGGCCCTGATCGGCGGCACCGGCCTGTACGCGCTGCCGGACATCGAGGTGATCGAGCGGCGCGCACTGGACACGCCCTGGGGCATGCCCTCGGCACCGCTGGTGCTGGGGCGGCTCCATGGCCGCGTGCTGGTCTTTCTGGCCCGCCACGGCGAGCACCATCACCTCGCCCCGCATCGGGTCAACTACCGCGCCAACCTGTGGGCGCTGCACGCGCTGGGCGCGCGTCGCGTGCTCGCCGTCAACGCCGTCGGCGGCATCCGCGCCGACCTGGCGCCGCGCACGCTGGCCCTGCCGGACCAGCTGATCGACTACACCTGGGGCCGTGCCGCCAGCTACAGCGACGCCGACGGCGCCGCGGTGACGCACATCGACTTCGGCGAACCCTACGGCGCGAGCCTGCGCCGGGACGTGCTGCGGGCCGCCCATCGTGCCGGGGTCGCCCTGATCGACGGCGGCTGCTACGGCGCCACCCAGGGGCCGCGGCTGGAGACGATCGCCGAGATCGCGCGCCTGCGCCGCGACGGCTGCGATCTGGTGGGCATGACCGGCATGCCCGAGGCCGCATTGGCGCGCGAGCTGGACCTGGACTACGCCTGCCTGGCCGTGGTCGCCAACTGGGCGGCCGGCTGCGATCCCGAGCCGCGCGCGATCACCATGGACGAGGTGCAGGCGAACGTCGCCGCCGCCAGTGCCGGCATCCCGGGCCTGCTCGCCGCGCTGCTGGCCATGGCCTGAGTCAGGCCCGGACCGCCCGGGCGTTTTCGAGCCGAGTTAATCGGCTGCGATTAACTGGCCGCAGTCCGCGGCGGCCATCACGGTGCCCGCTTGCGAATGTGCCGCCATCGTGGCGATACTCCCCGCCGTGCGGGGATCCGGGGCCACGGGGACAGCCGGATGCCGGACCTGCACTTCTTCCATCGCAAGGGGTGAAGGCAATGTTGCTCGGTACCGTGAAGTGGTTCAACGACGCCAAGGGTTTCGGTTTCATCGCGCCCGAAGACGGCAGTGAAGACGTGTTCGTGCATTACTCGGCGATCAATGCCGAGGGTTTCCGCTCCCTGCAACAGGGACAGCGGGTGAGTTTCGAGGTGGTGCAGGGCCCCAAGGGCGCCCAGGCCTCGGGCGTGCAGATCGCCAGCTGATCGATTATCCCCTGACCGGATGACGGTACCCCGTGCGCAGTGCGCGCGGGGTTTTTCTTCGGGAGGCGCAGCGCCGCCGGGGTCAGCTGAGAAACTGCAGACGCGCGAGGTCGGCATACAGCCCGCCCGCGGCGAGCAGACGTTCGTGCGTGCCCTCGGCGACGATGCGGCCGGCATCCATCACCACGATGCGGTCGGCGCGCTGCACGGTGGCCAGGCGATGCGCGATCACCAGCGTGGTCTGGCCGTAGTGCAGATGTGACAGCGCTTTCTGGATGGCCGCCTCGGATTGCGCATCGAGACTGGCGGTGGCCTCGTCCAGCAGCAGCACCGGGGCATGCTTGAGCAGGGCGCGGGCGATGGCGATGCGCTGTTTCTGGCCGCCGGACAGGCGCACGCCGCGCTCGCCCAGCGGCATCGCGTAGGCCTCGGGCAGCGCGCGGATGAATGCGTCGGCCTCGGCGGCCTGCGCGGCGGCGATCACCGCCGCATCGTCGGCATCGGCGCGGCCGAAGCGGATATTGTCGGCCGCGCTGGCGTGGAAGATCACCGGCTCCTGCGGCACCAGCGCCAGCGCGCGGCGCAGCGCCGCGGGGTCCAGTTCGCGCAGGTCTGCGCCATCGAGCGTGATGCGCCCCTGCTGCGGATCGTAGAAGCGCAGCAGCAGCTGCAGCACGGTGGTCTTGCCGGCGCCGGAGGGGCCGACCAGTGCGACCGTCTCGCCCGAGCGCACGCGCAGGCTGAAGTTCGCCAGCGACAGGGTGTCTGGGCGCGTCGGATAGTGGAACCCCACCTGCTCGAATGCGATTTCGCCGCGCATCGGTTGCGGCAGCACCCGGGGTTGCGCGGGTGCGACCAGCTGCGGCTGTTCGGCAAGCAGTTCGTTGATGCGCTCCATTGCGCCGGCGGCACGCTGCACCTCGCCCCAGGTTTCGGCCAGCGCACCGATGGCGCCCGCGGCGAACACGGCGTACAGCACGAACTGGCCGAGCACGCCGGGGCTGAGCTGGCCGGCGACCACCTCGCGTGCGCCCGTCCACAGCACCAGCGTCACCGCGCCGAATACCAGCACGATGACGGTGGCGGTCAGGCCGGCGCGTGTGCCGATGCGTCGTTGCGCCATGCGCAGCGCCTGCGTCAGCGCGGCGCGGTAGCGGCCGGCCTCGACGCCCTCGCGCGCATAGGCCTTGACCGTGCTGGCGGCGTTGAGCGTCTCGTTGGCGATCGCCGCGGTGTCGGCGATGCGGTCCTGATTGCTGCGCGAGAGCTTCTGCACGCGCCGCCCGAACAGCAGGATCGGCAGGATCACGCCGGGGATCACCAGCGCGGTCATGCCGGCCAGACGCGGCTGGGTCCATGCCATCAGCGCGGCCGCGCCGATCAGGGTGACCGTGCTGCGCAGCGCCACCGAGACACCCGATCCCAGCATGTCCTGCACCACCTGGGTATCGGTGCCCAGGCGCGAGATCACCTCGCCGACCCGCAGCCGCTCGAAAAAGGCCACGTCCTGGCCGATCAGGTGCGCGTACAGCCGGTCGCGCAGCGCGGTGACCGCGCGCTCGCCCAGCAACGAGATGCAGAAGTAGCGCCCGGCGGTCGCCAGTGCCAGCACCAGGGCGATCGCGAACAGCAGCAGGAAGCTGCGGTTGAGCGCGGCCGGGTCGCTGCGGCTGAAGCCGTGGTCGATCATCAGCCGCACGCCGTAGGGCAGTGCCAGCGTGGAGCTCGAGGACAGCGCCAGAAACGCCACCCAGCCCAGCGCCAGCGCGCGATACGGTCGCACATAGGGCCACAGGCTGGTCAGCGCGCGCAGGTTGCGCCCGCGCGGTCGGGAGGCGTCGGTCATGGATCGGGGCAGGTCGGCAGGGAGTCGCGATTGTAGAGGGCGGCGCGTCCCGCGGGGTGACAGGCACGGCGACAGCCGGCTCGCGGCGGGCCGGTTGGGAACTCGCCGGCGCGCGCTTCCGGGGCGTCGTACTAGGGCGTCCGGCAGCGCCCCTGGCCGCGGGTCTGGTCAGCCAGCCAGCGTTCCAGCGCGGGCAGGTGCTCGGCGGGCAGGCGCAGGACCAGTGCGGTGCCGCTGCGGGCGGTGGCGTCGAGCGTGGCCTCGAACCGGGCCAGACGTCCGCGCAGTCGCGCCAGCACGGCCGGCGTGGCCTGCACGTTCGCCGTGATCAGCAGGCGCAGTGACCGCCGCGGCGCGGTGCGCAGGCATTCCGCGGCGGTGCCGCCGTAGGCGCGCATCAGCCCGCCGGCGCCGAGCTTGATGCCGCCGAACCAGCGCGACACCAGCACCCCGACGTGATCCAGGCCCTGACCATCGATCGCCTGCAGGATCGGGCGTCCCGCCGTGCCCGCCGGCTCGCCGTCGTCGCTGCAGCGACAGGCGTCGCCGACGCGATACGCCCAGCCGTTGTGACTGGCCGCGGCGTCGGTCTGCGCGGTGATCCAGGCGGCTGCCGCGGCGACGTCGTCCACGGACGTGGCCAGGGCCAGGAAGCGGCTGTGGCGGATGCGCTGTTCGAAGCGCGCCGGGGCGGCGAGGGTGACGGTCGCCACGCTGCGGGTGCTTCAGCTCTCGTCGCCGGCCACGCGCAGCCGCAGGCTGCCGTCGGCGAGGCGGGCCTGCAGGCAGTCGCCGGCACGGGCATCCGCCGCCCGGCGCAGCACACGACCCTCGGTGTCGAGCAGGATCGCGTAGCCGCGTTCCAGCGTGGCCAGCGGGCTGACCGTCTGCAGCGTCCGCACCATCGCCGCCAGCGCCTGTTGCCGGCGCGGCAGCAGCGTATGCAGCGACGCGGCGAGCCGCCCTTGCGCCGCCATCAGCCGGCGCCGTGTTTCGGCCAGCGCCCGGCGCGGGTCGTGTGCCTGCAGCCGCGCAGCAAGAATGCCCAGGCGTGCGCGCGCAGCGGCCAGGCGTGCTCCCGGTGCGTTGCGCAGCCGCGCCGCCAGCATGGCCAGGCGCGCCTGTTGCAGCGCCAGCCGCGTCTGCGGTCGCTGGGTCTGCAGTCGCACCCAGCGCTGATCCAGGCCCTGCGCGATCGCGTCGAGGCGACGCCGCAGCGCGCGCGCCGCGCGCTGGTGCAGCACGGTCAGCCGCGCCGCCAGCTCCTGCGCATCCGGCACCAGCAGTTCGGCGGCGGCGGACGGGGTCGGTGCGCGCAGGTCGGCGGCGAACTCGGCGAGGGTGAAATCGGTTTCGTGACCGATCGCCGCCACTACCGGCACCGCGCTGGCGGCGACGGCACGCACCACACCCTCGTCGTTGAACGCCCACAGGTCCTCCGCCGCGCCGCCGCCGCGGGTCAGCAGCAGCACGTCATAGCGGCCGCTGGCGGCGGCGCGTGCCAGCATCGCCGCGATCGCCGGCGGTGCCTCGCGGCCCTGCACCGGTACCGGCAGCAGATCGGCCTCGACCAGCGGGAAGCGGCGCGCAAGCACGCTCAGCACGTCGCGCACGGCGGCGCCGCTGGCCGACGTGATCACGCCGATGCGCCGCGGCAGCACCGGCAACGGCCGCTTGCGCGCGGCATCGAACAGGCCCTCGGTGGCGAGTCTGGCGCGCAGCTCTTCGTAAGCGCGCTGCAGCGCACCCGCGCCGGCGTCCTGCAGGTGCTCGACGACCAGCTGGAACTCGCCGCGCGGCTCGTACAGCGTCACCCGTGCCCGCAGCAGCACGTGCTGGCCATCGGCGGGCCGGAAGCGCAGCAGCTGCGCGCGCGGCCGGAACATCGCGCAGCGCACCTGCGCGTGGGCGTCCTTGAGGGTGAAATACAGATGTCCGGAGGCGGGGCGGGCGAGGTTGGACAGCTCGCCCTCGATCCACAGCAGCGGCAGCGCGTCGTCGAGCAGATCGCGCACCAGCCGCGTCAGCGCGCTCGGCGTGAGCGGACTGCGGTCGGATGCGGTGGAGTCGGCGGACGCGGCCATCGGACCGCAAAGGCTAGCATGCCGATCCGCGGGTCCTGGGGTGTGTCCCGGAAGTGCGCGCCGGCAATTTCCGATGGATTTCGCTGCGAGACCAGGCGCAACGCCGTATCGCGCCGAAAGACGCGGGAATGAGTCATGCGTATTTCCGAGACGCTGCGCTAGCGCGACGGCGGCCGTCGCCGCAGGCGCAGGCGCTTGCGCAGCAGGCTGGCGCCGATCCAGCCGCAGAGCAGCGCCAGCGGCCACGCCAGCAACTGCGGCAGCAGCACCGCGAGGATCGCCAGCGCGAGCAGGAGCAGGCCGCCGGCCAGCAGGGCGCCGCCCTCGGACGGCCCCAGCACGCGGCGGTTGGACAGCGCCGCGCCGACCGTGTTGGCCAGACGCAGCGCGCCGGCCGCGGCGCGGCTGGAACTGCCGCCGGCGCGACGCGGGCGCGGCGGCGCGGCGCCGCTCGGTCGCGGTCGCCGGCCATCGGCGAGCACGATCTCGGTGGCGTTGGCGAGATCGCGTTCGTACTGCTCGGCCATCAAACCGGCGAAGCCCTCGTCGTCGATCGCGGCGTCGAGTTCGAGGTTGGCCAGCCAGCTCGACAGATTGAGATTGGACGACCCGACCCGTGCCCAGCGGCCGTCGGCGACCGCGGTCTTGGCATGCAGCATGCTGCCGTTCCACTCGAACACGCGGATCCCGGCCTCGAGCAGCGGCCGGTAGCCGGCGCGCGAGAGCGCCGCCACCGCATGCAGATTGCTGCTGCCGGGCACCAGCAGACGCACGTCGACGCCGTCGCGCGCGGCCGACACCAGTCCTTGCACGTAGGTGGGGATGCCGACGAAGTAGGCATCAGTCAGCCACAACGTGCGCTGCGCCATTGCCGCCACCAGCTGGTCGAGGCGATACAGCCCCGCGGTCTGCGGATGGGTCGCGATCACCCGCAATGCGATGGCTCCGGCTGCCTCGGGCACCGTTGCGACGGGCAGGTCCAGCGGTTCGCCCAGACCGGCCCAGGAGTCGCGGAAAGCCAGCTCGAGATCGCCCAGCGCGGGGCCGCGGATCACCAGTCCGGTGTCGCGCCACGGCGGCACGCCGCGCGCCGGATCGCCCAGCCATTTGGCGGCGGCGCAGACGCCCGACAGCGAGCCCCAGACGCCGTCGACCAGCACCAGTTTGCGGTGATCGCGACTGATCCAGCCGAACGGGCTGTCGGCGCGCAGCCGGTTGTAAACGCGCACCTCGCCGCCGGCGGCGCGCAGCGGCAGCCAGAACGCGGCGCGCGCATTGCCGAGATTGCCCAGCCAGTCGTGGATCACGCACACGCGCGTACCGCGCTGCGCGGCAGCGATCAGGGCGTCGCGCAGGCCGCGGCCGACGGGATCGTCGGCGATGATGTAGTTCTCGACGAACACATGCGATCGCGCCGATTCGATCGCCGCCTGCCAGGCGGCAAAATGCGCGGCACCGTCGATCAGCAGTTCGACCGCATTGCCGGCCACCAGCGGGGCGCCCGCTGCGCGGCTGAGCGCCTGCTCGGCGAGCAGGCGCGCGTGCAGGGTCGGACGCGGCGGCGGGGCGGAGGCATTCACGGCCCGAGTGTAGCCGCCCGTCGCCGGCCGCCGGCCGCATCTGCGAAGATCCGCCCATGAGCGCGCCCGAACGCTGCGACGATCCCGACACCCTTGCCGAACGCATCCTCGCGCGCGTCGGCCCGGATCTGGTGGTGGCGACGCCATTGGGGCTGGGCAAGCCCAACGCGTTGCTGAATGCGCTGTACCGGCGCGTCGCTGCCGATCCGGCGCGCTCGCTGACGATCTACACCGCGCTGTCGCTGCAGCGGCCGCGTGCGCACAACGACCTCGAGGCGCGCTTTCTCGAGCCCTTTCTGGCGCGCCAGTTCGGCGCCGACTACGCCGACCTCGACTACGCCCTCGCGCAGGCCGCCGATCGCCTGCCGCCGAACGTGCGTGTGCACGAGTTCTATCTGCAATCCGGCGCGCTGCTCGCCAGCCGCAGCGCGCAGGGCGACTACATCAGCCAGAACTACACCCACGTCGCCCGCGATCTCGCCACGCGCGGCGTCAATCTGATCGTGCAACTGGTCGCGCTGCGCGACGATGCGGGCACGCCGCGCATCAGTCTGTCCTGCAATCCCGATCTGACCCTCGAACTGCTCGAGCGCATGGCCGCCCGCGGCGTGCCGCGTCCGCTGTGCGTGGCGGTGGCGCACCCGCAGCTGCCGTTCCTCGGCCATGCCGCCGAGGTACCGGCGACGCTGTTCGATCTGCTGCAGGTGCCGGCGGTGCTGCCGCCGCTGTTCGCGCTGCCGCGCGAGCCGGTGGACGACGCCGAGCACGCGATCGGCCTGCACGCCAGCGCGCTGGTCGCCGACGCCGGCACCCTGCAGATCGGCATCGGCGCGCTGTCCGACGCGCTGGTGTACGCGCTGGGATTGCGGCACGCCGACAACGCGCGCTGGCGCGCCGCGCTCGACGCGCTCGACGCCGGCGGCGGTACGCGTGCACTGGCTGCGCGGATCGGCGGCCTCGATCCGCTGGCGCACGGCCTGCACGGCTCCAGCGAGATGGTGATGGACGGCTTCATGCATCTGCGCCGCGTCGGCATCCTGCGCCGCGAGGTGTTCGACGATCCGGCGCTGGAGCACGCGTTGGCTGCCGGCATCATCACGACAACGCTGGCCGCCGGCGATGCGCAGCGGTTGCGCGACGCCGGTGTGCTGCCGGCGCGGGTGGATGCCGGCGGGCTGGCGCGGCTGCACAGGTTCGGCCTGCTGCCGGCGGATTGTCGCGTGGATGGCGCGGAACTGCTGTGGCCGGGCGCGCGGCGGCTGCCGGCCGATCTCGACCACGCCGTCACCCGTGCCGCGCTGGAGTCCTGGCTGCCCGGTCAGTGTCTGCGCGGCGGCCGTTATCTGCGCGGCGCGTTCTTCCTCGGTTCGCGCGACCTCTATGGCTGGCTGCGCGGGCTGGACGGCGCCGACTGGGACGGCCTGGAGATGACCCGCGTGGCGCGGCTGAACCAGATTGCCGGCGCCGATGCCGCGCTCGATGCCCTGCAGCGCCGCGGCGGCCGTTTTTTCAATATCTGCATGATGATGACGCCGCTGGGCGCGGCGGTGTCCGATGCGCTGGCCGACGAGCGCGTGGTCAGCGGCGTCGGCGGCCAGTACAACTTCGTCGCCATGGCGCACGCCCTGCCGGATGCGCGCTCGATCCTGATGCTGCGCGCGACCCGCAGCGCGCACGGCCGCAGCGAAAGCAACATCCGCTGGTCCTACGGGCACACCACGATTCCGCGCCACCTGCGCGACGTGGTGATCACCGAATATGGCGTCGCCGACCTGCGCGGACGCAGCGATGGCGAGTGCGCGCGGGCGATGCTGGCGATCGGCGACGCCCGTTTCATCGACGGGCTGGTCGCCGACGCGCAGCGCGCCGGCAAGCTGCCGCGCGACTTTCGCGTCCCCGACGCCTGGCGCGCCAATACCCCGCAGCGTCTGCGCGCCGCGCTGGCGGCTTCGCGTCGGGCGGGACTTTTCCCGGCATTTCCCCTGGGCAGCGATTTCGATGCTGCCGAGCAGGGGCTGCTGCCTGCGCTGGGCTGGCTGCAAGGGCAGGTGGCGCGCGGCCCGCGCGGCTGGCCGGCGCTGGCCGGGGCGCTGCTGGCGCCGGGACGCGCGATCGATGCCGAGGCCGCGCTGGCGCGCCTGCGGCTGGCGACGCCGCGCGGTCCGCGCGAGCGCCTGCTGGCGCGGCTGCTGCGCGGCGCCTTGGCACGAGCGCCG